>JBLHRW010000099.1:0-13296 GCA_047626445.1 Neolewinella sp.
GCCAGAGCAAGCTGTACCATAAGCCGAAGTTGAAATACAGCGGCTGGGTCTCGGTTGCCCGCCCTACGGCTAAGTTGGCGATACATGACGCGGCTGGCTTCCGTGAACTCGTCGGAGATATAGCCCCCTGGCGCCTGCCCGAACTCGGGGAGGCGGATACCGATTGGCAGTCGGAGATTCTGGCTTCCGCGCTCAGCCAACAGCATACCCTGAGCTATGGTGCTGGCAACGACCGCTCTGCTTACCGGGTGTCGGCCGGCTACCTCAACCGGGCCTCCATTATCAAAGGAGCCGACTCCGATCGGTTGAATATTTCCTTTAATGGTCGTCACAACTTATTTAACCGCCAGTTAGAAATTACGGTGGATGCGAAGCTGGGGCGGGTGACGGATCGCTTAGTTTCTCCGACTATTTTTAACTACGCCTACGCCTTCGATCCGACGCAGTCAGTTTTTGAGCCGGGTAACCGTTGGGGCGGTTACTTCGAGTACCAGAACGACCTCACGATCAAAAACCCGAATGGGGAAGCAGACCAGGTTCGGGACGAAGAACGCACGTTCCGCCTGCTTGCTCATCTTAAAGCCAACTATACACCTGCGTTCGCGCCGCATCTAAAAGCTACGCTCTACCTCGGTACCGACGTCACTAACGGACGCCGCAGCATGTTTGCCCCCGCCACAGTCCGTTACCAGTTTGCTAATCAGGGTGAATTCCGCCTGGCCCGCCAGCAGCGCCGCAGCCATCTGGCCGAAACTTACCTGAACTACGACCGCCGCCTGGCCGGCGGCCACCTGGGGCTTGGCCTTACTGCCGGCCATACCTACCAGCATTTCGTGGCAGACTTCCCTTGGGAGCACTATCTGGGCATTGAAACAACGGACTATGTCTTCGGCCAGGTACCCCTCAGCGACCGCAGGTCCAACAGCGCTCTATTTCAGGAGAACCGCCTGGCGAGCTTCTTCGGTCGGGGTAGTTTCGACTGGGACCACCGCTACTACCTCACCACCAGTTTCCGGACCGACGGATCCTCCCGCTTCAGCCCCAACAACCGCTGGGCGAGCTTCCCGGCCGCTTCGGTCGCCTGGCGCCTGACCGAAGAGAACTTCCTGGCCAATCGACCCGGCTGGCTCAACGAGCTAAAGCTACGCGCCGGCTGGGGCATTACCGGCAACCAGGAGATCGGCGACTATCAGTACCTGCCCACATTCTCCCTCGGCGGCAACGAAGTACGCTTCCCATTCGGTAACGAATACCTCGTTACGGCCCGCCCTAACGCCATCAGCACCGACCTGAAATGGGAGCAAACAGTAAGCACCACAGTAGCTTTGGAGGCAGTCTTTTTCGATGGTCGCCTGCGCACCGTAGTTGAAGCCTATCGCTCGGTGACGAATGACCTGCTTTCCCGCGTGGTCGTGCCCGCCGGCTCCAATCTTTCCGACGTGGTGTTGACCAACGTTGGCAGCATCCGGAACCATGGCTTCGAGCTTAGCACAGACCTGAAGCTGATCGATAAGCGAAACGTGAGCTGGAACGTGAGTTTTAATCTGGCGACGAACAAAAACCGCGTGCTTTCCCTAGGGCCAGCCCCCGACCGTGAATTCCGAGCCATCAGCACGGGCGCCATCAGCGGCGGCAGGGGTAACACCATTCAGATCTACCGCGAGGGTGAGCCGCTCAACGCTTTCTACGTTTTTGCCCACAAGCGCGACCGCAACGGCCGGCCGCTCATTGACGGCATCGACCACAACGGCGATGGAAGGGTGAACCTCGCCGACATCTACGAAGACACCGACGGGAACGGCCAGGTGAATGACCGCGATAAACGGGCTTTTCATCAACCCGCACCGACCTTGTTTGGGGGCCTGCAGTCGAGCCTGCACGTAAAGCGGTGGGGCTTGCACGCCAGCCTGCGCGCCCAGACCGGTAACTACGTGTATAACAACCTGGCGGCGGTCAGCGAAAGCTACGACCGCATCCTGTCGGCGCCGGAATTGCTGAATGTACCGATTGATATCCGGGAGTCGGGTTTTCGCTCCCAGCAGCTTTTCTCGGATTACTTCATCGAAGACGCGTCCTTCCTGCGGATGGACGCGCTGACGGTTGATTATGCCCTGCCGAAGAACGATAAAGCACCGGCGGGGAGACTTTACCTGACTTTACAGAACGTATTCACGCTCACGGCCTACCGCGGCCTCGACCCCGAGATTGGTAATGTGAGTGGTAATCCAGACGTACCACGCTACGGGATCGATGATCTGATATTTCCTCGCTCACGCTCGGTTGTAGCTGGGTTTAGCATAGACTTTTAAATGGCGTAGGACTTTTCCGAGCTTTTTCCGCCTTCGGTGGGCCGTGCTCGGAGTACAACTCCTCGACAATAGGTTGTAAAAATTTTTTCTAAAAAAAAGTAATATGAAGCTTAAAGTCAATAGTTTTTTTAAGAGCGGCCTCTTGCTGTTCGGCCTGTTGCTGGCCGCGCAGTCGGTGTTTGCGCAGCGGACCATTTCGGGGACGCTTACAGACGACGAGACGGGAACCCCCCTGATCGGTGCCTACGTGCTGGCAACGGGTACCGATGTGGGCACCGTGACTGACTTCAACGGTAAGTACAGCCTTGAACTTCCCGCTGGCGTCACTTCTATCGACGTATCCTACACGGGCTACGCCAACCAAACCATCGAGGTTGGTAGCCTCTCAACGGTCGACGTTTTAATGCAGTCTGGTGCCCAGCTGGATGAAGTAGTCGTGATCGGCTACGGTACTGTGAAGCGGGAAGATGCTACCGGCTCTGTGGAAACCGTCTCTGCCAAGGAATTTAACCAGGGCGCGATTACCTCGGCCCAGGAGCTTGTTTCTGGTAAGGTGGCGGGCGTGCAAATTACTACTGACGGTACGCCGGGTGGTGGGGCGCAGATTCGGATTCGGGGTGGTTCTTCGCTGAGTGCTAGTAATTCTCCTTTGATCGTGATCGATGGCGTACCGATCGAGACTAACGGCGTGAGCGGTAGCCGCAACCCGCTGAACCTGGTTAACCCGAATGACATTGAGACCTTCACGGTACTCAAAGATGCCTCGGCTACGGCCATCTACGGTTCGCGGGCATCCAACGGTGTGGTGATTATCACAACCAAGAAAGGCAAGGAAGGCACTGACCTCAAGCTGTCTTACAACGGCAGCGTGGGCATCAGTTCTCCCGTCAATACGCTGGACCCACTGAGCGGCGAGGAGTACCGTGCCCTGATCACTGAGCGTTTTGGTGAAGGTAGCACCGAGCTGGGCCTGCTGGGTGATGCCAATACCGACTGGCAGGAGGAAGTACTGCAGAACTCCCTTTTTCATAACCACAGTGTGAGTGCTACGGGCGCTTTCAAGTCGCTTCCGTACCGTGCTTCCGTTGGTTACACCAACCAGGAGGGCGTGCTGAAGACCGACCAGTTTTCCCGTATTACCTACGGCCTGAACCTGAACCCGGGGTTCTTCGAAAACACCCTGCAGCTTAACGTTGGTTTTAAAGGGGTGAATAACCGAAATGATTTTGCCAACCGTGGTGCCTTGGGTTCCGCTCTGGCTTTCGACCCTACCCAGCCGGTGTTTGCGGACAACCAGTTTGGCGGCTACAATTACATCGCTCAGGCTAACGGCAACCCTAATACCATGTCCCCCAGTAACCCACTGGCCCTGCTAGAGCAGGCGCAGGACGAGTCTACGGTCAACCGTTACATCGCCAGCTTTTCGGCCGATTACCGGATGCCTTTCCTCCCTGAACTTCGCGCCAATCTGAACATGGCCTACGACAACTCCCAAGGAGACGGGATGCGAATCGTTCCAACGACCGCTGCTTTCTCTTTTGACGAGAGCACCGGGGGGGGTGTCAACAACGTTTACAGCCAGCAGCGGAAGAATGAGCTGTTGGAATTCTACCTCAACTACGCGAAGGAATTTGAAGGTTTCCGCCTCGACATTCTCGGCGGTTACTCCTGGCAGAATTTCTTCCAGGAAAGCACTTTCCGAAACTCCGATGCCGCCGGTACCCCGGCAAATATCGTGGAAGGCCGTGACCCCTCGGAGTATTTCCTGGTTTCCCTGTTCAGCCGTGCCAATCTTTCTATTGGCGAACGCGTGGTGCTTACGGGGACACTGCGCCGGGATGGCTCCAGCCGTTTCAACGAAGACAACCGCTACGGTTTGTTCCCTTCCGCTGCTGCCGCGTATAAAGTCGTTAATAACGTCAATAATGAGCGCGGCCTCAATAACCTCAAGTTTCGTGTAGGTTACGGTGTGACCGGGCAGCAGGACGTAGGTGGTTTCTACCCTTCTCAGGCCATTTACCTGAGCAGCTTCGACAATGCCCGCTACCAGTTTGGTGATCGCTTCATTACTACGTTGCGCCCCGAAGGCTACAACTCCGGTCTTAAGTGGGAAGAATCCTCGACCCTGAACTTCGCTGTCGACTTCGGTTTTTTCAATGACCGCCTGAACGGATCGATCGAGTACTACACCCGGGAAACCTCCGATCTACTGAATTTTATCCCCGTGCCAGCAGGGACGAACCTGACTAACTTCATCACCTCCAACGTAGGAGACCTGAAGGGCAACGGTATCGAAATCAGCCTGAACGGTACACCCTACAAGACGAAGAACAGTAGCCTGGAAATAGCGGTTAATTTCACGATTCAGAACAACGAGATCACCCGCCTGACCGCCACCGAAGACCCAACTTATGCCGGGGTGGCTACCGGCCGCATCGCCGGCGGCGTTGGCAACAACATCCAGATTCACAGCGTTGGTTTCGCAGCCAGCTCTTTCTACGTTTACGAGCAGGTTTACGATGAAAGTGGCGTGCCCATTGAGGACGTTTACGTGGATCGGAACGGTGACGGAACCGTCAATACCGACGACCTCTATCGCTACGAAGACCCCGCACCGAAGAGCTTCTTTGGTATGACGCTGAATTACAACGTGGGCAGTTTCGACCTCTCTACGGCTGGCCGTGCCAGCTTTGGGAACCACGTCTACAACAATAACGAAAGCGGCATCAGCTACAACAACTTGGTGAACAGTACTGGTTTTGTAACGAACACCCTACCTGAAATTCGAGAGATAGATTTTTCGATACCCCGGTACTTTAGCGATTATTTTGTTCGTGATGCGTCATTCTTCCGTTTAGACCATATCACGGCGGGTTATCGTTTCGACGATTTGGTTGGAGCGGGCAGCAGCGTCCGTACCTACCTGACCGTACAGAATCCGCTTTTGATCACCGACTACGACGGTATCGACCCCGAAGTAAGCGGTGGCATTGACAACAACATTTATCCCCGTGCCCGCACCGTCCTGCTGGGCGTCGGCGTTAACTTTTAACATGAGTGCTATTATGAGTACAACAATGAATAAATTCTTTACCGCCTTGCTATTATTGGCAATGGCTACTGGCTTTACCGCCTGTTTCAATGACCTTGATACGGTCCCGCTTGACCCCGATGTTTTTACGGCTGACGTAGTTTACGACGACCCCGCCGCCTACGAGCAGGTGCTGGCCAAGCTATACGCGGGCCTCTCCGTCTCCGGTCAGCAGGGCCCAAACGGCCAACCGGACATTAGTGGCATCGACGAGGGCTTCTCTACCTACCTGCGCCAGTACTGGAAAGCCCAGGAACTGAGCACCGACGAAGCCGTGATTGCCTGGAACGACGGCAACATTCATGACTACGAAGATCAGGACTGGAACGCCTCCAACGAGTTCGTTACTGCGATGTACAACCGGATTTTTTACCAGATCAGCCTGGCCAATGAGTTCATCCGCGAAAGCAGCGATGAAAAGCTGGCGAGCCGCAACCAAACGGGGGACGTGGCCAACCGCGTAGTGGAGTATCGCGCTGAGGCCCGCTTCCTGCGTGCCCTCAGTTACTGGCACGCATTGGATTTGTACCGCAATGTACCCTTCGTTACTGAGGCAGATGCCGTAGGGGCCTTTTTCCCTCAGCAGGCTTCGGCTAGTGAGCTCTTCGCTTATGTCGAATCCGAACTACTCGCCATTGAAGGCGAAATGATCGACGCGCGCCAAAATGAATACGGCCGCGCCGACCGCGCCGGCGTGTGGATGCTGTTGGCCAAAATGTACCTCAACGCCGAGGCCCACGTTGGCACCGATCGCTACGCCGACTGCCTGGCCAACTGCCAGAAAATTATCGACGCCGGCTTCAGCCTGGAACCCGACTACGCCAACCTTTACGTAGCCGACAACGGCAATAGCCCGGAGACGATCTTCCCCATACTATTTGATGGGCAGAACACCCGTACCTGGGGGGGCATGACCTTCGTGGCTCACGCTGCCGTTGGCGGCGAGATGGACCCCGCAGCTTTTGGCCTCGACGGTGGCTGGGGCGGTACTCGCGTGACGAGCGCCCTGGTGACCAAGTTTCCTTCCGCCGGTGGCGGCGGGCAGGTTGTCAACACCCCCGTAGACCCCAACAATACCTATGAGCTGCTGAACGTACCCGGTGCTTACCAGGGATGGAACCCCGAAGATGACGCTACTGCTCTCGCTAAAAAAGGAGAAGGCAACGTATTCGAAGGATACGTCTACTTCGCCCCCGACGTGGAATCACTTGAATTTAAATTTGCTAACGGTACCTGGGACGAAGCTTACGGTACTGAGGGCAGTGGCGGCCTGGTGCTGAACGGTGGTGACAATATCTCCGTAGCGGAGGCGGGCTTCTACCGCCTCGTTGTCGACCTTGACGGCCTTACTTTTACGACGGAGAAAATGCAGTGGGGCCTCATCGGCGGTGCTACCCCCGGCGGCTGGGATACCGATACTGACATGACCTACAATCCGGAAACGGGCGCCTGGGAACTGGAAGTAGCCTTGACCGGCGGCCAGGATATCAAATTCCGGGCCAACGATGCTTGGGAGCTGAACTACGGGGACAGCGGAGCCGACGGCCTGCTGGAAGAAAATGGCGACAACATCGCTATAACAACCGACGGGTTCTACAAGGTCAGCCTCTTTCTGAACAAGCCTGACTACACCTTTGGTGTGGAAGTACCTGCCTCCGACAGCCGCGCGATGTTTTTCACCCAGGGCCAGACCCTGGAAATAGAAGATGTATCCCAGTTTACTCAGGGCTACGCAGTGACTAAGTTCAAGAACGTAACCCGTGAGGGTATCACGGGCTCTGACCTGACCTTCCCCGATATCGACTTCCTGATGTTCCGCCTCGGTGACGTTTACCTGATGTACGCAGAAGCCATGCTGCGTGGTGGTGGTGGCAGCCGCGACGAAGCGGTGACCTACGTCAACCGTCTGCGCGAACGCGCTTACGGCGGTACGGCAGGTAATATCCAGAACAGCGACCTCGACCTGCCGTTCCTCCTCGACGAGCGCGCTCGCGAACTCTACTGGGAATGCCATCGCCGTACGGATCTCGTGCGCTTCGGTCAGTTCTCCGACGGCGACTACGTTTGGCCCCTGAAAGGGGGAGCACCCGGCGGAACGCAGGTTGCTTCGCACTTCGACGTCTTCCCGATTCCGGCATCGGACATTGGCGCTAATCCCAATCTGCAGCAGAATACGGGGTACTAGACCGTTGCCGGTTGCCGAGTTGCCACGGATTATACGCTAGCAACTTGGCAACCGGGAACTCGAAATTTTTTACTAAAACAAAAAATAAATAATGTTAAAGCAACATTTCCTTTTCGTCTTTGCGGCGATTCTGCTCTGCTTCACGGCTTGTGAGGAAGAGACCTTCGACCCGGTACTGACGCCGGGCGCGGCTTCGGCCATTTCCGCCCCGGCCGACGGTGCCTCCATTGTCATCGTCGAAGGCACCGGAGACGATGAATTCGCCACCTTCACCTGGAGTGCAGCCGACTTTGGTTTCCCCGCAGGTGCCCTCTACACCGTGGAGATGGACCTGGCGGGCAATAACTTTGGCGAGGTCGTGTCGATCGTTCCGGCAATCAACGCATTGTCCGCCTCGGTTAAAAATGGTAGCGTAAACAACCTGCTGATCGGTCGTGGCCTGCCCAGTGGCGTGAGCCAGGCAGTGGAGGTACGTGTGCAGGCCAGAGTTGGCCAGGCGGCCGATAATAACGTACTGATCTCCAGCCCCATTACCCTGAATGTGACGCCCTTTGAGTCCGAAATCGAGTACCCCAGGCTCTTCGTTCCGGGTGCTCACCAGGGCTGGGACCCGGCCAGCGCGCCGAACATTTACAGCGTGGAAGATAACGGGGTTTACGACGGTTATGTCTTTTTCGATGCCCCCGAAAATCCCTTTAAATTCACCACGATGCCGAACTGGGACGAGAATTTCGGCGACGACGGCGCGGACGGTACGCTGGAAAGTAACGGTGCCGACATCGTGACCGGTGCGGCCGGTCTTTATCGCCTGAACGTCAACATCAATGACCTCACCTACTCGGCTTCTCCTGCCAGTTGGGGTTTGATTGGTTCGGCTACGCCGACAGGCTGGGATTCGGATACCGACATGGTATATGACCCGGCTACCGGCCTGCACAGCCTGACGCTTGACTTGATTGGAGGGGAGTTCATCAAATTCCGCGCCAACGACGCTTGGGACCTGAATATGGGTGACGTTGGTGGTGACCTCACACTGGAATACAATGGTGAAGATATCGCCGTAGCGGAGTCTGGCAGCTACACCGTAGTACTGGACCTCACTAAGGCGATTTACAGTTATTCGCTGACGATGAACTAATCGACTTATTTAAAGGGGTGGCCGGCAGGTTTTGGTTTGCTGGCCGCTCTTTTTTGGCGGGGCCGCAGGTGCAATGTAAGGACTTCGGAAGCATCGCCCAGACCGATTTTTGCATCCCGCGTCCGCGCATAAATTTTATAAATCTTACAATAATTGCAAGCCCTGTACCTCTTCATGCTTCGCTACTTGCTCATTTCCGCCTTACTACTATTCTCCTCCGCCTGCACCCGGCTGGAGGTCGAGCCCCGCAGCACGGAATCGGCCGAAGTGTTCTTCGCCGAGGAGGGCAGTTATCGCGCCTTCTTGGCGCGTATCTACGCTGGCCTGGCCGTAACCGGACAGCAAGGGCCGGATGGGGACCCCGATTTACAGAATATCGATGAGGGCTTCAGCAGCTACCTCCGCCAGTACTGGCAACTACAAGAGTTGACCACCGATGAAGTCATTATCGGCTGGACAGACGAGGGCCTGCCCGATCTCCATTTTCACAGCTGGACAAGCGATAATCAGTTTGTCCGTACCATGTACAGCCGTCTATTTTTCCAGATCGCGCAGGTCAATGAGTTTCTTCGGCAAAGCACCGAACCCAAATTAACCGAGCGCCAGGTAAGCCTTGAGGTGCGACAGCAAATACCTTCTTTTCGCGCCGAAGCCCGCTTCCTGCGTGCCCTAAGTTATTGCCACGGTCTAGACCTTTACGGTCGTCTTCCGCTTTACCTCGAAGATACGCCGTTGGGCAGCGAATTACCCCAGGCCAACCGTGGAGAAATATTTGCCTTCTTGGAATCCGAATTGCATGATATTCAGGGTTTTATCCCCGCTCCCGGGGAAGGCGACTATGGCCGAATCGACCGCGCCGCCGTGTGGGCGCTGCAAAGCCGCCTTTATCTCAACGCCGAAACCTACGTGGGGCAGTTGCGCTACGACGAATGCCTGCGGGCTTGCCGTCGGGTGCTTGAGGCAGGCGTATATGAACTGGAACCTGACTACCACCACCTCTTCCGAACCGATAACCATACCTCCAAAGAAATCATCTACGCCATCCCTTTTGACGGACGCAATACCCAAACGTGGGGAGGAATGACGTACCTGGTACACGCCGCCATTGGCGGCCGGATGGATCCCGCAGACTACGGTGTGAGTGGAGCCTGGTCGGGGCTGCGGACGACCTCCGCTCTGGTAACTGAATTTACCCGTCAGCCATTTACCGACCTGCGTGCCGTTTTCTACACTAACGGTCAGTCTCTGGAGATCGAACGGATCAACGACTTTCAGGATGGCTACGCCCTGCCCAAGTACACCAACCTGAGCCGCGAAGGCGTGGCTGGCAGCAACGAGACCTTCCCCGATACGGATTTTCCACTTTTCCGCCTCGGTGAAATCTACCTGACTTACGCAGAGGCCACCTTGCGGGGAGGCCTGGATGGCGACCCCGTGGTAGCGCTTGGCTACCTAAACGAACTTCGCACCCGCGCCGGCGCCGATCAACCGGTTACTGAAGCAGACTTTAGCCTGGAGTACCTGGAAAGTGAGCGCGTACGTGAGCTTTACTGGGAAGGCTTTCGCCGTACTGACCTGATACGCTTCGGCGGGTTTACCACGGGTGCCGCCTGGCCCTGGAAAGGTGGCGTGCGGGAAGGGGTTGCTACCGAAGCCTACCGCAATTTTTTTCCGATTCCGGAAGCGGAATTGCTGGCTAATCCGGAGCTACGGCAAAATGCTGGGTATTAACTCCGGCTTATGTCTTCTTACTACGGGTACTCCAGTACCCACTTTCTTAATTGACGTGGGTGCTGGAGTACCTTCCTTTCTCAATATACAACCGCTTATATCATGAAGACTTCTTTAGTAAAACTAGCACTTTTTTTTGCCCTGATGCTTACGGGGGTTTACGGTAAGGCCCAGTCGGATTTTTATCTCGGTGCTGACTTGAGTTACGTAAACGAAATGGACGACTGTGGCGTCCGTTATAAGGAGGACGGGACGGAGAAAGATCCTTACGCCATCTTTGCCGACGCGGGTGCGAACCTGGTCCGCCTCCGCCTCTGGCATACACCGAGCTGGCACGACGGGCTCAACGACGGTAATCGTTACAGCGATTTTGCTGATATAAAGCGCAGCATTGCCCGCGCTAAGGAACAAGGGATGGACGTTCTGCTCGATTTTCACCTTTCCGATACCTGGGCAGATCCCGGCCGGCAGATCGTACCCGCTGCCTGGGCTGGCGTGGTCAACGATCTGCCGAAGTTGCAGGACTCCCTGTATAATTACGTGTACTCAACACTGATGGCCCTTGACACGGACAGTTTACTGCCCGATATGGTTCAGATCGGCAACGAGACGAACAAAGGCATCATGCAGTCGGAAGCCGCCGATGCGGCTGGCTGGGCACTTGACTGGCCGCGCAATGCGGCCCTTTTTAACCGCGGAATCAAGGCCGTACGCGACGTCGAATCCGCTACGGGTAAAGACGTCAAAGTAGCCATCCACGTAGCTGGCCCTAATAGTGCCGGCTGGATTTTTGACGGTTTCCAAGAGTACGGCGTGACCGACTTCGACGTAATCGGCTTGTCGTACTACTGGGCCTGGCACCAGCCGACGACGATGCAGGGTGCGGGTGACATTGTAAGTCAGCTAAAAGCCGATTACCCAGCTAAGGAGGTGCTGATTTTTGAGACGGGCTACATCTGGACCAACGAGAGCAACGATACAGCCGGTAATATCATCAGTTCAGTGCAATCGGGTTATGCGCCGGCCAGCCCGGCCAACCAGCGGCGCTGGCTCATCGACCTGACGCAGGAGATGATCAGCCAGGGCGCAGCTGGGGTGATCTACTGGGAGCCAGCCTGGGTAAGCTCTACCTGCCGGACGCAGTGGGGGCAGGGTTCGCACCAGGAACACGCCACCTTCTTTGATTTTGACAATAACGTGCTTGTGAACGGAGGAATGGACTTCTACAGCCATGAATATGATGGCCTGGTTTCTGCTGCGGAGCTCCCCGATCAGGATGCCCTATTCCGAGTACTGGTACGCCCGGATGGTCGTGAACTGACTATTATTGCGTCGGTTGGGACGGTAGCCAAGCAAGGACGAGTGCGCATCGTTGATCTCAGCGGCCGCACGGTCCTGAAGCACAAACTTATCGGTAGCGGTGAAATACGAGAAAGCATTGCGCTACCGGAGCTACCTAACGGCATTTATGCCATTGAACTTCACAGCCGTAGGGGCAGATCGGGTGCTCGCAAGTTTCTACTGCACGGGGACTAGTACAGTGTAAACTAAGTACTCCCATTATATTTGATACACCGCCAAATCACTAACAAAAAATATGCAAGTCAGGGTAGGGGTCATTCAAGATAGTCCGGCCTTCTTTGATAAAGAAGCCACCTTGGAGAAAACGGAGGCATTGGTGGCACAACATGCCGCCGGATGTGACCTGCTGGTTTTTCCCGAATCGTTCATCCCCGGCTATCCGCGCGGCTTCGATTTTGGCGCGGTGGTGGGCAGTCGCTCCGACGATGGACGTCAACTTTACGCAGATTACCTGAACAACAGCATCGATCTGGCAACTGGAGACCGTGGCCGCCTCGAAGCCATGGCACGAGATCACGGTGTGTACCTGGTGCTGGGCGTAACGGAGCGGGTCGGTGGTACCCTGTATTGTTCGATGTTGTACCTCTCCCCAACGGATGGGCTACTGGCCACCCACCGCAAGATCAAGCCTACGGGTAACGAGCGTGTCTTTTGGGGCGAGGCCGCAGGTGAAGGGCTGGTTGTTGTGCAAACAGCCGTCGGCCGGCTGGGAGGCTTGATCTGCTGGGAAAATTACCTTCCCTTGGCCCGGATGGCTATGTACCAACAAGGCGTTCAAATCTACCTGGCGCCCACCGCAGATTCCCGCGATGCATGGACCGCCACTATGCGCCACATCGCCCTCGAAGGTCGCTGCTTTGTACTGGGCTGTAACCAGTATTTTACCAAGTCCATGTACGCCGAACACCATCGGGCCCTGGTCCCCAATGAACCAGAGGAAATGTGCCCTGGCGGCAGCGTGATTGTCTCTCCTCTTGGGGAGGTCATCGCTGGTCCGCTTTTCGGCGAAGCCGGTATTCTCAAGGCCACACTCGACCTGGAGGATATCTCCCGCGCCCAACTGGATTTCGATGTGGTGGGGCACTACGGCAGGCCGGATATTTTTTCGTTGGAGGTTCGGGGGCAGCCGGAGGTGATTGAGGAGCTAAAACCTCACCCCAACAAATAACACCCACCCCCCGCCGCAAACCGGTGCAGAGCCGCCAGTTTTTCGAACAAATCAAAGTTGTTGCCTCATTGAAACGGACCGCTGACCCCCTTGTCACCCCGCGTTTTCTGGAATACGTATAGCTTGGAATACGCCTCATTGGCCGCTGGTAGGCAGGAGTAATGTGCTGCGACGTTTTGTGCGATCAGGTAGAAATCGATCTGATAAAGCGCTAGTACAGTGTAAACTAAGTTTTTGAATGTCTCGGTTTGTCGCGTAGCGACTGCACTTGAGTTGCCTGGGACAAGGAGGAACGACGCAGTCCCAGGTAAC
>JBLHRW010000100.1:0-13224 GCA_047626445.1 Neolewinella sp.
ACTTAAATTACACTGTACTAGTACAGTGTAAATTAAGTTCTGCCATCTTAGGCGCTGATGAATTTTGCCGCCTGGCGAGACGCTTACACCGGAGCTTAGCCGTAGCTAAGTGAGGAGGTAAGCAACGCTGCCAAGCGGTAAAAGGCATCGCGGATAAGTGGTAAGAACTTAGATTACACTGTACTAGGTAAGCGCCCGGGTATCCCAACGGTTCCTCCCAGGATCGCTTCGTGATCGATTTTGTTTCACACCTCCACCCCTCCTCGGCTTCGTACGAACCACCTATTGATCACGAAGTGATCGGGATAGATAAAATCTGACACATCCATCGAAAAAATCCTGCCTTTCGTCCAAGTCATTGTACCTGCGGCCCCGCCCTGATTATCTTTAGGGCTATTAATGTAAGCACCGCGGCCCCCTTGAGGAAAACCGCAACAAACCAATTGAGATGAAAAAGTTAAGTATACTTTTGGGATTAATGTTATGCTTCACCCTCGGTCTGCACGCGCAGGAAACGGCTCCGAGCCCGGACGAGATCGTAACGACCTACCTCGAAGCTATCGGAGGCGCAGAAGCCTGGAAAGAGATTAAATCCATGCGCTTTACCGGCAAGGCCAGTATGCAGGGCCAGGAATTCCCCTTCGTAATGACCCGAGCAGAAGGCAACAAATTTTACCAGGAAGTGTCTATTATGGGCAGTAAAATGGAACAAGGTTTCAATGGTAAAACTGCCTGGATGCTCTTCCCACTGCAGGGCATCAATGAGAAAACCGCCATGTCGGAGGAAGAGACTAATGAATTCAAGGAGGAAGAGTTCCTCGACGTATTCATCGACTACGCCAACCGTGGCTTCAAACTGGAAGCGGCAGAGGGTAAGGAAGTTGAAGGCACGCCTACCTATGGCATTCGTGTTACCAACGAGGGCGCGTACGACAAGACCTACTACTTTGAAACCGAGAACATGGTGCCCATCATGGTATCTTCCGTCGGCAAGGCAGGCCAGATGAAGGGAATGACCGTAGAGACGTACATAAGCGACTACCAGGAGGTCGAAGGTCTGATGATCCCCATGTTTATGGACATGAAGATCAACGGTACTACCTTCCAGAAGCTCACCATGACCGGAGGAGAAATGAACGTGGAGGTGGATCAAGCTATTTTTGAGCTGAAGTAAATCACCCGCAAATAAGCATTTATACCCAGGGTATTCCGCCAGGATATTCTGCCAGTGATTCCGCAGGAATCACGGTTACATAAGGTGCCAGTTGTAGGGACAAGGCATGCCTTGTCCCTACAACACAGTCCATAATACCTCTGGGGCGGGCTTATAGCCCCGCCCCTTTATTATTTAAATTCCTAACTAACCCATGCGTTTAATCCTACTACTCTTACTCACCAGCCTCGGCCTATTCGCCCAGGAAGATTTCACCACTACCTCCTCTCTCTTTGGAGACTTGCGCGCCCGCCAGATCGGCCCCGCCGTCATGAGTGGCCGCGTCAGTTGTCTGGCCGTACATCCTACAGACGCCGCTACGGTATATATTGGTGCGGGTGGAGGAGGCGTCTGGAAGACCAGCTCGGCCGGCGCCCGTTTGGCGCCTATCTTCGACGACCACACCCAGAGCATTGGGGCCATCGCCCTGGCCCCCTCGAATCCAGAGATCGTATATGTAGGTACGGGTGAGCCCTGGCCCCGTAACAGCGTGAGTGTAGGTACTGGCGTGTACCGGAGTGTAGACGGTGGAAATCATTGGGAATCGCTCGGGCTGGAAGGAACCGAGCGGATTGCCGCCATTGCCGTTCACCCCGAGAACCCGGACGTTGCGTACGTAGCCGCTCTCGGCCCACTCTGGAGTAGCGGGGAGGAACGCGGCGTGTACAAAACCACCGACGGCGGGAAGACCTGGGCAAAGGTGCTCTACCTCGATGAAAATACCGGCGCGGCCAACCTCAGCCTCGACCCCAGTAACCCGGACGTACTCTACGCCGCCATGTGGTCGTTTCGCCGCACCCCTCACTCTTTTGATTCCGGCCTGAACGGACAATCCGGCCTTTATAAAAGTACGGACGGCGGGGAGAACTGGACAGAGCTACGGAACGGATTTCCGGAGGGCAAACTCGGTCGCATCGGCGTGGCCATCGCGCCCAGCAACAGCGACACCGTCTACGCCAGCGTAGAAACAGGTATTGACTCCACCAGTGGCATGTACCTTAGCGAGGACGCGGGTGCAACGTGGGGCCACCGCAGCAGTGCCCTCAATACCCGTATCCGCCCCTTCTATTTCAGTGAACTCACTGTAGACCCCAGTGACGCCAGTATCGTAGCAAAGTGCGGCCGCGAAGGCATAATTTCCCAGGATGCCGCAGAACGTTGGTCGAACTTTGACGGCTTTGTCCACTCCGACTTCCACGCCATCTGGATCGATCCGGCGGACGGTAAGCACATCCTCGTCGGCACCGACGGTGGCGTTTACGAAAGCCGCGACCGGGGTAACACCTTTAAGATGTGGATGAACCTGCCCATTAGCCAATTTTACCACGTCAGCGTCGATAACGCCAAGCCCTATCGCGTCTACGGCGGACTCCAGGACAACGGCAGCTGGTTCGCCCCCAACCGTTCCTCCGCAGGCGTCAGTAATGCCGATTGGGAGAAGACCTACGGCGGCGACGGCTTTTATAGCTTCCGCCACCCCACCAAGGACAACTACGTTTTCAGCGAGTACCAGGGTGGTAACCTGGTGCGCTACGACACCGAAACCGGTGTAGCCAAGAACATTGCTCCCTACGCTACGGCGGATACCGATCCGCTACGCTACAACTGGAATGCACCGATCCACCTCAGCCAGAACGGTGAGCGGATTTACTTCGCCAGCCAGTATTTATTCCGTTCCAACAACGAGGGCGATAGCTGGGAACGCATCAGCCCCGACCTCACGACTAACGATAAAAGCAAACAGCAGCAGGCGACCAGTGGCGGTCTTACGATTGACAATTCCACTGCCGAGAACTACACAACCATTTATGCGGTAGCCGAAAGCCCAGTTGATAAGAATACCGTCTGGATCGGTACCGACGATGGTAACCTGCAAGTAACCACCGACGCCGGAAAGAACTGGACTAAGCTGAACGATAACCTACCGAACGACCTACCCAAAGGCTCCTGGATCACCTTCGTGGAACCCAGCCCCCACGACGCCAATACCGCCTTTGTCGCCTTCGACGGCCACCGCACCGGTGATATGGCTACCTACCTCTACAAAACCACCGACGGTGGAAAAACCTGGAGCAGGCTTGACGGGAAAGACCTCGCCGGTTATGCCCTGAGCGTGCGCCAGGACCTAGTCAACCCAAACCTACTCTTCCTGGGCACAGAATTCGGCCTCTACCTCAGCCTGGACGGTGGTAGCAGCTGGGCTCCCTTCCGTAACAACCTGCCGATGGTCGGTATTCGTGACATGGTCATTCACCCCCGCGAGTCGGACCTAGTCATGGCTACCCACGGCCGGGGCGTCATTATTATTGATGACCTGGAAGCCCTGCGGCAGATCACACCGGAGATCACCACCCAGAAGGTCGCCTTTCTGGAAGCCAAGCCGGCTTTTCTTCCCGACCCCAGTGGTGCCGGTAACGGCAACTTCGGTGGGAGTGGTAACTATGTCGGTAGCAATCCCACCACCAGCGCTGAGATTATGTACTTCGCTGGTCGTCGACACACCTTTGGTAAGATGTACATAGAAGTGTATAAGGATGGCGAAAAAATCAGGGAGCTGCCCGCCGGGAAGAGTAAAGGCCTCAACATTGTGCAAATGCCTACCACCCTCAAACGGCCAAAGGCTGCGCCTAGCGATAACCGCTCCGCATTGATCGGTGGCTCTCGGCCTCCGCAGCTTGCGCCGGGTACCTACCAGGTGAAGCTCGTCAAGGGTAAAGACACCTACGAAACAGAGTTCACCATCACCACCGACCCGGACAGCCCCTATACTGCAGCAGACCGGGCCGTTCAGCGGGAAGCCGTGATGAAGCTTTTTAATGATACAGAGGACCTGGCTTATGTCTATGAAGTTTTAGACCAAGTACAGCAACAGGCATCTTCTATCCAGCGGAAGACGACCAAGAAACGGGTCGACGAAATGGCGTCCGCAATCAGGGACCTGGCTGGAAAGGAGAAATCTCGGCTTGCTTTCCGAGGCGGAGATTTTTACGTCAACGAAGGCTCCATGCTGCGGGAGGAAATGGGAAACCTTTACTTCTCGGTATCTTCCTTCCCCGGCCGTCCTTCAGACAGCCAGTTGCAGGAGGCGGTGCGGATTCACCAGGCGTTAGTGGCGGCACGTGGTAAGCTGGATCTTTTCCTGACGAACGATGTAGCCAAGCTGAATGAAAAGCTGGGAGAAGAAGCGCAAATTACGTGGCCTGCGAAGGCGGCGTATTTAGCGGCGGAGGTGGACGTTAGTGGGATGTGATGGGAAACTCTACCGCTAGTTTCAATACCCTCTACCAATAATTGTGTCCGACTACTTACTAATACAGTGTACTTTAAACTTTCATACCTCCTTCGGTACGGACGGGGCTCGCCCCCGTCCGTAAGCCCCCCCCGAAACGCTTTAACGCGTTCGCTCAGCGAACGATTCGAGACTATCCCACCGTAGTGGCGAGGGCAAGCCTCGTCAAAACGAAACTAAAATTATACTGTACTAGCAGAAACAAAAGTTGGAGCGTAAGGGGACTTACGCTCCAACTACAGTTTTACAATTTTCAATCGGTAAAGACCAGCCTGAAGGCTGTTGAACAGCAGCCTGAAGGCTGCCGAACACTACCGCTCTCCGGCACCAATCATATAAGGTGCACCAGCATCCTTCAACTGCTTCCGCAGCGCTGGCAACTTAGCCGCTAATGCCTCAATCTTCGGCATCACCTCCAGAACCATGTCTTTGGCAATGCCCAGGCTGCGCTCCATATTCGGCGTTGGGCCGTAGGTGGTTGAAAGGCCGCGGTAGCCTGCGAAGAAGTAGCTGCTCACGGTAGGCGGACCATTCTCCCCAACCTCGTCGCGGGCGGGGCTGCCTTCCATCATCCGGGTGAGGTTTCGGACCTCGACCTCCAACGCATATACTTCCTCATTCAGTTTACCCGGCGCGATGGCGGAGCGCTCTAAGGCAGTTTCCATGGCTTTCACCTGCTTCTCCAGGTCGCCCAGTTTTTCCTGGCCTTCTGCCATCATGTCCTGTACTTCCTTGACCTTTTCGCGGTAAGCAACGAGCGTAGCTGCGTCGGCACCTTTAATCGTCGGCTTGTGCAGCGGCTTCACGTTGAAGCTTACGGGGCCGTCGAGGTGGGTGACTTTGCCGTCCATTTCCTTACTCAGGGTGACGGAGTATTTTCCGGGAGGAGCCATCGCTCCACCGCCGAAACGACCGCCGCCGCCGCCTTGTCCGGGGCTGATGGCCCAGGTGGAAGGGTAGCGCAGGTCCCAGGCCACCCGCTGAAGGCCTTTCTTCATTGGCTGGTCGATCTTGCGGACGATGTTGCCGTCGGCATCCATTACCGTCAGCCAGATCTTCGGCTTGCGTTCGTCGTTCTCCGCGTCAATGGCGTCGTAACCGACGAAGGTGAGGGGTTTGTCGTCCTTCTTCGCGGCCTTCTCCATCTCCTTGCGCATATCTTTCTTACTCTTGAACTCGGTGTTCAGGTTGTAAGTGAAGACTGCTCCGAAGTCGGGGTTGTCGGCAGCGTACTTATCCGCGCCAACACCGGGGTCGTTGTTTCGGGGCGAGTACCACCAGGCATCACGAACGGAGAAGAGGGCAGCGGTCTTGTCTTCCATATTACCAACCGTCATTTCCCGCATCGGGGCGTAATCGTCCAGTACCCAGAAACTACGGCCGAAGCTGGCGCCGACGAGGTCGTTCTCCCGCTTCTGAATCGCGAGGTCGCGGAAGGGGATGGTTGGGGAACCGGCCAGTTTCTTCCAGTCGTTACCGCCGTTCATTGACACATAAATACCGTTTTCGGTGCCGAGGAAAAGTAGATCCTTACTAATGTGGTCCTGTACCAGCCGCCAGGTCAGGGTACCGTAGGGCAGATCTTTACCGATGTTTTTCCAGCTTTTGCCGTCATCTTCGGTCATGTACACGTAGGGCTTGAAGTCGCCTTCTTTATGGTTATCGAGGCAGACGTACACTTTCTTCGGGTCGTAGCGGTCAATCTTGATGTCGTTCACAAAAGCGCGTTCGGGCACACCGGGTAGTTCGGTAACGTACCGTCTGTTCCAGGTACCGCCGTCATCTGAAGTTGACTGTAGGATGCCATCGTCCGTACCCGCCCAGACCACGCCCGGGTCGGTAACGGATTCTGCGAGGGAGGTGATGGTACTGTAGCTGGACATGGCCGCGATGTCCCAGGGGTTGTCCCAACTCTGGACCGCGCCCATAATGGGGCGGGCGATGCGCTCTTCGCTGCGGGTGAGGTCGCCGGAGATCGGTTCCCAGTCATCGCCACGGGAGTTAGATTTCCAGACGCGGTAGCTGGCGAAGTAGAGGGTCTTGGGGTCGTGGCTGGAGACGACGATCGGTGCGTCCCAGTTGAAGCGTTCGTGCGGGTCACCGGCGCGGGGCTGGGGCTGAACCATGACGGGCTCACCGGTCTTCAGGTCAACGCGGTGAAGGCCACCCTGCTGGGTTTCGGCGTAGATGATGTCGGGGTTGCCGGGCTCGGTAGCGGATTGGTGTCCGTCGGCAAACAGCGTTTTGTACCAGTCGCCGTTGCGGATACCGGCGTCGGAATCGGTCCGGCTGGGGCCGCCGTGAGAGCCGTTGTCCTGAGTACCTCCGAAGATGTGGTAGAAAGGCTCGCGGTCGTCTACGGCCACCTTATAGTACTGGGTCAGTGGCATATTGTCAATAAAGCGCCAGTTTTCGGCCAGGTCGTAGCTTTCGTAGACACCAGCGTCGGTACCGACCAGGAGGTAGTCGGGGTCGTCGGCGCGGAAGGCGATGGAGTGGTTGTCGGAGTGCTTGCGGTTTTCCTGAAGGCGGCGGAAATTGACACCGCCATCTTCAGAAACCTGGATGCGTACGTCCATCAAATAGAGCCGATCGAAAGCGTGGGGGCTGGCGTAGAGTTCCTGGTAGTAGTGCGGCCCGGTACCGCCGGAGACGGCGTCGGACATCTTCTTCCAGCTAGCCCCCTGGTTAGAGGAGCGGTAAACGCCTCCTTTCTTACGGTCGAGCGTAACGGCAGCGTAGATCACGTCGGGGTTCTGCGGGCTGATGGCCAGGCCGGTTTTGCCCAGGTTAGAACCTGGAATGCCCGATTCGATCTTCTCCCAAGTCTCGCCGCCGTCGCGGCTGCGGTGGATGCCGGAGCCGGGCCCGCCGCCGAGGTAGGCGGCTACGGTGCGGTGGCGATCCCAGGTAGCGGCGTAGAGCAGGTCGGGGTTACGCGGATCGATGAGGAGGTCGGTAGCGCCGGTCCACTCGTCGTCGCCCAGGGTTTTCTTCCAGGTCGTACCGCCGTCGGTAGTTTTGTAGAGGCCGCGGTCACCGCCTTTGCTCCAGAGCGGGCCCTGTACGGCTACCCAGACGACGTCGCTGTTGTCCGGATGAACGATGATCTTGGAAATGTGCTCAGAATTGGGCAGGCCCATATTTTTCCAGCTAGCGCCGGCGTCGTCGGAGCGGTAGATGCCGTCGCCGAAGGCGATGTGGCGTCCGCCGACGTTCTCGCCCGTGCCGACCCAAACGGTGGCCGGGTTACGCGCATCGATGGTGATGCAGCCGATGGCGTAGGATTTTTGCGTATCGAAGATCGGATCCCAGGTGATGCCGGCGTTCTTCGTTTTCCAGACGCCGCCGGAGGCTGCGCCCACGTACCAAGTGTTATCGTGCTTGGGGTGTATGGCGATGTCGGCGATGCGACCGGATACGAAGGCGGGGCCTACGCTGCGGAGTTTGAACCCTTCAAGGGTTTCTGGTTTGTCCTGGGCGGCCACCGGAAGGGCTAGCAGCAGGACGAGGAAGGTAAGTAGTAGTCTCATGCTTTTGGTTTGGTGTGGTTGTGTGAATAGGGGAACAATATACTACATCTGTTTTATTTGGCGGGGTCCCAAAATCCGGCAGCGCCTCTTCGGGATCGCTTTCTACTCTTGGAGTAGGCGCGAGCGCTGGTGCTGGGGGAGGTTTTGGGGCAGGGAAGATGCTTTAACTCCTGTTTGTTTTAGGGGCGGTGTAACAAACGTAGTGGTGGGTTGAATAACCTGGTTGAGGGTACACAAGGTGCTGGCTGTAGGAAAGGTGCTTTTTGAATCGCAGATTATAACGGATTACACAGATATTCGCAGATAAGAAAGGACAGGGTAAGTCGAGACATCTGTGTAATCCGTTATAATCTGCGATTCGTGTTTTTTTTGCCCGATCGAAGATGTCTACTCACATAGTGCATAATACGATCCAATTGACCTCAAGTTAGAACTAAACGCGACCACAGAAGGTTAATTTAGTCAACTAACTGACTAAATTTAGCTAAATTTAGTCAGTTAGTTGACTAAATTAACGCCAATGCAACTGATAACAAGACAAATTGAGGACCAGGTGATCGACCACCTGCGCCCAAACAAGGTCGTCGTTCTACTGGGTCCAAGGCGGGTCGGGAAGACCGTTCTAATCCGGCAGTTACTCGATCGGCTCTCGGAGCCTCACTTGTTATTGCATGGAGAAGACATGGACGTAAGGCAGCAGTTGGCGCGCAGAAGCACGCAGCATTATAAAAACCTGCTGGGAGACAAGTCACTGCTGATCATCGACGAAGCACAAACAATACCGGATATCGGCAACATCCTCAAACTTATGGTGGATACGATCGACGATATAAAAATCATTGCCACGGGGTCTTCCGCTTTTGACCTGGAGAAGTTTACCGGAGAGCCCCTTACCGGAAGGAAAACCACTTTCAACCTCCTGGGCCTTTCGGAAAAGGAGCTGGACCAGACCGAGAGTATCTTTCAGAAGCAAGCCAATATGCGGATGCGGCTGGTGTACGGCAACTACCCCGAACTTATTCATATCCCCGACCTCAATCAGAAAAAAATATACCTTGACGAACTGATTCAATCCTATTTGCTGAAGGATATCCTGGAGTTCGACTTAGTGAGAAATTCCGATAAAATACTTCAGTTGCTAAGGCTGTTGGCGTTTCAGGTGGGAGGGGAAGTCAGCCATACCGAGCTGGGAACTCAATTGGGTATGAGTAAGAACACCGTAGACCGGTACCTTGACCTGCTGAGCAAAGTTTACATCATTCATTCCGTTGGTGCCTGGAGCCGAAACCTCAGAAAAGAGATTGTAAAAAGTAAGCGCTGGTACTTCTACGATAACGGGATTAGAAACGCCCTGACCGGTAATATGAATCCGATCGAAAGCAGAGACGACATCGGAAAGCTTTGGGAGAATTACATCGTCAGCGAAAGGGTAAAATTCCAGAAATATTCGAAGATGTTGGTCTACAACTATTTCTGGAGAACCTACGATCAACAGGAAATTGACTGGGTCGAGGACCGAGGCGGGAAGCTTCATGCCTACGAATTCAAATGGAACCCTAAGCGTAAGGCCAAGTTTCCAAAGGCTTTTGCTAACGCTTACCCCGGAACAGCATTTGAAGTAATCAATAGCGACAACTATTATGACTGGTTGAGTTAAGGCCATTTACTAGTGGTCGCCTCCAAAAAAAATCAATTTAACTACGATTATGAGGGCCGAGTAATCGATGCTTCCACCTGCAGCCAGGTTTTCCTGGATGGTCTCGATCAGGAATTTCGGCAGTTTAGCGAAACTTTCCGAGCAGATGCGGGCCAGCCCGTCTTTCATGTTCGGGTTGCCGAAGCGTTCGATGAGGCTATTCTTATAGGCCTGGAGGTCTATGCTCGCTACAGCGTCAAGGACAGGGGGTAGCCTCCTTACCGGAGAGGTTACTACAGAGGGGGTGTTGACTCGATTGGTTCCGACAAAGGGGAAAATGGAATGGAATATCACCGGTGAAATTTATTCTGCACAGCTCCTAAAAATGCTTAGGGACGCCGTATAACCTTTGCGATCAAGCAAGTTGAAAGACTTGGATTAAGGGACGCGAAATAAATAAACCATGCTTCTTGACCGCCTTATTTTGCCCTCACCGCTCTTAAAAATTATTTCCGTAGCTACGGCTATGCAAAGAATTTTTCAAGAACGGCGAGAACAAAAGCGTCAGGTCAAGAAACACGTTTTATTTAATTCGCGTCCCTAAGCAAGTCCAGACGGCAGACTCAAAAATCTTAATTGGACCAATTGTTCGGACGGGGACGTCCTCAACCCGGATTCAAGGCAATGACAAAGCTGGTGGTAGAAGAGCCGACCTTTGACCTTGCTCCTTAAGAACCTCCCCTGCATCCGGCGGCCGCGCCCTGAGGAAAAATGGATTTAAACATCGGCAAAACATCACCATCTACTACCCACTACTTACTATCAATCTATCCCTCTATCTTTGCTCCATGTCCCACAAGCCACGCCTCACGCCAATGACCGATGAGGTCACCATACTCTCCACCACTGGGAGTCAGTACCTCTCCGATAAAATTTCTACCGCCTACGGCCAAAAACTGGGCGAGTTGATGGTCTCCAAATTCAACGATGGAGAGATGCAGCCCATCATCAAGCAGAGTGTGCGCGGGGAGTACGTCTTCATCATCGGTAGCACCTTCCAGCCGCACGAAAACCTGATGGAGATGCTGCTGACCATCGATGCGGCCCGCCGGGCCTCGGCAGGTTACATCTGCTGCGTGATGCCCTACTTCGGCTACGCCCGCCAGGATCGGAAAGACCAGCCCCGGGTGCCCATCAGCGCCAAACTGATCGCCAACCTGCTCGTAGAGGCTGGTGCTGACCGCATTATGACGCTCGACCTGCACGCTGACCAAATCCAGGGCTTTTTCGACATCCCGGTGGATCACCTCAAAAGCCAGGCCATTTACATCCCGTATTTCGACAGCCAGGACATGAGTAATGTCACTTTCGCCAGCCCGGACATGGGTGGCGTGAAGCGCGCACGTGACTACGCGATACATTACGAACGCAACGTCGTGATCTGCGACAAATACCGTAAACGCGCTGGCGAAATCGCCAGTATGACGCTGATCGGTGACGTGAAGAATGCTGACGTTATTCTGGTGGATGACCTCGTCGATACCGCCGGCACGCTGTGCCGCGCCGCTGACCTGATCATGGAACGAGGAGCCAAGTCCGTCCGTGCCATCGCCACCCACCCCATCCTGAGCGGTGATGCTTACGAGAAGATTGAGAAGTCGCGGCTAGAAAGCCTCATCGTTTGTGATGCCGTTCCACTAAAGCAGATCTCGTCGAAAATCAAGGTGCTTTCTTCTGCTAGCCTCTTTGCGCATGCCATCCGGAATACGCATGAGAATAAGTCGATTTCGCAATTGTTTGTGGGGGGGAAGTAGTACGCTTCGACTAAGATTGTAAAAGTTGCTTAATTAGTAGCCTTTTGTGTTCCTCTGGAACTTGAGTTACCACGAAAGGCTATCTTGCGGTAAATACCCGATCTATGACTAGAATGACGATTGAGGTAGACCACAAGCCTACCTTGCAGTTTTTGCGCAGCTTAGCTGATCTTGGTTTAATTAAGATTGTAGAGGTGAAAGATGGCGCTGTGCCCGGAGGCTCGCGGGTCGAGACTTCCAATTGATTCCATCTTAACATCAACCTTCACAGCCTCTAACTCTTGCGCCAACACTCCGCCCTCCACAACGCCACCTTCCAAACCGAACTCGCTCGCCTCAACCCCGAGCAGCGCGCCGCCGTAGAAAAGATCGACGGCCCGGTGATGGTACTGGCCGGCCCCGGCACGGGCAAGACCCACCTGCTCGCCGCCCGCATCGGCAATATCCTGACGGAAACGGATACGGGTGCCCACAACATTCTCTGCCTCACCTTCACCGAGGCCGGCGTGAAGGCCATGCGAGAGCGTTTGTTGAAATTCATCGGCCCGGAGGCCCACCGAATTGGCATCTTTACCTTCCATGGTTTTTGCAGCAACCTGATCCAGCAGAATCTCCAGTATTTTGGAAAGCCAGACCTCGAACCACTTGGGGAACTGGAGCAGATTCGGATCATCCGTAGTTTGCTCGACGGACTGGAGCAAAACACGCCGCTCCGCCAGGGGTACCACGACAATTACTTCTACGAACCTCACCTGAAGCACCTTTTCTCCGCCATCAAGGCGGAGAACTGGGAGATCGACGACATCGATCAGAAGATCGAAAGGTACGTAGCCAGTTTACCGACGCATCCGGATTTCACTTACAAGAAAAAGTATAAAGACAAAGTAAAAGGCGACCCCAAACAAGGGACCATTGACGAGGAAATGCTCCGCATGAAACGCCTCCGTTCTGCCATTCACCTGTTCCCCGCTTATCAGGAGGAGATGCGGAAGCAGCGGCGCTACGATTACGGCGATATGATTGGCTGGGTGCTGCGGGCTTTCAACGATTTCCCCAGTTTGCTGCAGGCCTACCAGGAACGCTACCAATACGTACTGGTCGATGAATTTCAGGATACGAACGGTGCGCAGGACATGATCGTCCGCAGCTTGGTCGATTACTGGGAACGACCCAACGTCTTCATTGTCGGCGACGACGACCAGGCCATTTACGAGTTCCAGGGCGCGCGCCTCCGCTCGATGACCGATTTCTTCCAGCGCTACGATAACGTCAAGCTCGTGACACTGACGGAGAACTACCGCAGTAAGCAGGAAATTCTGGACGTGGCGACTACGCTGATCGGCAAAAACGAGCTGCGAATTGGCAATAAGCTGCCGGGCTTGGCTGGGGAGAAGACTTTGGTGGCGACGGCCCCGTCCCAGGACTTGGAGATCCCGGAGGGATCGAATCGTTTTAACCCCGGACGGAATGAGGGGCGGAGCCCTGAGTGGAGTCCGGGGAGCACCCCGCCGCAAAGCGGCAATCACCCTAAGGACACCCTGTCGCGGAGCCCTGAGTGGAGTCCGGGGAGCACCCCGCCGCAAAGCGGCAATCACCCTAAGGACACCCTGTCGCGGAGCCCTGAGTGGAGTCCGGGGAGCACCCCGCCGCAAAGCGGCAATCACCCTAAGGACACCCTGTCGCGGAGCCCTGAGTGGAGTCCGGGGAGCACCCCGCCGCAAAGCGGCAATCACCCTAAG
>JBLHRW010000101.1:0-12982 GCA_047626445.1 Neolewinella sp.
GAGGCTAACAGTCGCTAAAAGCAAGCCCAATAACCCCCTCTTGTTGAAGGGTAATGGCGCTGCCGCAGGTGTAGAATTCTGATTATAAGAGCAAAAACAGTACATTGCTTTATATTTTGTTGAAACCCAATATTGTAATCTCGTGTCTCTACTCCAACAAATTATCCACAATTTAAGTGTTGCCGAAGCGAAACGTGCGGAACTGTGGCTGGAAGCCGCGCTGCATAACCGCCGGGAGGACGTTCGGGTATTGTTTCGGCTTCGCCGGCAGTACTTGACAGAAGGTACGCCAATGCCTGCTCCAGCCGATGAATTCACCCTCCTTTATCCCGGTGAACCGGACGACCCCGCCAAATTCCGACAACTCGAACACCAGCTCCTGAAACGCCTGGAATCCTTCCTTGCCTGGGACACCTTCAACCGGGATGAGTTCGGCTCCGATGAGTACTTGTTGCGCGCCTACCGCGCGCGCCGGCTCGACGACCACCGCCGCACCCGTATCCGCCGGTACCGCCCTACCCCAATCCTCGGTACAGAACGCCTCCACCTGGAATACCGCCTCGCCATGGAGCAGTATGACCTCGACATTGCCGCTTCCCGTGGCGGGCGGGTAGATTTCCTCGCTCCGGAGATTGCACTGGAAAGGTACTTGCTGGCCCTCCGCCTTCGCCAGACCTGCTTAACCCTGGCTCACCAACGGCTGCACAAAGCAGCAGCCAACTATGAAATCCCCCGACTCGACTACCTCCTGCAAGCTGCTGACGAGCCCCTGTTCCGGAAAGATCCTTATATCCAGTTGTTTAGCCTGGTCGCCCGGCTCCAATTGAACGAAAACGTTGCTCCGGAGGAAGCCGAAGCCTCCTTTACCCAGCTCACCGCCCAACTGAGTGCCGTTTCCAAACACCTCTCTCCTGAGGATCAACGCAACCTGATGCTGCTGGCCATCAACTACGGACTACGCAGAGCAAACTCCGGTTCCGAAACCTTCATCTCCGCCACCTTTACACTCTACAAACTGGCCCTTAATCTCGGCTTTCTGTATGACCGGGGTCGACTCACCATTTTCACCTTCAACAACATCCTGGCCCTGGCCATCAGGCTAAAGCAGGTGGCCTACGCCGCTACTTTCCTCGATGATTATCAGCACCAACTCCCCGAAAAGGGCGGCAGTGAGGTATTGGCCCTCGGTCGGGCTCGCCTGGCATTGGCCACCGGACGAGACGGAGACGCCTTATTCTTTCTCCAGCAAGCGGATTTCAAAGACTTCATCCACCACCTGACGGCCCGGGTTATGCAGTTGAAGATCTATTACCAGCAAGACAACTACGGTCTACTGCAGTCACACATCAGCAGTACCCGAAAGCTGCTTACCCGGCGCAAACGCGTTGGCTATCACCTACAGAATTACAGAAACATTTTCCAACTAGCTAATGCCATCATCCGGTTGACACCTGGAGACGATAAAGCCCGGCAGCTGCTCATTCAGCGGATAAAAAGTACGGATCCTTGTACGGAGCGGCCTTGGTTGTTGGAACGGCTTAAGTAGTGGGTAGTTTGTAGTGCTACCGCACGGGGGTGCTCGCTTCGCTCGACATTGCCCCCTCCGCACGAACGAAGTGAGCCCCCTCGTGCGGGAGCGCTACCCACTATCTACTACCCACTACAAACTAATCTTCTGCCCAGATTCCCGTCATCAACGTCCAGTCATAACTGGTATATTCACGTTTCATCTTCTTGTTTTCCTCAGTAAGAATGCCGTATTCTACCAGGAAATCATCTATGCCGCCGCGATCGCGGAAGTCGCCGCGAAACCAGGAAAAAAGTGGCGAAGTGTAGATGACCTGCTTCCCGTCTTTCTCTTTGATCTCGCTATGCTTTGCTAGGTATTTACGAACGCGATTATTAATCTGCTCCTCAAAAGAATCTGCCCGGTATATTTCTACTGGAGGGCAATCGGCCGCGCCGCAGTTCAGGGCGAAGTGCACCCGGGAATCTCCTCCATCGATTTTAAAGGTTCGCTCAAATTTATTCGAAAAAACCTGTGGAATAAAGCCCAAACCAAAACGATTTTCGCCGCCACGAACGATGCCGTGCTCCATTTCATTGGGGCTCATCAGCTGACCGGCAACGGTAAAGCTCGGGGTACTGAAGAACGAACTACTGTCGTCAAACAGCTCGGGGTTTCGTGTCAGCAGGTACTGCACCATGGCGTTGTAAGTATTGACCCAGAAGGCCAATTTTTTGTTGCGGGTATCAAGGGCTGCCGCCAACTCCTGTGGTTCCAGCGCCGCCAGTTGATCCACAAGCGCGGTGGCGTCTTGTCCATTTTTAAGGGTCCTCAATATCTGCTGACTCAATTTCGACGGGGTCGGCCCATCATGGTCCGCCGGAGGGTAATCTTCCGCTGGTTGGTAACGGCCACAGGAGGAAAGCACCAGGAAGAACCCGGTGAACAGAAGCAGGGACAGGGTGCGCATAATGTTTGTTTCCTTCGTAAACAACTGGAAAGCGGATTTTGTGCTGAGCCAAATAGGACGCTGTCGGTACACGGCAAACGCCAATCTAGAACCGAAATCCAATACTGGCCTGGAACGACCGGCTGTAATCCTTATCATCCGCATTTAATTCCCGGCCGCCTACCTGAATTTCGTTGACCAGTCGCAGGTCATTTTCGGGGCGGGTAAGGTCCGTAAGACCATACTGGTAGCGGCCGCCGACGAATAGGCCGTTGTTTAGGTAGACGTTGAGGCCGCCAATAAGCCCGAAATCAAAACGACGGTACAGCGGGTCGTCATTGCCGTTATTATAGTAGGAAGAGACGATTTCAGGAGGGAATACGGAAGTCCCCGGAAGCGGCGTCGCAGACCGGCCAATGACCCCAGCGCCGCCAGCTTCGTCACTGAAGAAGCTCCCTTCAACGTTAAGGGTGATTTCATTATCCGGTCCACCGAAACGGGTGTTGGTGTAAGTTTTACCCCCGGATACCCGGCTATTCACTAAAAAGCCCATGCTGGCACCGGCTTCCAGCTCAAAAATACCGATGCGGTAGTAACCTACCAATGGAATATCGATGTAACTATTTATCACATCTATCTCGGAGTTGAGGGTGGCAAAATTCACCTCTCCCTGCGTATCCTCGGGCCCGGAATAAAGGTAAAAGAACGAGGGGGCGTCCGAATAGAATTGCCGCCCGCCCTTCTGGCTGTACATCAGGTTTGCTTTGACGCCGACTAGGTCAGTAAATGCCAGGGCAAAGGTAGCGCCAATATGAAATCCGGTCGTTTTTGTGTACTCCTCGAAAGTGACGGAACCGTCGGCGCTCATTTCCTGATCGCCACTGAAAGAAATAAAGTTGAGGCCGGCACGAAAACCACCGCTAAATTCCTGCGCGAACAAGGACGTAGATAATGGCAAAATACAAAAGGCCAGGGCCAGAAAAAAAGTACGCATATTGATATTTTGTTTCATTGGTATTTGAATCTCCGGCCTATTAGCAGGCTGTCAGAGAGAACCGAATCTGGCCCACAGTGAGTCACTTGGGGAGGTAGACAAACGGTGAATTCGAGGGTTTAGCGAGTTAGTCGACTGAATTTGCCGCGAAGTCTACCGCAAAAAAGGCTGCTTTGGGACGATGAGCATTCTCTCTAGCAGCCTGCGAGGCCAGAACAACGGAACAAAGATGGGTTTTTGTCCGGTAATGGTTGGTGAAAGATGGAAAATCAGTGTTTCTTTCCCTGCTCCTTCAACATTTTTTGCACCTGCGGCCGCGGCTTATTAGTCAAAGCGTAAAAAAGTCATCAGTCACAGCGTCAGACCGTCAGACCGTCGTTTATGGCTGTTCTCCGTGCTTGTCAAGATATCGGGTTACCGGGTTATCTGGACAACCTGACAACTTAACAACCCGACACCCCGACAACTCGATAAGTTGATAACTTGACAAGCGCACTAAACCCAACTGGCTTAAAGGTGTTTAATCGGCAAGGGTTAATGCCCGTAAAACAAAAATCATGAGCGAAACTGCCATCAAACGCCCGGTCCTACTGTACACTGAGCAAACCCCCAACCCGGAAAGTCTCAAATTTGTGACCAACCGAATGCTGTATAACGGCACGGCCGAATTCAAAGAAGAGGAATTCGCACGTGAATGGTCGGAACTGGCCGCTGCTTTGTACGATTTTCCCTACGTGAAGAAGGTCTACATTGCGAATAATTACGTGACGCTGACCAAGGAATTCAACTACAGTTGGGAAGACGTCATGCTCAAGCTAAAAGAGTACATCAAGGACTACCTGCAGAACGACAAGCCCATCATCAAAGAAGGTTTTGCCGAAGAAGTTTCCCGCATCGAGGTGGAACGCGGGGACAGCTATGAATATACTGAGGACGACGCCGAAGCGGTGAAGCAGATCAAAGACCTGATCGATACCTACGTCAAGCCCGCCGTGGAAATGGACGGTGGTAACATAGAGTTCAAAAGCTTCCACGAAGGCATCGTTACAGTGATCATGCAGGGGTCCTGCAGTGGCTGCCCAAGCTCAACGGTCACCCTTAAGTCCGGCATCGAATCCATGCTAAAGCGGATGATGCCACAGGTTAAGGAAGTGGTTCAGGAGATGGGATAATCGCTTATCCTCAACCTTAGCCACTCCCGGTCTTACGCCAAATACCGTGATCGAATTCGAATCCACCATACAGGGGGAGATCCACGGCATTGGTTTTGATAATAATAACGGCATCAGCTCCAACTATACCTTCCGGCCGTTCGGCGCCCAAAACTGGGGCATCGGGGCTTTCGACAACTATGCACAAATGGGGGACTGGAAAGCCTACTCCATTCCGGTAGGCAAGTATTACACCGGAAACTTTAACTGGCTGTTCTTTACCGCCGACCACGACGGTGGCTCACGTAACGGTAAATCCTACTTCCGCTACATCAGGATTTACGAGGCCAGTAATTGTGTCGCATTGATCCCCGTCGGACTTTATCTGGCGGGGCTTTTGGGGGGCAACGGTTTTACCAGCTGAAACCAAAGCGAGCTTCCAGTTGAACTACAGCACCGGATACATCCTTGTCGGAGATCAGTTCGCTGTCTACACCAGTACTGAAACGGTAGCCGCCTTCGGCACCGATACGGAACCATTGGAACAAGTTGAGTTCCAGGCCAATCATTGCCTGCCCTACCAGCATACGATCGCGGCCTTCGCCGGCCACATCTATTTTACCAGGGCCAAAAATGGTCGTGATCCGTGGGTGAATGGCATTATCCGCAAATGGGGTATAAGCAAGGATAAGACCGCTGTTACGGAATTCGAACTCTGGTGAAGCGTCAGCCGGGTCATTTACGGTAAAGGACTCGCGGCCCTTCCAGCCACCGTAGCCAATGAAAAATTCTTCACCGAACTCCAGACCGCCGAAGCCCCCCCGGACCAGCGCCCAGTCATCTCCAGTCATGGAGTAATTATAGGTTGGGCCAGCCCATACCCCAGAAAGGTCGAGGTCACCGAGGAGGGTGCGCTCGCGGCCACGGGAATTGAGGCCAAGGTGTAGTGCTTCAGAAGCATCTTCTGCCTGGTAGGCAAGAACGGGGCCATCGTAATCTACGCTGACGTCTTGTGCCTGCAGGGCGGAGAAGGTGAATACACAGAAAAAGAAAAAGAGGAGTCTCATGGTACAGTCTTTTGTGAATGAGGATTTATTGAGTTAGGTACACGGTGAGGCCACAACGGTCTTTCCACCGGGTTATTTACCCTAATGGCGTTTGCCGATGGGCAAAGGTTGCACCTCGAAGTCTTAAAATTTCAGCGATGGACAATTAAAGGAGCGTTAAGGGACGCCGTATAAATAACTCACTTCCACCAACATCCCCCGATCAACAAACAAATCAATTAGTCCACTCACGTCAGTGGGGTCCAGCAGGGCGCGGGATTTAGTAGTCACGACCTTTGGCAACACCTTGTCCTTCTTTCTCATGGCCAGCACCCGGTAGGGTTCCTCTTTTTCTACGGCGATGTATTCTCCGGAACCTCCGTGCTCCAGGGCTTCAAAAAGATAGCAGGGCCAGTATTCTTTTCCGGGCAGCTCAATCGCACGCCTGAACACGGGTAAAAATGTATCGTAGAAGGGCAACCAACTCTGGTACCGGTGGATGGAAAACAATAGTTCTCCGCTTTTCAAATCTTCGTTCAGGGTACGCGCCCCGACCAACACGTGTTCGCCCAATCGGTAGGGCTTGTGAACGGTATGTTCTCTGAAGCTAACGACTAACTCATTTCGGTGCCTGGCGCCATCGAGGTGTACCGGGCTGGCATTACCGGCCTTGAGCACAAGGTTCTCCTCCTCTCCCTGATAGGTCATGAAGGTAGCCCGGAGGAATTTTTCGCCCTGCACAGAGAAGGGCTCGGCAAAATTGATTCCGGTAATGGGATTACTGGCGAAGCAGGAGGTTTGGGGCTGGTCGGGATATTCCGTCAAGTCCTCGGGTAAGGTAAAGGTGGTGAGGGTTTCCAGCTCCAGGTCCACCAGGCGGGGAACGGTTCCTCCCAAAGAGGCCAAAGAAATATGTTGTAGAAAACGGTCTCCGATCCGGTGCGGAGCACCGGTAATTACCTCGATCCGGTGGCCATCAGCCATTGCCAAAGCGACTTGTTCCACCCCGCGTCGTAGATCAAGGACCAATCGTTCGCCGCGGGTCCCCAGTGCATTAACCAATTTGGTGGGCGAAACCGTCAATACCCCGGCTACTTCAATATTTTCGCTGCCCAGGCGAATGACCTTCAGGTCATGCTTAGTGCATAGTTTAGCAACACCGTTGATCTCCGCCAGAAAAAACCAGGCCTCAAATCCACTGATTTCTTCAATAGAAGTGGGCAACATTTCTTCGCCTTCCAGCGCAAATGGCCGGTTGTTGCGGGTATCGTACACAAAGGATTTATGCGCCGTACCGACGTCATAAAGCACCACTCCCGGAACTCTAACTGGTTTATGGCTGATGGTACGGATCAACTCTTCCCCGCCGGCGGCCAGCCGAAATGGGGCCCTGGTTTTCAGGTCGAAATAAAAGGCTTCCCGACCATCATTGACGCGTACAATTTCTCGGCCGTTCAATTCCAGGTACGTAGACAAGTCTACCTCTAGCGGTCGGTTCTGGTAACTGATGACTGCATCACCGGAGTTCTCAACAGTATAAGCCCGCTGTGCTGATCGGAACACCTCAAAGTGTCGTACGCCACGGGTTTCTCCGCCCACGTGCGCAATTATTTCTTCATCGTTCAGCAAGAGTGGCGTTCTGGTAAATTCATTGATAAACGCTCGTTCGGTTCGTCCGCGGCAGACTTCCTGCCACTGGTCCTCTCCGCTAAAGCTAATGTGGCCCCGCCCTAGTCCGGTGATCCGCTCTCCAAAATAGCGTACCGGTTCCAGGTTCGTGTCGAACACCAGTTTACCTACCTGGATTAATCGTGATTGGGGGCTGATCAACACCTCCCCGCCGACAAAGGCCCAGGACTGGCGACTAGTTTTGCCCGGTAAGGACACCAAAACATCGCCCTTCAGGAACACGGGAACCATCAGGCGAAAGCCTTCCAGGTCATACCAGTTGTTCCGTTCATCTTTGCGGTACAAGCTCTTGGTTAATGGCTCGAAGTAATAGTCTGTCCAATATTCTTCTTCCGCAATGGGCTGGTTGGCCAGGCCACGTAAATGATACCCGGCAGCGGTGGTCAGCAGTATAAAATCATGGTTGGGAAAAACCACGGCCATCATTACTGGTTTTCCGGCAATCTTGTACACGACCTTTTGAGCTGGGAAGCCCTTCGCCTGGTAAGCTAGGAGGTTGCCCGAAACGTCGGCGTCGAGAATGATGTCGTTAATAAGTTGTGGTTGGGTGGTTGTCATTGGGGGAGTAAGATAAATCAAAATTATTGTAGGGGCTGAGGATCAGTCACCACATACTTCTGTAAGTACATTGCCCCCAACAAACCTTGCTCCTAAAACGCCCCCAGCACCCGCGTCCGCGCCAGACAATACTAGAACCAGCCTCAACGCTCGCCTCCCAACATCCGTCGACGCTTCTCTACCCCCCGGAACGACTTACGCTGCGCCTTATAAGTCCGGGCCATGACGTGTACGAAAGTTCGGACAGTCTCGTCAAAAGTGGTCGCTTCTACCGCGTGCTCCGCACCGAAGATCCGCGTCATAAAATCAGACTTCTCCATCGGTGGCTTCAGGTAAATCCCCTTGATGGCGATGTCCCCGTCGTGGCGTTTGCCTTCGATGAACGCCCCGAGTTCTTCCAGGTCGAAGATGCCGATGGTGGGTTGCCCGTCCGTCAGTACAAACAATGAACTGACGTAATTCATCTCCGGATGTTGCTGTGACAACTCCTCCGTGAAGGCTTTTAGTTTTTCGTGGCTTTTATCGACGGCGGCACTAATATTCGTCCCGCCTACCCCACCGTAAATGACCCGATGCGTATGCACTTCGGAGATGTTTCGCAACACCCGGAATAAGACGGAACGATTGGTAAAGACCTGCCCTTCATTGAAGCCAACCACCTCGTAAAAATCAGAGCCAAAGAAGTGGATCGCGTCGTAAGACCGGCGCCCTTCCAGCCCCATGACCAGCAGGAAAACGACTTTGAACAGGTCCCGCATCAAGTCATGGGTCATCGAGCGGGAATAATCGAGGCAAAAGGTATTGACTTGGGTAATGGGCGCAAAGTTCCGTTTGGTCCTCAGGGTTTTCATCACATCGCCCCGCAACCATTTATTCTGGTCCTGCACCGTCTCCGGATCAAATTCGATGCCGTCGTGCCGGTGGCGGTAGGGATCGAATTCGATGGTGGTACCGATGGGCAAGGCTGCCTGAAAAGCCTTCTTTACGTAGGTCATATAGGGCCGGACTTCCTCCTCAACCTTCAGCATTTCGTCGAGCCACAGGCTCTTCCTGAATTCGCTTTCTTCTGAATCAACAATGCCAAATTCCCGCATGCGTTCTGTCCGGTATTGGCCGCGATTAGTCAGGGCATCCCGGTGTTGTTCCCGGGCCAGGCGCCAGCGGCGCACGATTACCGGAGACCGGAAAACCGGCGCCCTTTCAAGGAAGGTACCCAGGCCCGACAGCGAGGGAACGCTCCTTAATTTGACCAGTAAAAGGTCCAGCTTTTCCCGCTCCTTTTCTTCTAATTTCAACTGTTCCCCATAGCGTTTCCAGGCAGCATTGGTCACCGCCGGGTCGGGCAGGTTCCAGGCGGGCAATACCCGGCCGTCTTCACTGGGCATCCACCGAAAAACCGGGGCCGTTAGTTGGTCTGCCACACGCCCCAGGTAAGCTTCCCAACGGTGCAACACCCTAGGTTGCACAAACGCCAATTGGTTCCTTACTCCCTTAAATTCAGATTCCGTCAGTTCGTACCAAGCCGTCGCTTTTTCCGCCATCAAGGGGTGCCATTCAGGCGCATAATCGGGCGCGGCCGCAGGTGCAGAGGAAGTAGTAGGAAGCAGGCGCCGCACAAAAGACAAGCTACTAGCTAGCGACCTGACCCGGTCGGCCACCGTTTTACCCTTGCCGGAACCATACGCCTCCCGTAAGGAGCCGGAGAGCTGGCGGTAAAGGCCCGAATCCGCCGCGTCGTCCAACATCTCTTGTACCCCTACCCGCGGAATATCCGCCCGGCAGCATTCGTAAAAGCCTACTGCTGCCGCTGCCGATTTTTCGGGCATATTATTCGCCAGGCCGGCTTCCAGCACCATCCGGTGCTGGTGCATAAAGGCCCGGACTTCGGGGTGGGCCTGCGCCAGCAGGCGATCAAACGCGCTTTCGTCCCAATGTCCCCCGTAAGGCCGGCAGCAAAGCAGTAGTAATAGTTCCAGGCATTGTTCTGAAGGTAACCGTTGGGTAAACGCCAGCGCACCTGGTAATTGACGGAAGAGTGGCCGCATTTCAGCATGATCCCGACGTGCAGCAGCCAATAATGCAGTATAAGACCATATATATTGCCACAGGCCGACGAGCACCGTCGGGGTATTCGTCCCCCGGCTTCCGTCAGCCACCCGTTGGAGATAGTCGCCCCACTTGAAGTCTTCCCGGTAGCGGGTCAATACTTCTGCCTCCCGCCGCAGGGCATCGACGCCAATTCGATCGATCTCATCGATCGGCATTAAGAAGCCGCGCCAGCCTTTAGTTGCCGTAGTCTTTAGTTGACAATTGGTTTCCGCTCGTTGAAAGCCTCCTTTATGGTCCCTTTCAATTTGCTCCTTCTGGTCGATGGCCATTAAGACGTACCATCGGTCGAGGTCTGGCATCTCGAGTAAGGTGTTCCCACGACTGAGGTGTTCCTCCTGCAGGTCGGACCATTTTTGTAACTGAAGGGTGGGTAGGGCAGGCATGCTTGGTGTTATAAGAGGAAAGGTACGGTGTATTTTTTGGGTTCTCCCCGGCTTGCTTCTTAACTGCTCTCCCTGCACCTGCGGCCGCGCCAAAGAAGGAGAGAAGGAAAGAAGGAAAGAATAAATGAATTGTAGAATGACTACCGCTGCTTCCATTCACATCGCTTCGCTTATTCTCTCCTTCACTTATTCAACATTTTATCAAACCTAAGGGACGCCGTATAAATAACTTACGCCTTTTGACCTGACGCTTTTGTTCTCACCGAATTTACAAATCCTTTGCATAGCCTCAGTTATGGAAATTATTTTTAAATTTGGTGAGGGCAAAATAAGACGGTCAAAAGGCGTAAGTTATTTATACGGCGTCCCTAAGCCTACACTCCGTACTTTTAGCACAAACTACACTTCGCCTTGAAACACGATCTTATCAAACGAGACACCTCCTGGTTACAATTCAACCGACGCGTGTTACAGGAAGCCGCTGATCCACGGGTGCCGCTCTACGAAAGGATAAAGTTCCTTGCGATCTACAGTTCTAACCTCGATGAATTTTACCGGGTAAGGGTAGCGAGTCTGCGCCAGTTTAAAAAATTGGACAAAGCAGACCGCAAAGAACTGTTAGACTTCAAACCGAAGAAAGAGCTCAGAACCATTCGTGCCATGGTCCGGGAACAACAGGGCATCTTCGGAAAAATTTTCCAAAAGCAGATTCTTCCCCAATTGAAGGAAGAAAACATCCACCTGATTCACAGCAACGAAATGACGCAAGAGCAGGTAGCCTTTGCCTCCGATTATTTCGACAAAGACGTCAAGCCTCACCTGCACCTGCACTGGCTACCGGAAAACGATGAGGACACTTCGCAACTCCCGTTCTTAAAGAGCGGTCAGCTTTGTTTGGCCATCAACCTGGACGAGGAGGTAGCGCGGGAGGCCCAAGAGGTAGGGCTGGTACCAATACCCCGCAAAAAGCTCCCCCGATTCATCGTTCTACCTTCCCCCGCAGACGATCCTGATGGCTACTACGTCATCTTCCTAGACAGCATCATCCGGGCCAACCTCAGCCGATGGATCGACCGCAAAGTTAAATTCGGTTATTGCTTTAAATTGAGCCGCGACGCCGAGTTGTACATCGAAAATGAATTTGACGGTGAACTCCACCGGAAGATTGAGGCACAGCTCAGTGCCCGCGAAGACGGCCTGCCTACCCGTTTCCTTTACGACGGTGCGATGCCGGATTGGATCCGGAAACGGTTGAAAAATGTCCTTGGCCTCAGTAAGTATGACATGATACCAGGAGGCCGGTACCATAACTTCATGGATTTCTTTGGCTTCCCCCTACCGTCCGGGCGGGAAGACCTAGCCTACCCTGACTACCCCCCACTGCCGCATCCACGCCTGGAGCATGAAGACAGCATCATGGAGACAATGGACGCCAGCGACCTCCTGTTGAGTTTCCCTTACCAGAAGTATGACTACGTCCCCCGCCTCATCAGAGAAGCTGCCGACCATCCGGAGGTGACAAAAATCAGGATTACCCTGTACCGGGTAGCGGGAAAATCTGCTGTAGTGAAGGAGCTGTTGTATGCCCTGACCAAGGGGAAGGAAGTAGAAGCTTTTGTAGAGACCAAAGCCCGGTTCGACGAAGCCAGTAACCTTTATTGGGGTAAAGAATTGGAAGAGGCAGGTGCCTACGTTCGCTATAGTTTTCCGGCAGTTAAGGTACATACCAAACTACTCCACATTTTGCAGGAGAAGCCGGATGGGAAAACCATCCACTACTCCTACGTCGGCACGGGGAATTTCAATGAAAAAACTGCTCAACTTTACACAGACCATGCGCTGTTGACCACCCGGCCGCGTATCGGTCAAGACGTGGCCCAAGTATTTCAATTACTGCGAGGCAATTTGATTCTCCCGGACTGTAAGAAATTACTCATCGCGCCGTTCACGATGCACACCCGGTTCATCGAATTAATCGATGAAGAGATTGCCAGGGCAAAGGCCGGGCAAACAGCCTACCTTTTCCTAAAAATGAACAGCCTGGAAGAGGAAAATATGATTCGAAAAATCCGGGAAGCAGCAGCGGCGGGGGTTGAAGTCCGGATGATCGTTCGGGGCATCTGCCGGCTGGTCCCCACTGCGAAGGAGAACATCGAGATCATCTCCATCATTGATCGTTTCCTGGAACATGCCCGCATCTACATCTTCGGTGGCGGCGATGTGGAGAAGGTTTTCATTGGCTCTGCCGACATGATGGACCGCAACCTCCATCGTCGGGTAGAGGTGATCACCCCGATAGAGGACCAACTTCTTAGGCTTGAGCTCCGCCGCCTCATGGACATGCAGTGGCAGGACAACCAGAAGGCCCGCATCATTTCAGCGGAACACCTTAATGAATACCGGGAACCGGGAAAGAACCGGGCGCAGGAAGATATTTACCGGTATTTTGAGCTGCAGGGGGAGGCGTTGTAGGGTCGCTGCGCTCCGGTTGCAGGGTCGCTGCGCTCCGGTTGCAGGGTCGCTGCGCTCCGGTTACAGGGTCGCTGCGCTCCGGTTGCAGGGTCGCTGCGCTCCGGTTGCAGGGTCGCTGCGCTCC
>JBLHRW010000102.1:0-12969 GCA_047626445.1 Neolewinella sp.
GTCGACGCCAGCCCCGCTCGAAACCTCTCCAAACAGCAACTCGCCCTGCTCGCCGACCTCGCTTGGCTTGGTCGTGGTGAAAGTGTCCTGATCACCGGCGCAACTGGCTGTGGAAAGTCGCACCTAGCCTGCGCGCTGGGTAATCACGCCTGTTCCAACGGCTATCGTACGCTCTACTTTAAATTATGCAAGTGCGCTAACCGGAGCTGAATTGCAATTCCTGATGGCCCAAGCCAACGTAAGACCAGCCCCGAATTGTGGTTCTAATGCGGCCAAGGCAGGCTCAGATGAATCGCCTCAGACAGCGGTAGGCTGCAAGGAAAATCTGGAAGTAGCTGAACACCAAACGTTTAATATTTATCCCACCCCAACCCACGGCGTACTAAATATTGAGCTCCCCGCTCAACATGGTGATCAAATGACGGTGTCGCTGGTCGATATGATGGGACGAAAAGTCAAGCGTATCGAACCCTCAGGAGGCTTCGATCAGCTGGTATCCATCGACCTGTCGGGCCTTCCTGCAGGCGTCTACATTATCATGATAGAAAACAACACGGACCGGTATAGTCGTAAAGTGATCGTGACCTAAGCTCCTCAGACCTCCTCTTTCTTCTCCCCTAAACAAGGGTAGTCTTCCCAAACGGGGAAGACTACCCTTTTACACTTGCTAAGGAGCTTAGGCCAAACATATTTTAGGCTATCTCGATCAATAGCGAAATAACCTTTCAATCCTAAAAGTCATCGCAAATCGGCAGGTAATTCCCGTCCTCCACCTGGTTGTCATCCCGAAGCGGGGTCGATTTTTGGAGAACCTGGGCCCGCCAATCCTGGAGACCACCCTTGTTATTAGCTCCGACGAAGCAGGCAACGCTACGGACAACCATCGGTGCGGAGATGGAGGTGCCGGCGATGAAGACAACTTCGTCCTGGGAAGCACCATTACGGTCGGGGGAAGCAGACGTCAGGTAAGCCGACACGTCGACCAGCTTGGCACTAAAGCTGGAGAAGCTCGCTTTAACCGGATCATTGGAGATGTCGTAGTCGGGGTAAACCATTGAGCCAACCGTCAGCATATTGTCCAGGTTATAGGAAGCATTACTGAAGGCGGCGGGCCACTGCGGAATGTCATCAAGTGGATCATTTTCATTTCCGGCCGAGGTGATCACGATGATACCTTTAGCCTCCGCCCGACGCATGGCACACTCCAGCGCAATTGGGGGATTCTCCTGGATGATGCCCCAACTCATATTAATGATGTCACTATCCATATCAATAGCGCTATTGATTGCCAGAATGGCCCCGTAGTAACTCGCCAGGTTCTGGTCCCCGAAGATCTTATTGTGGACAACGGTAAGAGGAGCGCCTCCTTTATAGCCTCCGATGACCGTACCACCGGTAGCAGTACCGTGGCCGATTTCGTCGTCGGGCGTGAAGTCGCCGCGGATAAAATCATAACCGATGCCTCCATTGACCAAGAATTTGTTCTCCGGCCCGTTGCGGTATAAGTATTGGGTCCATAAACCGGCCCAAATACCGTTCGTTTCCACGCCGCTGTCGATCATGGTCACCATAACAACGTCTCCAGCATTTTGGGCACTACCCTTTCCTGGTTCGAAGCGAAGGCATTCCAGGGTTTCCAGCGTAGGTTTGAAGCAGAAGTCTTCGATACCAAACTGGCCGTTACTTGGCGTACAGTCCTGGTCAACAGGGAACAGGCCGTTACCTTCGGAAGATACCGTAATGGCGTAGTCTGGCTCCACGATAAAGTCCGTAGAATCCTGCTTGGGCCGGCGGGGGTTAGTCAGGGGCTTATCAGCTCCGCCGAGGGCACCTTCTCCGCCAATGGCGTTAGGGTTCATTCCTTCGGGCACATCGAGCGCTATGACGGTAGCACCATCGCCTACGCACTCTTCACTAAGTTCAAGGCCCATTTCTTCGGCCCAGCCGCGCACATCAGCCGTCGGATTACAAGCCGTCAGAATAAGGCGCTGGAACTGATTCTCATCACAGCTAAAAGGCAAAGACTTAGGGCCATCTCCTACCCGATTATAGCTAATATCCTTCCTATTTGGCGGTGGCAGGACCAGGTTGTCATAGGTGGCCACACCGATGAAACTGTTTTCATCGAAGACGTAGTCGGCATAACGTGGCGTTGCGAAGATTTTGTAGTCGATGTAGACGTAAACGTCTTCAAAATTACTTGCGTCATTGATGGTCACGGAAATGGCGACCGCGTCACTGGATAGGCAACTCGTGAGCGGCGTAATGTTCTCTTCACAATCCGCGCCGAAAACCTGGTAAGTGATGGTGGCGGGAATGGCGACGTACATATGGAAGAACAATTCTCCGTCAGATGACTTATCAAGCCGTACGATACGGCTGAAGTCACTACCAACGCAATCCATCGGTAGTGTGGGGAAGGATCCTTCCTGTGGGCGGTCGAGGTCATCGAGCATTACCGTTTCCGGGAAGCAGCGGCCATCGCTGAAAGGGACAGTAGGCACGTTTAAACTACAGGTTGGTGGTACTACTTCGTCGTCGCAACCTGGCCAAAGCAGGACGGCGGCAAACAGGGCAAAGCCCAGAATAATCTGATGTTTCATAATGGTGTTGTTGAGAGCGATGGAGGGGTAAACTACCCGGAGACAGGCCTCCGGCATCGCATGTTTATGCGTAGGGATAAATGTCTGTTACAAAATTAGTCTCTTTTATTTATCGAAAGTTATAGGCTAAAATCTAGAAGCTGAGAACTAGTGGCCTTTCAAGATTCAATTTTCTAAAAAGGGCGCGGTCGCAGGTGCAGAAGATGGTTTTGAGAAAGCAGGGTCAGTAGGTACGTTGATTTCGTAAACCTTGTTAGTTTTGCCGCCAGCAATCCCCCATCTCTTCGTATGCCTAAGAAAACATTAAAATTAATCACAGATTCAGCCGACGATCGCCCCATCTACGTGGCCGGTTCGTTCAACAACTGGACTGCAGGAGACGAACAGTACCGGATGGGCCCCTCGAATGTGCCTCACCAATACGAACACACCTTCGACTTCGCCGACGACATATCGCACATTGAATACAAATATACCCGGGGTGGTTGGGAAGGTGTTGAGCTCGGTCGGCACAATGAAAGTGCGCTCAATCATGGCCGGCACATTGCCAAAGACTGGTCCGCACCGGACAGGATAAACAACTGGGCCAATACTGGGCTACATTACCGCAAGGAGTTACTGCCAAAGATCGTGGTGATCAACCAGGAATTCGAGATCCCTCAACTCATCCGTACGCGCCGGGTGGCAGCCTTGTTGCCCCATGATTATTACGAGTCTGACCGACACTACCCCGTGCTTTACCTGCAGGACGGCCAGAACCTTTTCGACGACAACGCTCCTTATGGAAGTTGGGGCGTAGACAAGCAGCTGGCCAGCATGGCTGGCCGGGGCCAGGGCGACATCATCATCGTAGCGATTGACCACGCAGACGCGCAGCGGGTCAGTGAGTTTACACCGACCTTCAAAACCAACCTTGGCCGCGGGGATGGACGCGACTACTGCCAGTTCCTGGCAAAAACGCTAAAACCCTACATCGACCATCATTTTCGCACCCTGCCCGGCCCGGAGACGACCGGTATCGGTGGCAGCTCTTTGGGGGGATTAATCAGTATCTACGCCGGTATTCTTTACCCCAGTGTTTATGATCGGCTGATGATCTTTAGCCCATCCCTTTGGGTAACCCCAAACATCCCCTTTCACCTCATGAAACTGACGCACAAGTACAGGGGAAAGATTTACCTCTACGGCGGAGAAGCCGAGAGCAAAACAATGGTGCCGAATATGCTCCGCCTGCAGGAGGAATTGAAAAAGCAAAGTGAATCCGACAGAGTGGAGTTCCGTACGGAGGTTGACCCCGACGGACAACACAACGAAGCCCGTTGGGGGCAGGAATTCCCCAAGGCTCTTGAGTGGCTGTTCTTCAGTGAGGCTCCAGCGCAGGACGTTTGAGAACGGTTACTTAGGGACGTGAAATAAATAAACCATGCTTCTTGACCACCTTAATTCCGGTATTAGTGGAAACCTCCAGAAATTTCCGATGAAACAATGGGCATAGTATTCTCGCGGAGCGACTACCAGGAACGGCGGCCCTTAATGACTGGCCCGCACTACGTACGGGCCAATCATTAAGGGCAATCGCTCCGCGATAACCAGTGGTAAACGGAATAACGATCTGTATCAACCTTGCTCTTCCACCATTCTACTGCACCTGCGGCCCCGCCCTACGTATGAACATGCAAGGGAAGTAACTTCAGCACAGATTTGAAACCCGGGAATTGCACCTCGAGGTGATCCACACCCGAAGGTTATCGTATAATTTCCACCGCCTTCTTGCGGTCACGGTCGCTCTTGGGCATGGTCCGAAAAACGTAGTCCCACAATGGCTGAGAAACGCCATACAGCACTGCGTCTTTACTGTAGTGATGCAGAGCGTGGTTGATCCAGAGTGCTTTGAGAAAACTCTTAGGCGGCGCGTACATGTGTACGGTATAGTGCACCACCAGATACATAGCGTAGCCCACAACAAACCCTGCCAGGTACGCAAAGGCGTATTCCTGGATGATCAATTTGAAGAGAAAAAGTAGTACCGTAGAAATGACCACTGCCAGTACGGGAGGCATCGCCAACCGGCGCTTATCCTTCGGGTAATCGTGATGAAACCCGTGCATATTGTAGGTCGCCTCCTTGTACTTATCGCTGGCACCGTGAGGCGGATGGTAAACCCAACGGTGCACCGCGTACTCCATGAAGGTGAAGGTAAGAGCACCGGCGAAGAAGAGGCCGACAACGGTCAAAAGACCGATATCCGTTTCAGCGACCGTGTACCAAAGCAGGCCAGTCGCGTAAACGAAGAAGATGACGATGGGCGTGGCGATATGTGTTTGACTAAGCCGGTTGAGCAGCTTATTCTTAAACATGGGCGGTGCCTCACCGTTGGATTTAAATGTTGTAATATTATTTTTCATACAGCACGTGTTTTGGCTAATAATTAGCAGTGGCCGATTATATGAGGGTGTATCAATGATTAAACGTTTCTAGACGGAGGTCAGTTTGAACCGTTCTTTAATTTTACGACTGTACATACGTTTGTACACACGGTACATGCGCTGTAGATGTTTGACGCTGTAAGAGGCGGGCTCACCATTTGGCTGCAAGTAGCCCTGCTCCTTCATCCAATCGTCGTTAAAGACTTTCCCGAGGTAACGGCTTCCGTGATCAGGAAACAGTACAACGACGACGTCATCTTTGGTAAGTTGCTTCCGAATGGCAAAAACTGCTTCCAGAGCAGCACCACTGCTGTAACCTAAAAGCATGCCTTCCCGGCTGGCTATTTCCCGAACGCGCAGCGCCGCTGCGCGGTCCCCCACTTTAATGAATTCATCGATCAAATCGAAGGCTACATTATCGGGGATGATCGTTTTGCCCAGGCCTTCCACCTTCCAGCTGAAGATCTCGTTGGCATCGAAGGCACCAGTCTGCCAGTATTTTTTCAATACGGAGCCATAAGCATCCACCCCAACGACAGTAACGTCCGGGTTTTTCTCCTTGAGGTAGCGGGCGGTTCCGGAAAGTGTTCCTCCAGTTCCTGCACAACACACGTAGTGCGTTACCTTACCTTCGGTTGCATCCCAGATTTCCGGGCCGGTGCTGTGGTAATGGGCGCCACTATTGTCGAGGTTCCAGTTCTGCCGCAGGTAGAAACTGTTGGGGATGGTGGCCGCCAGGTGTTCCGCCTGAGAGTAATAAGACTCCGGATCTTCCGGAGCAGCATCTTTAGGACACAGCACAATTTTGGCCCCGAGGGCCGTCATCAATGCACGCTTCTCCGGCCCTGCCTTATCAGAAAGGGTCAGAATACACTTGTAACCCTTCACCGCCGCAATCATGGCAATGCTGAAACCAGTGTTTCCGCTGGTCGCCTCAATCAAGGTTGCTCCTGGTTTGATGCGGCCTTTTTTCTCCGCCTGCTCAATCATGTAGAGCGCAGCGCGGTCTTTGGCCGATTGCCCGGGGTTAAAGGATTCTACCTTGCCGTAAACCTTTGCAGGTATGCGATCGCCGCAAATCCGGTCCAAGCTGATCAGAGGCGTATTTCCGATGGTTTGGAGGACACTTTCGTGAAGCATATGTGATGTTTCTGTTTGTATTTCCCGTCAATTCAGTTCGTCCAATAATTGCGAATTAAAGTTAGCTTCAATTTAACTTAATTATTGCCAACTTTCATCCGCAGCCACTAGGTACTACCCTGAGACGAAGATCAATATACCATTACAACCCAAATATAAACGATTCGTTCTATTTTTACGCTCGCAAAGCAATGTTGTACGAGAGAAAACTTCCCCGCTTAAGATGGGTTGGTTTATTAACTGTGCAAAAGTAACCATTTCGACTGGCACCCACGGTTTCACCCCCATATTTACCTTTATTTTAATGGCAAAATTCGCCGTAGCCCTCAAAGCTCGCCTCATTCTCCAAAGCCATGGAAGGCTCTTACTACTCAAGCAAACTAAGCCTAATGGCGGCAATTACTCCTTAGTTGGTGGCACCATTGAGCGCAGGGAGTACGCCGCCAGCACCCTCATTCGCGAAAGCTGGGAGGAGGCTGGTATTCGTTTGGAAAAAAAAGACCTCGAACTCGTTCACGTACTCCATAAGCGCTCTAAGAATGAGCACCGGATCGTCCTGTACTTTCGTGCCTACCACTATAAGGGTTCTCCCGAAAGTCGTGAATTAGAGAAATTTGAAAACGTGGAGTGGTGGCCCCTGAAAGAACTTCCTCCTAACCTGACGGGGACCGTCCGGCATGTGCTTACCGCTTATAATGCGGGGCAGTTGTATTCGGAAATGGAAAAATAGACGGGCCTGCGGCCCTCAGTAGATTGGTAGACGCGCTGCGCGCTTGGTAGATTGATAGCGCTACCGCGAGAAGCTGCTCGCTGCGCTCGTTTCCGACCAATGCGGACTAAAGCCCCGGGTAACCACCCCACGAACGAAGTGAGCAAAGCCCTGCGGTAGCCTATCAATCTACCGAGGCCGAAGGCCGTCTACCCAGCAAGAAGCAAAGCGACCTTGCGTCTACCAAGGGCCGAAGGCCCGTCTAAACTAGCGGCTCCGCCGCTAGTGCGCCTCCAACCAATTATCCCCCCGCCCAGTCTCCACCACAATCGGCACAGCAAGGTCAGGAATGGCCTCCCGCATCAACTCCTCGATGAGGGGGATTATGCGGTCGACTTCGTCTTTCGGCGTATCGAACACCAGTTCATCGTGCACCTGCATGATCATCTTGGTCTTGAAATTGCCTTCGCTTAGGGCTTTGTCGATGCGGATCATGGCGACCTTGATCATGTCGGCTGCGGTACCCTGGATTGGGGTATTCATGGCCATACGCTCGGCAATGGAGCGGGTCAGGCCGCTCTTCGAGTTGATGTCACGCAAGCCACGCTTGCGGCCCAGAAGAGTCATGGCATAGCCTTCTTCGCGGGCCGTTTCGACACTGGCGGCCATGAATTCCTTCAGGCCAGGGAAGCGTTCGTAGTAGTTTTTGATCAGCTGTCCAGCTTCCTTGCGGGTAATCTCCAGCTGTTGCATTAGCCGGGTAGCGCCGGCGCCGTAGAGGATGGCGAAGTTGATCGTCTTAGCCTGGTTACGTTGGTCACGGGTAACGTCCTCGAAAGGCACGTCGAAGACCAGGGCGGCCGTAGCGGTGTGAATATCGCGGCCTTGTTGGAAGGCTTCTACCATGCCTTTGTCTCCGCTCAGCGCAGCGACGAGGCGTAGTTCGATCTGGCTGTAATCCGATGCCAACAGGATGTGGTGCTCATCGCGTGGGATGAAGGCCTTGCGGATCTCCGCTCCCTGCGGCGTCCGCACCGGAATGTTCTGCAGGTTCGGGTTGGCGCTGCTGAGGCGGCCGGTGGCCGCCACCGTTTGGTTGAAGCTGGAGTGTACCCGGTTGGTCTCCTTATTCACCAGGCTGGGCAGTGCGTCAACGTAAGTACTGAGCAACTTAGCCAGACTTCGGTAGCGAAGAATTTTTTTGACGATGGGCGCTTCTCCCGCCAGTTCCAATAAGGTGGATTCATCGGTCTTAAACTGGCCCGTCGCCGTTTTTTTACCTTTATACGGCAACTCCATCCGGCCAAACAGAATCTCCCCGATTTGCTTCGGCGAAGCGATGTTGAAAGGCGAACCGGCGTCTTCGTAAATCTCATGTTTGAGGCCTTCGATCTCGGCACTCAGCACCCGGCTGTAGCTTTCCAGGAAGGGCACGTTTAGGTTTACTCCAGCCAGTTCGATGTTTTTCAACACTGGAATCAGCGGTGCTTCGATGGTTTCGTAGAGTTCCACCAGTTCTTCTTCCTCCAGCTCGGGCCACAGGGCGTGGTAGAGCCGTAGGGTGATGTCGGCGTCTTCGCAGGCGTAATCGACTACTTTATCGACCGGAATCTGCCGCATCGTCAGCTGCTTTTTGCCTTTCCCAATCAGCGATTCGATGGGCACCGGTTTGTAGTTCAGGTAGGACTCGCTCAGCAGGTCCATCTTGTGCCGCTTATCGGGGTGCAGCAGGTAGTGCATTACCATGGTGTCCAGCAAGCGGCCGTTTACCGGCGCGCCGTAGCGCTCCAGCATGGTGAGGTCGTACTTGATGTTTTGGCCTACTTTCTGCGTCTTTTCGTCAGCAAATAAGGGCGCAAATTCTGCGACGATGGCCTCTGCCTCGGCACGGTCAGCGGGTACGGGTACGTAGTAGGCTTCCCCCGCTTTCCAGCTGAAGGAGAGGCCGACGAGCTCGGCCGAGGTAGCGTCTACGCTGGTCGTTTCGGTATCGAAGGCGTAGAGCGTTTGTTCTTTGAGTTGGGCGATGAGAGCAGCGCGTTCTTCCGGCGTTTCCGCCTTGTGGTAGGCTTGCTCGGTATTGCCGATATGGTTATCAGCAATGGCGTGCGCGGAAGGTTTGGCGAAGCGGCTTCCTTTTTTGGGCGCGGCCGCAGGTGCAGGGGAAGTTGAAGTGCCGAAGAGGTCTCCCTGAGCACCGGGGAGTGGCTCGGCGTCTTCCATCACCCCGAGAATTTCGGTTGCGAGGCTCCGGAACTCCAGGTCGCGAAAAACGTCCGTCAAATGTTCTCGGTCGAAGTTCTCAATCTTATAGGCTTCGGCGTGAAACTGGACACCAGGGACGTTGATTTCAATCGTCGCCAACACCTTACTCTGCAATGCCTGCTCCCGGAACTCCCGCAGGCGTTCCTGGTTTTTGCCTTTGATCTTATCGGTATTATCCAGCAGGTTTTCCATGCTGCCGAACTCCCGGATCATCTTTTCGGCCGTCTTCGGCCCGATGCCGGGGACGCCGGGGATATTGTCCACCTTATCGCCCATAAGCCCAAGCATGTCGATTACTTGGTCGGGGTGTTCGATGCCCCATTTAGCTTTAATTTCTTCTACACCAAGGATGTCGATGCCGTTGCCCATCCGGCTGGGCTTGTACATAAATATCTTCTCCTCTACCAGCTGGCCGTAGTCCTTGTCGGGCGTCACCATGTACACCTCGTAGTCTTCACGGGCGGCCTGCTTGGCCAGGGTGCCGATCACGTCATCCGCTTCGTAGTTTTCCTTGATAATGATCGGGATATTGAACCCCTGCAGGATTTGCCGAACGTAGGGAAAGGCCACCACGATATCGTCTGGTGTTTCCTCGCGGTTGGCTTTATAGTCTGCTGCAATCTCGTTACGAAAGGTTGGTCCGCTGGGGTCAAAGACCACCGCCAGGTGGGAAGGCTTCTGGTTTTTCATCAAGTCCCACAGCGTACGCGTGAAGCCGAACATGGCCGAGGTGTTGATCCCCTTGGAGTTGATCATCGGCCGGTTGATGAAGGCAAAATGCGCCCGATAAACGAGGGCGTGGCCGTCGAGAAGGAAGAGTTTTTTTGTTGGCTTGTCTGGCATGGGGCTAAGGTAGGGAATACTGAGGTTTCAGCTCTACGGTACCTACATCTGTTATACACACCCTACATCTTTACCACCCATAATGATCCCGTAGAAGTCTAACTTTAATTGCCCGGGGTAAAAAGTCGCGAAGCTGGCTTTTACGGGAGAGGTACCTTGGCACTAAGACCATTGCGGGCGATGCTCACGATGAAACGAAAGAAGTATGCCTGACCATCTTCTTCGAAGAAGACGGTAGTTACTATATTTTTCCTAGGCATATACCAGGTGGGAGCCAAATAAGCTAAGACCGGCATCAATGCAGTAATGAAGACGTTTTCGAAACGGCAATAAATTAATCGGCCACCAACGTCCAATTTACGGTATCCTTCTTAGAAGGTATGAACCGTAATTACCTAAGTACTCGGACAGAATTAATGCGACATTCTGATCTTCCTATTCTTCCACTGCACCTGTACTTCGACAGGCTCAGTGATATCCGGTCGCGCATAAACCAATTGACAATCACAGGGTTAACGTTGTCAGCTCAAAACCCTAAAAGATTTTTCTTTGTTGTGAGCTTGCTGAGGAATACTGAATGACTAAAGAATTTCCTGACAAGCTCTATCTCAGAGCGGCCAAATCCATGCCCATGAAATACGTGCTCCCCCTCCTACTGATGTTCCTCCCAACGGGAATAATGCAGGCCCAGCCAACAACCTCCCCCGCAGACCAGGACCACATCATCTCCATCTTTTTCGGAGGCGGCAGCTACTACATCGACGGCGAGCAGGCCGGCAAGCTGAGAGACTTCCTCGACGGCCTCGGCAAACTGGAGGGCTACGAAATAGAAGTGCAGGGCCATACCGACGACATCGGCAACCGTGCCTATAATCTCCGACTGTCAGACTTTCGGGCACGGGCAGTAAAAGCCCTGCTCCTTAATTACCCCGTCCCCGAAGAACTCATCGACATGCTCCCCCTAGGCGAAGACGCGCCGAGTTACAACAACCAAACCTGGGAGGGGAAACTCAGCAATCGGCGGGTTGATGTGATTTTTAAGCGGATATTATTTTAGACACCGCTAAAACTCGTAACACTTCACCCGTTGCCCTCCGTTCCGGCGCCCACCGCGGTTACGTCCACCAGACTTCCCCTTCCGCCCCGGAGCAAAGTCATGTATCCGCAGTCCGAGGTAAAAGCCACCACCGTCTAGTTCCTGCGTTTTCAGGAAGGAGCCAAACAGGCGGTCCGTCCCAAAATAAACAGGCCCTAAGCGCGCCTGGAAGCCTACGTTAAATTCTCGCCAATCATACAGCCCTGCCGTCAGTCCGGCGCCGAACCACCAGCGGCTATAGTACACGGCAGTGGTCAGCTCCGTCCCCCGGCTCAGCCGTTGAACTGCAAATGGTGCATCGCCCCGGTAACTCGCCGAAAGCTGCACAGCCTCCAGCGGTCGATAACTGAACTGTACGCCGACGGCCGTTGGTAACCCAACGATGAACTCATCGGCCACCTCTGAATTCGGCGCCCCGTTCACTTGCTGACTTAGTAGGGATAAGACGTTATTCACACTGTCAACACCCGAGAAGTTATAATCATTCCCCACTAAAAGGACCTCTCCGGAGTTAGCAAAACGGTGGCGCTGCGCGCGCCGATTAAAGTTAAGTCCCCCCACATCCAGCAAGGATACACCTACGGTATAGCGATAGCCGTCACCATCCGTTTCTCCCCAGGCATATTGTACGCCTAAATCGACGGCATAGCCGGAGCCGGAAACTGCCCCATCGGATTGGGTTCCGGTAAAAGCACCGCTAAGGCCTAGTTCTGTTGCTGCATTAGTCACCACGATGCTGTCTTCTCCGATCTGTCGCAAAGCACCTCCCCCTGGGTTATACCCCGACGCTCCCTCCATCGGGATCAAGTAACGTGGGCTGAGGCCAAGGCGAAGTTCCCCGTCGTTACCCGTAAGAAAGGCCCTGGAGAAATTCAAGCCGACCTCTCCCCAAACGGCCGTGGCGGCAAAGGCTTCATCAACAGGAATGTCCACTCCGTTTGGCACCTCGTTATACGGGTAGTAATTGAGGTCCAGGTCCAGGCCCTTGGTACTGGCCATGCCACGTATTCGGGTGAAGGCCCCCAGCCGGGTAAACTGCCCTAACTGAACAGAAAAAGAAGGACCGGTAATTTCCGCAGCGACCCGGGCAAAAACGTTGCCGCCTTCCCGGGGAAAGTCATAGTTGTAACGGTTCCCATTCAGTAGAAAGGACAGCTCTGACTCATTTAAATCCAAGCCATCGCTGGAGGCGACTTCCTTGAGAAAGCTAAAGCCTGATGAATTACGCAGAAAGATGTAGTTGTTGCTGACTTCAGTACTGACGCTGCCCAAATTCAGGTCCCAGTCGTAAGGGGTCGCTGCCGTCGCAGCAGGTTGCAGAAAAGCAGCAGACAGCCCTGCATGGGGATCAAGGGCCCAACCTGATTGTTGTTGGGCAGACAGCATTGCAGTACAAAACAGGCTACTCGACAAGAGTAGCCAAAAAAAATAACGGGGGAGATAATTCATTAAACGCGCGCCTGAAATATGAAATGAAGCAGGGTTAGGCTAGGTTTCCATTCAGATAACGCTTTAACTATTCATATATGTATGTCTGAGATTTAGAATGTAATACCCCACCAAAAAAGACGGCAGCCATTTACACACACAAACACGTATTCCTTACCTAGAGACGCCGTATAAACAACTTACTGGTTTTTGACCTGACGCTTTTGTTCTCACCGCGCTTAAAAATCCTTTGCATAGCCTCAGTTACGGAAATGATTTTCAGGTGCGGTGAGGGCAAAACAAGACGGTCAAAAGGCGTAAGTTATTTGTACGGCGCCCCCTAGCAGCCTGTCGGAGAGAACGCTCATCGTCCCAAAGCGGCCCTTTTTGCGGTAGATTTCCCAGCGAATTCAGTCACTTAACCCGTTAAACTCCCGAATTCACCAGTCATCTACCACA
>JBLHRW010000103.1:0-12919 GCA_047626445.1 Neolewinella sp.
GAGGCGGTAAGAAGCGACTACTTCAGGATCAAACTCGAGCTGAAGTTTCACGTCTTTTGCGACGGTGAACATAGTGCCCCCGAATTCGCTGACCAGTATTTTTTTTGCCTCCGCCGGCGAATCGATGTAACCATGGTTTCCGTTCCCCCGATCGGCCAGTTCCTGCATTGTTCCTTCCTGGTAATTCCCGGTTCCAAAACCTAGCACCGTAAGGTAAATGCCACTCTCACGTTCTTTTTCGATGAGATTAAGTAGGCCTTCCTGGCTGCTGGTGCCGACGTTGAAATCGCCGTCGGTTGCAAGAATAATGCGATTATTGCCACCTTGAACGAAATGCTTTCGGGCCACATCGTAGGCCAACGTAATGCCGGCTCCGCCGGCGGTAGAGCCGCCGGATTGCAGGCGATCGAGTGCCGCCATAATCGTAGCGGGGTCCTTCCCCGAAGTGGACGGTAACACCAGGCCGGCTGCGCCGGCGTAGACGACAATCGCGACCTTGTCTTCTGCCCGCAAGCTCTGCGTCAACAGCTTCAGACTTTCCTTCACCAGCGGCAATTTATTCTGACGACTCATACTCCCGGAAACATCAAGCAAAAAGACGAGATTCGCCGGTGGAAGATCTGCGGTAGCAATCGGCATTGTACGGGCACTGACCCGCAGTAATTGGTTTTGTTCGTTCCAGGGGCAGGTCATGAATTCTGTGCGTAGCGCAATGTCTTTTTCCGTTTTAGGGTTTGGATCCTGGTATTTAAAATAATTAATTAGTTCTTCCGTACGGACGGCATCTGACGGAGGCATTTTGCCTTCGTTCAATATTCGGCGGACGTTGGCATAGGCCGCTCGGTCTACGTCGGTTGAGATGGTCGAAAAATTCTGTTTTTTAGTTTTAATGAATCCGTTACGGGTTATTGCATTGTATTGCTCGGTCTGGATTGGTTCTGAGGCATAAGCGGACGGCCTTGGGCTCCTCGAGTTCTTTAATGCTCGCCGGGAACCGGAAGCTCGGACAGCGTAGCCAATGGAAGCTTCTTTACGTTGTATGCCATATGCCGCGACAACTACTTCCTCCAGTAATTCGCCACCAGATTCCATTTTCACTACCCCTAATTTTTGCGAGAGAGCTACCGTCATCTCCAACGTTTCGTAACCAGTATAAGTCATCACTAACACGACCGAATCTGCGGACGAAACACACAAGCTGAATTTGCCGTCCAAATCGGTAACGGTGCCCTGTCGGGTGCTTTTCCACAGCACGCTAACGCCGATCAACGGGGAGCCGTCGTTGCTGTCGGTGACCACACCGGTGATGCACTGGGCGTTGAGAAAAAAGGGTAAGGAGCATAAAAGGGTAAATAGGAGTTTCATGGTGGGGTTTTGGACAGTAGATGTAATGAATCTCCGAAATGCATAAGCGGGACAAACTTTTTACTTTGGGGGGCGTAAATAAACCACACTGTCTTCCTATCCGGGCACCGCCTTATGATCAAAAGCCGTCTTTTTAATTGGGTATTCTACGGGCACGTCTGGATTGCGCTGGGGGCTACGGGGTTGTCGTGGTTAACGCTGCGTATTACTTATAGTGAGCAAAATTGCCTGGAGGAATGGCCGGTGCTTGCCTTCATTTTCTTCGCTACGCTGGGGGTTTACACCCTTCACCGCTACCTAAGTTTTCAGCGAGCGGGGGAACGGCCTTCCACGCTCCGGTACGGGATCGTCGCGCAGCATCCACGAATGAGTCTAATCATTGGCGGAGCGAGCGTACTGATTGCAAGTGGCCTTGGCCTTTCTTTTATTAATACGATCTGGCCCGCACTCCTACTGGCTTTACCCCTCACTATATTTTACCTCACCCCTCCCCTTAAAGGATGGCGGCGGCTACGAGATCTTCCCTATCTGAAAAACATTTGGGTTGCTTTAGCCTGGACGATCATGACGGTTATCGTCCCAGTCATCGTATTGGAGTCCCGGGCGGATTTTTGTCTAACTGATAGAGACGACCTATTCCAATACATGATCATATACACCAACGGTTACCTGGCACCTTTGAATTACGTCAATTTCTACCTGGAGATGGTAACCCGCTTCCTTCTTACTGCTTGTGTAGCGTTACTCTTCGACCTGCGCGACCTTCCGTTAGACCGTTCTCAGGGCGTGCGTACCGTGGCGGGAGAACGTCCTGATTTGCACCGACAGCTGGTTGACATCGGCTTATTGACTTGTGCGGCTTTAACGTTTTTTGCCGTACATGCTTATGTTTATTTTAGCCCTGCATTTGGTCTGTCACTTACCTATTTGCTAATGGTACCGGTGGCTTTTTTGACCTACCGTAAGACCGATGAAAACTGGTATGCGGTCGTGGTCAACGGGCTGTTGTTGCTTCCGCCGTTTACTTATTGGTTGATGTTGCTTTTGGGCGGGGACGCGGGTGCAAGCGATGGGATTTAGGAGCAAGGTGGGCAACAGGGCTAATGCGTCATTAAGGAACGCCGTATAAATAACTTACGGCTTTTGACCGCCTTATTTTGCCCTCACCAAATTTAAAAATCATTTCCGTAACTGAGGCTATGCAAAGGATTTGTAAATTCGGTGAGAACAAAATCGTCAGGTCAAAAACCAGTAAGTTATTTATACGGCGTCCCTAAGAGACGCCGTATAAATAACTGTCCGATTTGCAGCTTGCCCTCGCCACTATGGTGGGGTAATCTCGAATCGTTCGCTGAGCGAACGGGCTAAAGCGTTTCTGGGGATTTCGTATGGACGGGGGCGAGCCCCGTCCGTACAGAAGGAGATGTGACAACTTAGATTACACTGTACTAGTGCATCAAGATCAAAGTTCACCCATAGCAACCAAAGCAGCCCCATAAGCAGAGGCCTGGGCCGCATCTGCAATCACCACCTCCCGCCCGGAGCGTTCGGCCACCAGCGCTACCCATTCCGGTGATTTGGTAAAACCCCCGCTGGCCAGGATCCGGTTGGCGGGGCCGACGACCTCCTCGAGCTGGTGGAGGATGGCGATGATGTTTCCCGTCACCCCTTCCAAAACTGCGCGGGCGATGTGGGCGGGGCCGTGGTGGCCGCGTAAACTCTGGAGCCCTCCTGTCGCTGTAGCATCCCATATTGGCGCGCGTTCCCCGTAGAGCCAGGGGGAGAAGGTGGGGCAGTCGGCGGGGTCGACGGTAAAGGCGGCGGCGATCAGCTCGCCGACGTTGGCGTAGTGGCCGGAGAGCAAGCCCTGCCAGTACTGCAGTACCTTGGCGCCGTTGTTGGTGGGGCCACCAATAACGTAAGCGCCCTCCTTCATCTTATAGTTGAATAGGCCGTATTTGGGGTCGACTTCGGCTTTGTGGTGGGTGGTGCGGACGGCACCGCTGGTGCCGATGCTCAGCGCTATATCTCCCGGCTCCATAATGCCGCTGCCCAGGTTGGCCAGCACCCCGTCGGAGCCACCGAGGTAGAGAGGAACGCCGGTAAGGCCGAGGCGTTCGGCAACGGCAGCGTCCCATTCCAGCTGGTGATTGGCGAAAAAAACGGGCGGCAGCAGAAAGGGGAAGCCTCCCTCCGTGTCACCCGCAGCAATGGTCAGAGCATGTTTCGACCATTCGTTCTTTTTGATGTCGTACAGCCCGGTGGCGGAGGCAAGTTGTTCGTCGAGAACGGCGGTACCGGTCCAGCTTTTGGTGAGGAAGGATTTGAGACCGTAGCAGAATACCGCTTTGTCTTTCAGGGCGAGGTTTTCCCGCAGGAGCCAACGGAGTTTCACCATTGGAGACATTGGGTGGACGGGCGTTCCGGTGACCCGGTGTAGTTCCTGGCGGTCTTCCTCACTGATTTCGTCCATGACTGCCTGGGCTCGGGTGTCCGCCCAGGTGATGACGTAGTCCAGGGGCGTTTCGTGTTCATCGCAGAGGAGGAGGCTGTGCATGGGGCAGCTTAGGCCTACGCCGGCTGGCGTCCCTTCTGTTGACCGGACCAACTCGGCCAAGGCGTCCTCTGCCGCTCGGAGTATGTCCATGGGTTGCTGGACGGCAGCACCTGGCGCTGGATGTAGCAATTCGTAGTCGCGCTCGACCATGCCGATCATTTCGCCGGAGGTGGTGAAGGCACAGGCTTTGGTGGCGGTGGTGCCTACGTCCAGGCCGATGTGGTAGGTGGTCATGGGCTTAAAGGTAGGGTGTCAGGCTCCTAACGGGTTGGTTTTGGATTAGCCGCATTGAGCGTAGGGCTGAATGGGTGGGCTAGTCCAACGGTTGCATAAACGACGGCCCGACCGAATGGGAAGGGTGAATATTTCATGCGTTGTGAGCGGTTCGTTAATTTTCATTCACTCCCAACTTCCAATTAAACAAAGTATCGGTCTCTCCAATTTTGATGAAATTGTTTTTCTCAAGTACTTTAAACGAATTTGCTTTAGGGACGCCATTTATAAAGAGCCTTATCAGTAGCAAATACTGTATTAACACATTCCTCCGGCACCCCCTCTTTAATGCCATAAGAATGTTCGGCAATGGGATAGAAGGTGGTGAGCTTCATGGAAGCTTGAGCGAAAACGGGGTTTAATGGCACCGATAGAAAAAACGGCAAACAGTAGCACAAGAAAGCTCGAATGTCATTCCGAAAAGACACTGTTCTATCATTGAGTTCGTACCTTTTTTGATGGGCATTCATGAAAGTACAGTGTCTTAGGTCTGCGCGATGGTAGGATGGTAAAATGAATAGAAGGCTGAATTTGGCTAACGGAGTGAAGCTTTGAGCACTGCGGGGGCTTTCACTCCAACAAGACGCTGTATGTATTGCGCCTGTACCACTTGCTTGCCCAAAATACAATTTATTCTTCTCTAGCTAGAAAACCTACCCATCCCTCTAATAAAGTTACGTTGCCAACAAATATCCCCAGTTAACACCCCGTCCAGCCATCAGCTGAGCACGAAGTACGAATATGGGTTTACAGGTTTTGGTTGAAGGCCTTTCGCCACAGGTAGCGCAAGGTTCCGGAAAGAATTAGCTCCACCCTACTTTATGTTCGGCTGAAGAGTTCCGGTGAATACCGTAGCTTTCGGTCCTCAACAAGCCAATTAGCCATGCGACTCCCTGTCCTCCCCACCCTGCTACTACTACCCCCCCCCTGCACCAGCGGCCGCGCCCCTGAAGAAAGGGAAAAAGGAAGGAAAGAGAAAAAGGGAAACACTTCCGCCTTCTTCCGAGCGAGCCTACTCTTTCCCTTTTTCCTTTTCGCCCTTACCCCTTTACTCCCTGCGCAGAAGGCCATCACCGTTCCCGACATGCAGGCCTGGAACGAAATCGACGACGAAGAAATAAGCGCCGACGGTCGATTCGTCCTCTACACGCTTACTCAGGATGTAGGCGACCCAACGGCCGTGCTCTACGACAGCGAGACCAAGACCGAACGCCGCTTCCCCCGGCTGCACCGCGCCCGACTGAGCTACGACGGCCAGTACCTGATCGGCCTGCTGAAGCCAGGCATGGCCGCCGTGAAGGCCCTGAAACTGTCAGAAAAAAAGAAAGCAAAGGATAAGCTGGCCGACATGGACAGCCTGCTGGTCTGGCACCTAACCGAACCGGAGCCCAGCATCATCCCCCAAGTCTATGATTTCAACACCGGTGAACGCTGGAGCGGACGCTACGCGTACACTACCGCTTCGATCCTACCCGACAGCCTGCAAAAAGGCATGGACAAATCCGCCCGCCGACTACTGGTTCGGTCCTTCACCAGCCCCGACAGTTCTTACCTCGAAGGCGTAACGGACTTTGCCCTTGCCCGTGACGCCGGCGTGGTACTGGCGCACCAACCCGCCAAAGACAGCTCCTGGAAAGCCAGCGTTCTGCGCCTGACGGCCGACGAAATAAAATGGCAAACCCTGAGTAGTGACGAGGGTGAATACACTGCCCTTGCGCTGAGTAACGACGGCAACCAGGCCGCTTTTCTCTCCTCCAACAAGGACGCGAAGGACACCCAAAAGCCCTTCCACCTAAACCACTGGCAAGGCGATGACCGCACGGCCGAAAAACTGACGGGCGACGCACTCGACTGGATGCCACAAGGCAGTCGCATCTCCGACGACCGCACGCCAAAATTCAGTGAAGGTGGCGACTACCTCTTCTTCGGCACCACCCCACGCCGGCCGGAGCGGGACACCAATCTATTGGACGAAGAAATTGCCGACGTCGAAATCTGGACCACCGACGACGACCGGATGTACACCGAAGAGAACATCCGTCTCAGGTCAGAAGAAAAGCGGACCTACCTTGCCGTTTACCGGACCAAGGCGAACAGTTTCCTACAGCTCGGCACCCTGGATCGCCCCTACGATTCCCAACCTAACGACCTCGCTGGCCACTACGTAATGGTCTACGACGACCGCCCCTACAACAAAAAGACCATGTGGGAAGGCGGTCCCGCCGCACGGAACACCACCCTAATCGACCTACGCACCGGCCAACGTCAAGCGATGCTCGACGGCCAGGTGGCTCCCGCCCGGTGGCTAGAGGGTGGTAAATTCCTCGCTTGGTACAACCCCATCGATACCACTTGGAACAGCTTCGACCCCACCACCGCCGAACACCACGTGCTGACGACCAACGCTACCGGCGTTTTCTACGACGAGCTCAACGACCGGCCGATGCACCCTTCCAGCTACCGGTACCAGGGCACACTGACCGGCGGAGACAAATTCCTGGTCGCCGATCGGTATGACCTGTGGCAGCTCGACCCTTCTGGAAAGAAAGAACCCGTACGCCTGACCAAAGGTCGGGAGAAAAACACCCGTTATTTCCTACAAGACCTCGATCCGGAAAACCGGTTCATCGATCCCACGAAAAGCATCCTGGCAGCTACTTTCCACCAAGAAACCTACCATGAAGGCTACGGATGGCTAAAGCTGACGGACGGTAGCTTCACCAGCTTACACTCCGGACCGAAGAACTTCGGCGATTTCACCAAAGCTCGGTCGGCCGAACGCTACCTCTATACTCGTTCCGATTTCCGGGAGTTCCCGGATCTGCGGCTGACGGCTGACATGGCAAAAGAAGGAGACAAAATCTCCCACGCCAACCCACAGCAAGCAGACTTCGCCTGGGGCACCAACGAAACGTATGAATGGACCGACCTGCAGGGCCGCACCCTACGCGGCATGCTGGTAAAGCCCGATAATTTCGACCCCAACAAGAAATACCCGCTGATGGTCAATTACTACGAGCGCAGCAGCGAGGGGGTGTACCGGCACCGGACCCCGTTGGTGGGCCGGAGCAGCATCAACTACAGCCACTACGTCAGTAAAGGCTACGTAATTTTCAATCCAGACGTCGTCTACCGGGTCGGTTACCCCGGCGAAAGCGCCTACGATTGTGTGATGAGTGGCCTGACCAGCCTACTGGCCGAGGGCTTCATCGACAAAGAACGGATCGGTATGCAAGGGCACAGTTGGGGGGGCTACCAGGCCGCTTACCTGGTCACAAAAACCGATATGTTTGCCGCCGTGGAATCGGGGGCGCCGGTGGTTAATATGTTTTCGGCTTACGGCGGTATTCGCTGGGGCTCGGGGCGGAGCCGGCAGTTTCAGTACGAGCATACCCAGAGCCGCATTGGCGGCACGCCGTGGAGTCATTTTCAGCGGTATTACGAAAACAGCCCGCTGTTCACCACCGACAAGATCAATACCCCGCTGCTGATTCTGCACAACGACAACGACTCTGCCGTGCCGTGGGAACAAGGGATCGAGTGGTTCACGGCTTTACGCCGCTTGGGCAAGCCTGCCTGGATGCTCAATTACCGGGGCGAGCCGCACTGGCCGCTCAAAACCGCCAACCGGGCCGATTTCCAGACGCGGATGGCGGCGTTCTTCGATCATTACCTGATGGGTGAGCCGCTGCCCAGGTGGATGTCGGAGGGGGTTAAGCCTATTGAAAGAGGGAAAGAATAGATTGATGGTGGGTAGATTGATAGGCTACCGCACGTCGGAGTGGACGATCAATCTACCTTCTATCACATCTATCAATCTAAGTAATGGGGCGCGGTCGCAGGTGCAGGGGAGGTTGAAAGAGGAGCCTATCAAGCCCACTAAATAATTATAAAATGCAGCCATTCACCTTATCCATATTAACAATAATAGAGGAAGCCGTTCCAGGTCATTATAATACCCAGGATGTTTTCTCAGGTGAAGTATGCAGGATAAGCCTTTCCGGTAAATTACGGATTTTTCTTACAGAGGATCGGCAACTCAGGTCTGGAGATCAAGTCTTAGGGACGCGAATTAAATAAAACGTGTTTCTTGACCGCCTTAAAGAAAACGCCCACCTACCAAGACTTTGAATCGCAGATTTAAGCTGATTACACAGATTAACACAGATGCACGAGAGGAAGAATCTGCGTTGATCCGCGTAATCTGTCTAAATCTGCGACTCTGATCTTAGACAAACCGCACCTCCCGCAAAGAAAACACTCGTTCTCCCTCCACCAGTTCCAACCGTAACTGACCGATGCCGTTGATGCCCCGTAGGACGGCGAAAAAGTACGTCCCGGTTTCTATCTCCTGATAGCGCCCCGGCAGGTTGTGCCGGTAAAGCAGGCCTTGGTAGCGTTGGCCAAGCTCCGTGAGCCGCTTGGGCGCGGAAAGGTGATAGTTATGGGCCAATCGAGCTAGTAGAAATTCCAAAACTTCGTCGGTAGAAAAGGGCGTGCCCGTAAGCAGCGCAAGGGAGGTCGCCCTGTCCTGTAGCTCCTCCGGAAAATTTGTTTCGTTGACGTTGAGACCGATGCCAATCACCGACCAGGAGACAATGCTGCCCCGCAGACCATTCTGCACCAAGATGCCGGCAATTTTCTGATCGCCAACGTATACATCGTTAGGCCATTTCAGGCGTACGGTTGCCGCCAATTGCGTCGTTAGGAAGTGCGCCACTGTTTCTGCTACTGCTAGTCCCGACAGTTGTGTCAGGGCAAAAATTCGGTCTACCGCCAAATGGTCAGGATAAACGACCATACTGAACGTCAGGTTGTCACCCGGGGTGGTGTGCCAGCTGTTTGTTCCCTGCCCACGACCCGCAGTTTGCTCGTCGGCACGGTAAACCGTACCTGATGAAGGGGGCTCAGGGGCTGAGAGCATACGAATTGCCTCAGCATTAGTGCCATCCACAACGCTGTCATGGCGAGCAACTTTAGGAAAAAGCGAAGTGTTTATAGGGGGCAATGTCGTCCTATTGTCTTGATTTGGAGATAATACCGGTATTGAGTGACCCAAAACCGGGTTGAGTTCGTTCTAAAGGGGTACGGTCTTTGCTACCCTTAATAAGTAAAATAAATAATTCTGGACACATCTGTAACTACTGCCCCCGCTAATCTCACTGCTCAAATGGAAGAGAGGTTAGAACTGATCCTTGATAGCATCCGGGACATCAAAGGTAAAAACATTGTCCGCATCGACTTGCGTGAGCTACACGACCGGCCGGCCGAATTCTTTTTCGTCTGTGAAGGAGACTCGACCACGCAGGTATCTTCCATTGCCGGACAGGTGCAAAAGCGCATGAAGCAAGAACTTGGCGAAATGCCAAAGACTGCGACAGGTGGCCGGCACGCAAACTGGATTTGCATCGACTACTTTGACGTGGTTGTGCACGTTTTTTACCCAGAGACTCGTAAATTTTATGAGCTGGAAGATTTGTGGAGTGACGGGGTAGTTACTACGTACGAATAGTAAACAACTTACTCTGTCCTAAAATCAGTACGATTTTCCCAACGAAAAGGACAATCGTGCGTTAGCCTAACAACATGGATAATAACAATCAAGATAACAAGCCCGAAGGAGGGCCAAAGTTCCAGAGCTACTGGTTGTACGCCATTATGTCGCTGGTACTCCTGGCGCTGGTGGTTTCGAGTCTCGGCAGCGGAAGCAGTAATGAGATCGACGATGCGCGCCTGTATCAGATGCTGCAAGACAAAGGAGCCATTGACCACATTGACCTGGTCAACGGCCGGTCTGCCGAGATCTATATTTCTTCCGAAAAGAAAGGGGATTCTGGTGCCTACCAGGATGCCTCTCAAGGAGGAATTAGTGGCACCCGGTATGATTATGTGATGCCGGTAATCGATGCCTCTGTTTTTTACAGCAAGCTCAAAGAGAAAGAGGTCAACCTCGATATCGCCTTTGAAAATCGTGTTCAGGTAAAGGATGTTCGCCGGACCAATTACATCGGTGAAGCCTTGACGTGGTTACTCCCCCTGGCGGTCATCGCCATCATCTGGATCGTGCTGATGCGTCGCCTCGGCGGCGGCGGCGGCGGTGCTGGTAGCCAGATCTTCAACATCGGTAAATCCAAGGCCACCCTCTTCGACCAGAACAGTAAGGTAAACATCACTTTCGCTGATGTTGCCGGCCTCGACGAAGCCAAGGAAGAAGTGATGGAAGTTGTTGACTTCCTGAAGAACCCTAAGAAATATACGGCCCTAGGCGGTAAAATTCCTAAAGGTGTCCTCTTGGTAGGCCCTCCCGGAACGGGTAAAACCCTTCTGGCCAAAGCCGTTGCCGGCGAAGCGGGCGTCCCCTTCTTTACCATGTCCGGCTCTGACTTCGTCGAAATGTTCGTCGGTGTCGGTGCCAGCCGAGTACGTGACCTGTTCAAGCAGGCCCGTGAAAAAGCCCCCTGTATCATCTTTATTGATGAGATCGACGCCATTGGCCGCGCCCGCGGTCGTGGCGGCATGCAAGGTGGTAACGACGAACGGGAAAACACCCTCAATCAGCTCCTCGTGGAGATGGACGGCTTCAGTACCGACAAAGGAGTGATCCTGATGGCGGCAACGAACCGCCCCGACGTATTGGACAGTGCCCTGCTGCGCCCGGGCCGTTTCGATCGCCAAATTGGCATCGATCGCCCTGACCTAAAAGGACGCGAGGCCATCTTCAAGGTACACCTGAAGACCATTAAGACCGACGGTGTTACCGTCGATTCTTTCACCCTGGCCGAAATGACCCCCGGCTTCGCCGGTGCTGAAATCGCCAATATTTGCAACGAAGCGGCCCTAATCGCTGCCCGCCGCAACCAGGACAGTGTTACTCTCGTAGACTTCAACTACGCCCTTGATAAAGCCATCGGCGGACTAGAGAAGAAGAACAAGCTCATCAACCCGGAAGAGAAGGAAATCATCGCCTACCACGAAGCCGGCCACGCCATCTGTGGTTGGTTCCTGGAGCACGCCAGCCCGCTGGTAAAAGTGACCATCGTACCCCGCGGCGTTGCCGCACTCGGTTACGCTCAGTACCTCCCCAAGGAACAGTACATCACCCGTACCGAGCAGATGCTCGATATGATGTGTATGACCTTCGGCGGCCGCGCTGCTGAAGAAGTAATATTTGGTAAGATCAGCACCGGAGCTCAGAACGACCTCGACAAAGTGACCAAGCAAGCCTACGACATGATTACCGTTTACGGTATGAACCCCGAAGTTGGCCAGGTCAGCTTCTACGGCATGAGCAAGGATGTTTACCAGCGTCCTTACTCCGACGCTACCGCTACGCTTATCGACAATCAGGTGCGGAAGCTACTGGACAGTCAGTACATTCGGGCACAAGAGTTACTCAAAGACAAGCGTACCGAAGTAGAACTGTTGGCAAAGGAATTGCTCGACAAAGAAGTGTTGAGCAGCAATGACCTTGTTCGCCTCATTGGCCCACGCCCTGTTGATGCAGACAAGTTCCCGTCGGTAAAAATGCCGGGAGTAGTAGATAACAACTCGGTTGACTCACCTAACGGTGTTAGCTAGTGCATTTACTATAATAAAGTGATCGAATTGCCGGCCGTCAGACCATTGTGTCTAACGGCCGGCTTTGTTATAGGATAGCTTGGTGTGTTGCTTACCTTTGCCACCATGGCACACGCACAAGATGGTTTCCAACCGCTCATCTATACGGAATACGCCCTGGAGAAAATGCTCGAAAGGGCCAAAGGGCTTTTTGCCCAAGCCGAGGAGCGTCGGACGGTAAGGGAGTTCAGTGACCGGCCGGTTGGCCGGGAGGTCATCGAGCTAATCCTCAAAACTGCCTCCACGGCACCGAGCGGTGCAAACAAGCAGCCCTGGAACTTCTGCGTGGTTACCAACCCGGACATCAAGGCCAAAATCCGGGATGCGGCGGAGAAAGAAGAATACGAGAACTACCATGGCCGGATGTCGGAGGACTGGCTAGAAGACCTGAAAAAATTTGGCACCGACTGGCATAAGTCCTTCATCACCACTGCCCCTTACATCATCGTTGCGTTCAAAAAGACTTACGATCTTAACGCCACGGGCGAAAAGGAAAAAAATTACTACGTCAACGAATCCGTCGGTCTGGCCTGTGGTATGCTCATCAACGCGATACATAACGCCGGTCTGGTTACAGTCACCCACACCCCTAGCCCCATGAATTTCCTGCAAAAGGTGCTCGAAAGACCGGATAATGAGCGGGCATTTTTGTTATTGCCGGTGGGGTACCCGGCGGAGGATGCTACGGTGCCGGTGATTTCGCGAAAGGGTTTGGCGGATATGAGTGTATGGTATGAGTAACTTGTTGTGCTCCGAAAGCGTTATCTTACATGACAAACTCTTCCTTCATGACTTACACCATGCATTTGGAATTACCCGATGCCAGTACCCCGCTGTCTTACGCACGTAAGATGACTAATGAGGAATTCGAGAAATTTTGTTTTGCCAACCCGGAACTGGTGATTGAACGTGAGCCGGATGGAACCTTAAAGATTATGTCTCCAGTATCTCCCTTCAGCGGCAACCGCGAAAATGAAATTAGTATTGACCTAGTGGTCTGTCAACATTAAATGTTGGGGTAATCTGCGATGCCTTTTGGTGCTGAATTTCGTTGAAGAACTCCTTCCGTAGCTACGGCTATGCAAGGAATCCTTCGCCTCATTCAAC
>JBLHRW010000104.1:0-12842 GCA_047626445.1 Neolewinella sp.
GAAAACGCTACGCTTACCGTGACTTTTCAAGGTCTGCCAACCAGCAGAATTTCTATCGCCTCAAAGTCCTGGAAGCCGACGGCACCCACCATTATTCAGACCTCGAGCCGGACCACTGCCTACAGCTAAAGCCCTCCATCACCCTTTATCCAAATCCAGTACACAACGACGAGTTGTCCCTTACCGTCAACACTTTCACCAGCCAGTCTGTCGAAGTGCACATCATGAACGTACTGGGGCAAGAGGTCTACGCCAACCAGGTCAGTCTGCAGGCAGGAAAAAACACACTTGCTGTCTCGACGGCTGACTGGGCAAAGGGGTATTACAGTATTTCGGTGCGGACGAAGGTTTGGCAGTGGGCGGGGAAGGTCGTTTTGAATTAGGGCAAACTGGTCATTTATCTAGTGTTTTGACGACAGCAGCCCCTCCCCTTGGAGCTCGGCCGCTCATTTTCCGAAATAGTGACCGCTTAAAGCCGAAATAATTCCCCTTGCCCCGTTCTGTCTTTCGGAAATTTAAGCCTTGCTTTTATACCCCAACGTTCCAAACAAATAGTCCCCGGTTTTCACCGCCCTACACTCATCGGTAGCGTATAGTGTACCCAACTAATCTGAATTATGGAACCAGATTTGCCACTTTTGAAAAAATCACCTGGAGTGACCGAGCTCACTATGGCATAGCCATTCATCACATTCGAACTCAACCTTAGAAGAATTTCACCTTCATGAGTTTTTCCTAATTCATTAATATGACTACTAGATTTTTAATCCTGCTTGCGCTTACGGCCATTTTCGCTTGCCAACCAAAAAAGCCATCCTTGACGGGAGGGGAATATTTCCAGGCACCGTTCACAAGGCTCGACACACTGGCAACCAACGACTGGTGGAACCGGGGAGACAACCCCATCATCAACCTTAAGGTAGGCCGTGATTCCGTGATCGCTTTTGGTGCTTACACCGTAACCAACGGAGTACTTAAACTTACGGCACAACTCTATCCGTTGTACCCGTCCGAGAGCAAGGAAGTTATTCTAGAAGCAAAGCATGGTGGTAAATGGGAGAAATTGGGCCGGCAAGAAGTCCATGAACTGGGCTGGTCGACGTCCTTTCGGGTCGAAAATTGGGACATGAGCCAAACCACGCCCTACCGCCTTCGCCACGGTAAGAGGGCTACCTTCATTGGCAGCATTCGCGCGGTGCCCGCGAGCGATAAGGAGATCGTCCTGGTCGCTTTAAGCTGCAACTCTAATAAAGACCGGGGTGGCCGGCCGAACTATGTTCGCAACATTGCGGTGGTTGATCCCGACATCATCTTCTTTGCTGGCGACCAATCCTATGATCATCGTGAGCACACCGCTGCATGGCTGAAATTTGGCCAGCAGTTTCGGGAAACCTTCCGCCACCGGCCCATGGTCTCGATTCCTGACGACCACGACATCGGCCAGGGCAACCTTTGGGGAGAGAACGGCAAGATTTCCAAAAAGGGCGCGGGTAATGACGGTGGCTACTTCCATCATCATGAATACGTCAAGATGGTGGAACGTTGCCAGACGGCTCACCTGCCCGATGCGTATGACCCGACCCCCATTGAACAGGGAATTGGCGTTTACTACACGAGCTATCCCCTGGGCGCGGTTGACTTTGCCATCATTGAAGACCGTAAGTTCAAATCCGGGCCTAATGGCAAAATACCCAAGATGGGCCCTCGTCCAGATCATATTAACGACCCGAGCTACAACCCTGATGACATCGACGTTCCCGGGCTGAAACTGCTGGGCGACCGACAGCTTACTTTTCTGAACGAGTGGGCCGAAAACAAAGCCGGTGGGCGGATGAAAGCAGTCTTGTCTGCTACCGGGTTTTGTGGCGGCGCCCACCTCCACGGTGGCGCAAATAACCGGCTACATGCAGATTTAGACTCTAACGGTTGGCCTCAAACTGGTCGGAACAAAGCCATTGAGGCCATGACGAAGGCCAATGCCGTTCACATTGCTGGAGATCAACATTTGGCGACCATGATTCAGCACGGAACCGAGAAGTTCAGAGATGGCCCATGGGCGTTTGTCGTCCCCGCGATTGTAAATAACTACTACAGCCGCTGGTGGTGGCCTGAAGATGAGAAGGCCGGCGCTAACCCTGTTGTCGGCTCTCCACTGCCCTGGACGGGAGATTACCTGGACGGTTTCAACAACAAGATTTCCGTAAATGCTTATGCTAATCCCGACAGCCAATCATCAGGCGCCGGCTTCGGCGTAATTCGCTTTTCGCCGCAAAGCCGAAAGGTGACCTTTGACTGCTGGCCAAGAGATGCTGATCTCCGCCGAGATGCTGCTGAGCAGTATCCTGGATGGCCAATAACAGTAGAGTTGTAGTCTCAAGTTGGAGAGCAGAGGTAATCTTTGCTCTCCAACCTATTTTGCACCTGCGGCCGCGCCATCAAGAACGCTTATTTAATACGTGTCCTGATTGAAGTGTAAGTACTCGAATAATCTTAATCAGTATCGGACTGGCCAAATTCAGGGTTAGGCTCCGAAGGTATTGGGGCTTCTGTTTGTTCCCACCAATTGTGGAGTAAGCCCAGCATTTCGGCCGCCTTTTCTGGCTGACGCTCCGCTAAGTTGTCCACCTCTCCGATATCGGTGGTGAGGTTGAACAATTCAACCTTTTCGTCTTCGAAGTAATAATGAAGTTTCCAGTCACCTTGCCGAACGACGGAACCTGGGCGTGTACGGAACAGCGGGTCCCGGTTCTGGGCATTCTTCTTCTTGTATGCCTGCAGGTAAACAGGAAAATGCCAGAACAATGAGCGGTCAGCCATGGCAGCACCGGTGGTAGGAAGAGGCCACAAACTGTTGCCATCATAATTGTCCTGTTGGTATTCGATACCGGAGACAGACAGAAGAGTAGGGAACAGGTCGAGATTACTTATCGGAGTAGCGTTCCGTTCGCCGGCGGGGATGTGGCCGGGCCAAATGAAAGCAGTAGGGACCCGGATGCCGCCCTCATAGTAAGCTCCTTTCCCTGCCCGGAGCGGGTGTTGTTCGGTAATACCATACAGTCCTCCATTATCTGAAGTAAAGACGATGAGCAGGTTGTCGTCTTTACCTGCGGAACTGACGGCTTGCAGCAGTAGCCCAATATTGCGGTCCAGGTTCTCAATCATTGTGGCGTAGGCAACATTATTTTGCCCTCCGCTGGCGGGGCGGTTCTCGTACTTAGGCACAAGTTCTTCGATGGCCTGAATGGGGGTATGAACAGCATAGGGAGCATAGTGAAGGAAGAAAGGGCCATCAGCAGATTGCACGAACTCAATCGTTTTTTCCATGATCAGATCCGTCAGGTGTTCGTTTTTGCCGGCGGGGACGCTCACGTTCTTATAGGGCGGGTAATAGCTGCCAGGGTGGCCATTCGGCCCCCCACCAATATTGACCGCGAAGCCATCGGCCAACGGGTCGTCACTCAGGTGCCATTTGCCAGCATGGCAGGTCAGGTAGCCGTTGTCTTGCAAAACTTCTGGCAAGAGGTAAAAGCTGGTATCTGGTTGCACCGTGTTTTTGATGGGAATGAGCTGGCGATTCTTGCTTTTACCACGAGCAGAGGAGCCTACGGTATAAACGCCGTGGCGCGTCGACCACTTTCCGGTCATCATGGAGGCCCGGCTCGGAGCACAGTTAGCGGCGGCGGCGTAGGCATCCGTAAACAGCATACCAGAGCGGATCAGGGAATCGATATTCGGTGTATCGTAATAAGTACTGCCCATTACGCTTAGATCTTTCCATCCCATATCATCTACGTTAATCAAAATGATATTCGGGCGTTGGTCCGAAGTGTTGCAAGCGGTAAGGGCCAGGAACGCAATGGCCAGGAGGAACAATGTTTGTGCTTTTTTCATGGGTTTTCTTTCAGAAGAACAGGAGTTGTTCATTGTTTTCGAATTGGCTGCATTTTCACCAACTATCGCAGCGGAATTAACCTGCTTAATGCGGTGGAGCTTTTCAGGCGCGGCCAACGAAGTTGGTGTTTATGCTGAGCGTAGTCGAAGTGCAGGTTCAAAGAAAGTTAGTGGAGGCAAAGAGGGAGTGCCGGATGAGCCTTCAAGATTGGTAGTTTTTACAACAGTTACCGTATCCACAGGCCCTAAATCTCATTGGTTCCGAAAAAGTGACCGCTTTTTGCCGATAAAATCATCTCTTCTCATTTCATTTTCGAGATCATTACCGCTGATGGCAATGGCAAGTAATAGCTACCGATGAACCATAACTTTTATCGGTAAAATTCGGCTTGCTGCCCACCAGTCCGAGGAACCGGTAAAAATTGAAGGTTATGGAGCGAGATGCTTATCTTACTTATCTTTTAGCGCGTAGTAAAATGAGAAATATAATTTTCAAATTGTGTTTCACCTTGTTTCTGATTACCCGATCCTTATCCGTGTCGGGGCAGGAGACCTTTAATTTTATTCATCTGGAACCGATGTACGCCAACGAAAAAGTGACCGTACAGGACGTTGCCGAGGATGGCTACGGCTTCATCTGGCTTCGATGTTCTAGTGGACTGATGCGGTACGATGGCGAACAATTTACTTATCGCCCGCTAAGTGATTTTTTTGTAGACCCAGAAGACCAAGGAGAGCACCTGGGGAAAGACGGACGGGGAAACCTTTGGCTGTCTTCCAGGAAAGGCGACTTGGTCCAGATCACCAAAGATGGTGCCATTCGCTCTTTTCGTTCCGAACTCTTCAGCACTGACAGCAACTCGGTAGTAAATTTTGTTCTCGGAATTGACGACAGTGTTTGGCTGGGCAGCAAGAACGGAACGCTCTTTGCCTACGGTTATGGATCAGGCAGATTTGAAGCTTATGCTCGGTTACCTTCCGTAGATAATAAACCACAGATCATTCGGAATATCATAGGTAACACGGAAGACAAGCTTTGGATAAGTACTCGCTCGGGGAAAGTTTACAGCTTGTCTGTTGATTCGCGCGAATTGATAGAGATTATGGGCCTACCCGCTGATTCTTACAATTCGGTCAATATTGCTACCGACAAGAACGACCGGCTATGGATCGGAACCGAGAGCCATGGCCTCTTTCTGCTGGATTCTGCAGGAACTGAACCACACTTAGTTGATGGTTATTTGCCGCTGAGAAAAGAGACGTGGAATTCCTTAGTGCTCAGTATGTACGGAGACAGCTCCGGGCGAATTTGGGTAGCAACCGATGGCGATGGGGTCCATCGCATCAACCCCGCCTGCGGCAGCATAAGGACATTTACTCAGAATGGTCAGAATGGAGCCTCGTTGAGTGAAAATACCATCGTCGATATCTTCGAAGACAGCAAGCAAAACCTCTGGTTTGTCGACAAAAAAGGAATTATCAACGTCCTCCCTTATACTCCGGCACAGATACGTTATCACCCTGGCACCAAAATTGGGGCACCAACCAGGGTTTTGACCTCTATTCGTGCACGGGACGGTGCTTTATGGATCGGTACGGACGGACAAGGTCTGCATCGCCAAAGTGACAATGGAGACAAAACACAGTTTAGTCCCCAGGCAACGGGCATTCACAGGTTCTCCGGAAAAATCATCCAATCATTGACAGAAGATGAATCCGGTAATATTTGGGTTGCCACCTACCTCAACGGCTTATGGAGATATAATGCCCAAAGCGGGAAATTTACAAAGGTAGAGGCGACTAGTGAGGATGGAAGGAAAGCCACTGATGTACGAACAATATACCGGGACAGTAAAAACCGTATATGGGTAAGCAGTAATGCCGGCATTCATGTTTTTGCTAAAAGCGGCAAGTTGTTGGCCCATTTTAATGCGCACCGCAACAATATTTATGGGAATGTCTCACAAAGTATGTACGAAGATGCTTCCGGAACAATATGGTTGGCCATGAACCTGGGAGGCTTGTTTAAACTGGAAGAGAACGAAGTAGATTTTGCCGCGTCTCAATTCAGAAAATACATCTACCATCAGCCCAGTGAGGATAAGCATAAAAACGTCAACATTTGTGGCATCCGGAGCGCTGGAATGGATACCCTCTGGCTAATAACTATAGCAGGAGATTTGATTCAGTTAAATACACGAACCGCCGCCTACGAAAATTTTTCGCAGAATGCCATGCTAAAAGGCCTGGAATTTCTATCCCTGGAGGTAGATGACGCCGGGCGAATTTGGCTTGGCACCGAACGTGGCTTAGTCCGTTATGAACCCGCGAACGAAGAATTAGAAGCATTCTATCGCTCCGATGGATTGCAAAGCAACAATTTCTACAGGCGAAGTAGCCACCACGGTCGGGATGGATATTTATATTTTGGGACACAACAGGGGCTTCATTTTTTTCGGCCGGAGGAAATCCATAAAAATGAGCTGGAATCAAAATTGCACATCACGCAAATAGGTGTGCTCAATCAACCGGCTGAGAGCCTGCTACCTGAGCAGTTTGAAGGGGGTGTTTTGCGGGTAAATAAGCTTAGGTTACGCCACGATCAGGCGTCATTTTCTATTCAGTTTTCCACCTTGCGCAACGTCCTGTATTCCCATTTTCGCTACGCTTATCGCTTAAAGGGCTTTGATGAAAAATGGGTCGTCGACGACCGTAATATCGGCGCGAATTACACGAATATTCCACCTGGAGAATATGACTTTCAAGTCAAAGCCAGTTCACGCGAAGGCGTATGGGATGTTCCCGTACGATCCCTTAATCTTAGCATCAGCCCTCCCTGGTGGTGGAGCAATTGGGCTTACGCCGCTTATGGCTTGATCTTTTTAGTGTTAATGGGGGCGATTGTTGTTTGGCTTCGATTAAGGGGCCGGCTGGCTCGCCAGGCCTGGACCAATCGTAAAGAACGGGAGTTGTATGCCATGAAGATGAATTTCTTCGCCAAAATGTCCCATGAAATTCAGACGCCTTTGACGCTGATTCTGGGGCCAATTGAGGATATGATGGCGCGGACGCAGGTGCAAGGGGACGTTAAGCTTCGCCGCCAGCTACGGACCGTCTCCAATAATGCCCGTCGCCTTTCTCGAATAGCGCTTGAACTGGCCTCGCTAAGAAAAAAAGAACTGGGTAAGTTGAAAATCCATCCCCGCTGGGACGATTTCGTTGACGTGGTCAGAGAGGTCGCAGATTCTTTCGGAGAACACGCTGAGCAGCGGAACATCGAGTTTACCCAGAAGCTGCCGAAAGAACGTGTTGAGATGTGGTTCGACGGAGAGTTCATTGAGCACATCCTCTACAATCTCTTGTCCAATGCTTTTAAATTTACACCCGCGGGAGGAACGGTCAGCATGGAAGTGACCTGCCTTAAACAGGCCGGGCTTATCGAAATTTCAGTTAAGGATACGGGGAAGGGTATTCCTGAGTCCGAGTTGGATAATATTTTTCGACTCTATTATCAGGCAGAGTTAGGGCGTCAGCGCAAGGGCAATGGTATTGGCCTGGCCTTGGTTAAGGAGATCGTCGAACTTCATCAGGGGAACATCAGGGTGAAATCATCCAGCGCAGGCAGCTGCTTCACCATCACCTTAACCACTGCCAGGGATGCTTTTGCCGAGACTCGCCTTCCCCCAATTTCTGCCGCAGGGCAGCCACCACCTGCCGGAATGTCGATTGTCAAGCAGGAATCGGTACTGTCCGTTATGGCAATAGATCAGGTTAGTACGCCTAAAGCGCATTCCATCCTCATTGTGGAGGACAATCTGGAGATGCAAACTTTTCTGCGGGAGATTTTTGAAACGAGCTATAATGTATATGTGGCAAACGACGGAAAGGAGGGTTTTGAACTGGCTCGCAAGTTCCGACCTGATCTAGTCGTAAGTGATGTCATTATGCCGGAAGTGGACGGCATCGAGATGAGCCGTATGCTGCTGCGGGAACCTTCATTGGCGCATACTCCGGTTATCCTGCTAAGCGCCCAAAATGAGCAGGAGTCTAAACTAAGGGGCTTGCAATCGGGAGCAGTATCGTATATGGGAAAGCCTTTCAGTATTCAGGAATTACTGATCAAGGTAAACAATATCATCGGGCGTAGCAATCATATCATTGGCCATTATCGCGCAGAGGAAGCTATGCATCCGGAAATGGCGGTGGAAAAATCCAACAACGAGTTATTCCTGGAACAGTTAGTCCTCGCCATCAATCAGCGCATGAATGACCGGCAAGACTTCAGCGTAGAGGAATTGGCGCCTGAGTTTAACGTCAGTTACTCCGCATTATACAGGCGCTGCCAGTCCCTAACGGGAAAAACCTTAGTCGAATTTGCCCGATTACTCCGCTTAAGGAAAGGAGTCGGATTGATGTTGCAAGGTGAGTTGCGGGTGTCAGAGGCTGCCTATACCGCAGGTTTCAGTAGCGTAAAGTATTTCTCACGTTGCTTTAAGGCTGAGTTTGGCCTGTCTCCTAATGCGATGCGAAAAGAAGCAAAAACTAATGGGACTGACGTTACGCTAGTCAAATACGGAGTTGTCCTGAACAGCCGTAAAGACCTACTTACCTCTTGACCATTCGGTAGGTGACCATTCCCTGACCGTTACGGATGTGTAGCCAATACATACCCGACGGTAGATTCGCCAGGTCTAATTGGGTACTGTTCACTTTATCAGTCAATATAGTATCGAAGCTGCGCCGGCCATTACTGTCGTATACACTAAACTCCAAAGGATCGGAACCGGAGAAAGCATCGGAGAGATTGGATAAACTTACTGATTGCCTGAAGGGATTCGGGAATACATTGATCCGACTGAGTTCCTGCGGCGTTTGAAGCGAAGTGAGGCCAAAATCGTAAATGTCCGTAATTTCTTCAGCACTAAGAGCTGTGGAATAAACACGGACATCGTCCAGGTCTCCTTGCCAGTAATAAGCTTCGCTGTATGGTGTGTGACCAACTTCAAGTTGGTGAGTGGAAGTGTCGGTGTTAATGGAAGTAGTTTCCGAGTTGAAGGAGTCCCCGCTATCGGGCTGGTTGACGTAATACTCCCCATCAATAAAAAGCTTTACGTCGCTAGCAAGCCCCCCGTCGGCAGGGTCATAGGAAACAGCGATGTGGCGCCACTGGTTGTTGTCAAGGCGCTCGACGGTACTGTCGTCATTCTGTACGTTGCAACCTCCTGCTTCAACGCGAATATTACCTTCGAAAACCATAACATTGAACATTCTCCCTGGCTGGTTGAGGCCCCAGGAGACTACGGTTTTACGGCTTCCAACTTCAGGGGTCTTGACCCAGGCAGTTACGGTACGAGGGCCATCTGCGGGCACACCGTAGTAGGTGTTTGTCAAATATTCATTGCTGTTGCCCGACGCAGTATAGGCCATGTTGGTATTCCCTCTCACGTCCGGTACATAGCTGGGGGAAGCTCCGTTGGTTCCAGCCAAATGACGACGATAGTTAGAGCTGTCTTTCAGGTTGCCGTCAAAGGCAAACCATGCTTTTAATGGGCCGGAACCACTGTTTTCAGCCACAGTAATGTATTCCGTACGTAGTAGAGAATCAGTGCCTGCTGTATTGGTTACCCACAGCTTAACGTCGTAGCTGCCTGGGGTGTCATAAAAAACGACTGGTTGGCGTGAGCTACTGCTCCCCGGTGATCCGCCAGAAAACTCCCACCGCCACCGCAGGGGCGTCCCTGAAGAGCGGTCGGTGAAGATGGTGGGGGTACCCACGTTAACTTCTTGTTCAGAAGCTTCGAAATCAGCCGTTGGTAACTGCGCCGAGATTCCGTGAAGTGGAGACATCCAGAACCCGCGCCCATCCGTAGCTACGGTTAGGATACTTTCTTCCCGGGTTTCACCATAAAAAATATCTATTCCTGAAACCCGCACCGCAGGAAGCCCCTGAGAGTAATCGATCCATTCACTCATCGATGCGTCTTTATAGAACATGCCTAAATCGGTACCTATGTATAAGCCTTCGTTACTGCTTTTGTCAAAAATTAGCTCCAACAGGGCTACACCGGGCAGTCCTGTCGAAATATCCTCCCAGTTACTGCCACGGTCGGTGGAGCGGTAAATTTTGCTGCCAAGCAGAATGTAAACGGTATTAGCATCGGTTGGATGGGGTTCAATATCCGTAACGATCCCGTTCACCGGCAAATTAGCCGTAAGGTTCGTGAAAGTTGGTTGATCCGATTGTACATCTTCGGAAACATAAAACTGGTTGCCTTCCCGGCTTACGTAAAATAAATTGTGCTCAACCTGAGACTGTGCAACCTTTCCGATGCGTTGGGTACCGCTAAAGCTGGAGATTTTAGTCCACTGAACCTCGCTTCGTGTTGTAGCTCTTGCGTTTCTTGTCCTTTCTACTTCAAATAAACCTACGTAAAGTATGTTTACGTCACCATAATCGAGTACACCAGTACCGCTGTAGTTACCCCGATCTGCCTCCGTGGCGTTTATACGTTGAAACGAATGCCCTCCATTAGTAGAGCGGCTAATTTTTTCGTACTTGAAGTGATAAGCGTAGGTGTCATCCGAGTAATCAAAGAGTACGGTTGATTCGTCTCCTCCCCAGGAAGAGAACCATTCTCCATCGCGATTTAATTTGACCCCACAGTGGAAAGTACCGCCGGCCACATTGGTTATGTTTTGCTGGCTTTGAGTACATTCCCATACTTCTGCGATGGGCAACCCATCGGTAATGCTTCGAAAACGGTCTTGATCATTGAGCGTGTAGATGCCTCCATCGCTTACAGAATAGAGTCGGTTAGTGCCGGGGTGGTAGGCCCAGCTTAGTTGGTCCAGGTGTAGTTTCTGACCATTTTCGTTGACGTCTTCAAAGAACGACTCCCAGGTACTGCCCGCATCTGCAGACCGCCAGGATTTCACCCCGCCAGCGTAGATCATATTGGCGTCGGTGGGATCCGCTACGATGAACAGGTTATAATTTGGTTGTCCGCGGGAAAGGTCTCCGTTGCTGCGATAACCTGTAATGCATGGGCTGGTTCCTGCCTGCTTCTGGAAGGTAAGGCCGGCGTCGTCAGAACGATAAACGCCATCAAAGGAGTCGTCGCCCAGGTGGTCCCGGGCATTGATGACATAGACTACATCCGGAGCGGCCGGTGTAACGGCAATCTTCATAAAACATCCCTGTCCGAACCCCCCCGTGATTTCCGCCCATGCCTCTCCACCATCTTCAGAGCGAAAGAATTGGGACGGGCTTCCATTAGTGGAAGCGTACATGATTTGCGGATTGGTAGGATGTCGACGAATTTCTTCAACCTTGGAGGCCGCAAGTACAAGGGTAAATGTTTCGCCCCCGTTTTCTGAACGGTAAATACCTCCAGGGTGACCTGCCAGGACGACCTGGGGATTAGCTGCGTGTAAAACAAGGCCATTGACTTTGCCGTGATCGAGGTCGGTTTGATACCAGTTAATACCTGCGTCTTCGGTTTTTAGCACCCCTTGATTCGTCCCGATATAAATAACGTCAGGAAGGTCAGGGTCCACTTGCGAGATGTATACCTCTTCGGCAAGTTGGTCCGTTAGTGGAACCCACTTTGCACCTGCGTCCTCGCCCCGAAAAAGCCCCCCTTTAAAACAAGAAACATAAAAGATGGAAGTGTCCGCAGGGTGGAAAGAAATGTGCTTTACCCGGCCGCCATCACGCTTACTTCCATCAGGGCGGGGCCCTACCTCAATGGGGCCATAATTAAACCAATCACCTTCCTGTTCTTCGGCGCGAGCTGCGCGTAAATGTTGGAGTTCACTACGTACTTGACTGGAGGAGATTATTTTTCCCTTGTCATCCAGCCTTTCGACGTTGCGCGTATACCAGCGTTCGAACTTATTGTGCTTGTCTCCCGGATGGCGTTCATTACGTTGCCAATAATCGTCAAAAATCTGGCGAGCTTCTTTAATGTCCACTTGAGGATCATCCATCATGTCTACCCAGGTTGGAAGGTTTGAGGGCTTCAGGTCGGGGCTTTTATTTGATGATTGATTGTGACAAGAGAGGAAGGAGAGAAGCGCTACTATCAAGACGCAGGCTATGGAACGAAGGAAGCTCATAATGAGAGTTTATTTTTTGCTAAAAAGAGCTTCAACAGCAGGAATTTCAAAGCGTTTATTGGCGGGTGTCTGGTGTTCAGCCTGGATAATCTCGAAGAAGCGTTTCACCATTTCCGGATGCTGATCAGCGAGGTCGTTTTGTTCGGCCGGATCGACAGATAGGTCATAGACTTCTACGTGCTTATTATCTTTCTTTATGTTTTTCCAGATGATTTTCCATTTTTCCATCCGAACAGCAACCTGTCCTTTGTATTCTGGGTACTCCCAGTACAGGTAGTCATGTTTCAGCTGGTTACTCTCGTTAAGAAGAGTTGGCATAAAGTCGATACCGTCGGTATTATCCGGAGCGGAGGTTTTGGCAACAGTACAAAGCGTAGGTAGTACGTCCTGAAAGCCGGAGATGTGATCGGTACGGCTACCGGCCGGAACGTGACCCGGCCAACTGGCGATCATAGGCACCCGGATTCCACCTTCGTAGAGGAAGCCTTTACCCCGGCCGTATTCTTCGGGAAAAGGGCCACCGCTGTTGAACCAGGGAGAGTCTGCGCCGCCGAGGTAGGTTGGCCCATTATCGGAAGTAAAAATGATGAGGGTGTTATCGAACTCTCCGGTTTCTTTAAGATGGGCAACTAATTTGCCAACGTTCTCATCCAAATAAGACACCATGGCGGCGTAGGTTGCGTGCGGGTACCTGGTTGGGAAGTACGACCCTTTCTCCCCTTCTCTGAAGTAGTAAGGGTCTTCATCTCCGAATTTTTCTACGTAGTAATCCACCCATTGTTTGGGAGCCTGAAGCGGCAGGTGGGGTATTGGGGTTGCCCAATAGAGGAAAA
>JBLHRW010000105.1:0-12797 GCA_047626445.1 Neolewinella sp.
CGCGAGCCACTCGGGCACTGGAAACGGGCTTACCTGCTGGGCAGTCTGCTGTTGTCACTGGTTATTCCTTTGGTAACCGTTCCCCGGTTATTTGCAGAGGCTGTACACGTTTTTACCCCAATGGTAGATTCCACCATGTCGGGCAATAGCTTATCCGGCACACCAGAGCTACTACCCCTCGCTGAAGGATATTCTCTGAATGATCTTTTGTGGCCACTGGTGATAGGCCTGTATGGCCTTGGCGTCTTGGTTTACCTCGTTCGTATGCTGAAGGCGCTATGGTCGGTGAGAAACCGTCTTGTTCGTGCGACCAGCTCGCAGGAGATTGCCTCGGGCATCCAGCTAATTGGGCTAGCGGAGCCGACGGCGACTCACACTTTTGGACAATGGATCTTTTTCCACGAAGCCACCCCTCCGGCAAAAGAAGTACTGGCCCATGAAATGGCCCACGCCAAACAGTGGCACAGTCTCGATCGACTTATCGTCGGCACGCTTAGGGTCATCTTTTGGTTCAATCCAATGCTCCGTCATTACGAGCGCGCCATCCGTGTAAACCACGAGCTGCTTGCCGACCAGGCAGTACTTCGGCAAGGCGTCAACCCTATTTCCTACCAACAACAATTACTTGCGGCTCTGCGTCGTCCGGCTTCGCCGGCATTCAGCAGTGGCGTTGATTTCAACCTCACCAAAAAACGATTTCAAATGATGCATTTATCAAAAGCCAGTGGCCCTCGCTCCCTGGTAAAATTATTAACTGCCGGCTTGCTCTGGGTCCTCCTCCTGCTCAGTTTTGGGCAGGCTGGGTTCGCACAGACGGCTCCGCCGCCACCGCCACCTCCCAAGGCACCTGAGGCGACGCAGCACCGCTTCAGCGAAATTAAACAGGCCATCCCTACGGCAAAGCAGCTGACTGCCTGGCAAGAAAACAAAGACAACTCGATCCATATTGACGCTCAGTCGGTCAAGTCCTCCGCCATCAAGGAATATCAGCCGGGAGATTTCAGTCAATACTACGTGGTGAAATCCCCCGAAGGATCTGGCGACCATGGCCTGCACGTTTTCTTGTTTACCGAAAAGGCATACCCATGGCCCAACGTGCCTCCTCCTCCACCGCCGTTCCCGCCAATGCCTCCAAGCGCAGCTCCAAAGGCGCCACAGGCGCCACCTGCCCCCCCTGTACTCCATTCTAGTGTCCCGGCACCTCCCGCTCCTCCTGCGGCACCGACCGCAGCTCCTCCGGCTCCACCGGCACCGCCTTCAGCATCTGACCTACCACCACCACCACCACCACCACCACCGATGGACTGGAATGAGCTGGATAAGATACCCTCGGCCGCCCAGCTTGAGGAATGGCAAGACAGTAAGAAATTTGGTGTCTGGATAGACCTTGACCAGGTTTCGAACGATGAGTTAGCCAACTATTCTCCCGACAACTTCGGCTATTTCCGAGTAAATAAGTTGATGAAGAATGCGAAGTACTATGGCAAGTATGCTTACCAGGTGAACCTGGTGACTAAGGAATGGCTGGCGAAGTATCGTAAGGAGCAGAAGCAACGGAATTAGGCTTTATTCAGCCAGTGATGAGCGATGTTAAAGAAGTCGGTGGGGGTTCCAGAAGTACCTATAATTGGTCCTTCGGCATTACCCGCCGACTTACTTAGCTTCTCGCCGTTTGTTGCCACAACCAGCGGGTGATGCACGAAGTTGATCCGCTCGAAAAGCGGTGCAAAACCCATCATTTCGGCCAACACGGCCTGAGCGGCCGTGCTCGGCAGCAGGTCTTGCCCTCGGCCGACACGATTAATCTTAAAGGCTACGTCATCCACGACACAGGCCGGCTGGTAACTCGGCCGGCCGTCTTTTTTGCGGACGACGAAGTCGGGCATGGTGGCGTGCAGGTCTACGCTGAAGGGTTCGGGGCGGACCAGGTCGGGGATACTGACAAGGTCCAGTTCCCGGGTATTGATGCGCCAGGCCACGTTCACATCATCGAGGGAGAGATTGCCGTTAAGGCAATCGTAGCGATGTTCTCCCGAAGCCATGTCTTTACGGGAACAGGGGCAAGCGAACACCAGCGGGTGGCCACGGAGGTGATCAAGCGCCTCCTGGTATTGAGGCAGGCGGTGCTCCTGGCTCCAGTTGGCATGGAAATCGGCCGGATCGACCGGCCCTTCGGTTACCTTGATCCCCAGCCAGTCGACCACCCGGAAGATGTCTTCGAGGTAGGCTTCGCGGAAGCGCGCCCGGTCAAGGTCATCAATGCGGAGCAGGAGGTGGCCTTCGTTTCCGGCCAGGAGAGCGTTGAGGGCAAAGTTAGCCGCGTTGCCCTGATGGAGGTAACCGGAGGGAGTGGGTGCCAGGCGAGTGATTGCGGTTAAAGTTGGCTGTTTGATTTTGGAGACTGGTTGGTTACGTTTTGTAAAAGTAACCATGAAAAATACTGCCACACCAAAAAATAGAAGAAAGGTTAAACGTCCACTTAGGGGACACTACTTCTTTTGAAGTTGGGCGCGGCCGCAGGTGCAATGAAAGGATGTAGGAGCAATGTGTGGCATGCCTTGGTTCTTGGCGGGAAGCCCTAGCAGCCTGTCGGAGAGAACGCTCATCGTCCCAAAGCGGCCCTTTTTGCGGTAGATTTCCCAGCGAATTCAGTCACTTAACCCGTTAAACTCCCGAATTCACCAGTCATCTACCACAAAAATGGCTCACGTTGGCTCAGATTCGGTTCTCCCCGACAGGCTGCTAGTGGTTTGTCAAACTCAGATTTCCCGGTAATCCTAAACCTCTATGCCAGCCTGGGAAATCAAACGGTTGATCAAACGGTAAACACCAGCGAAAAGTACCGTTGGATAGATGCCTTTACCGCTGGATAAAGGATACTTGGTTTTAGGTACATGCGGAATCGATATTTGACCTATTAGTAGTTAACCAAGCCTCGACATCGAAGTCGGAGCTTGGTTTTCTTAACCCATAAAGTAAGTACTTATCAACCTTTCACACCAGGTTGCCGAGACCACTACACCCTTAAAATATAATTGTCATGTATAAATTACCCATGCTTTTTAGTTTGCTGATCCTGGGAAGTTTAGCCGTCTTTGGACAAACGGTTTCTGTTGATCAAGTATACGCTAGGAACGTGCTGCAAAGTGGCATCACCGCAATCATACCAGGTGCCGAAGTAGACGAAAACGTTGAAATTGATGAGACTGGAGCAAGCTTCAGTGTTTCTGGCAATGTCCTTTTACCTGGTAGCACGGCAATGTTAGTGACGGTCGATTTTACAACTGATGATCAGTTCAACAAAAATGCCGTCGTTACCGGATCATTTGAGACGGTAACCATTGGGAAGTTATTACAGGGGATTGGAACAAATGAAAGCATCTTAGGCCAATTGCCAAGTAGTTTCAAAAATATAGACTTCCAGAATTTCTCCTTAACCATTGATCCGGGGGATCAACAATTAGACGCGTCTGTAGGTGCCCCTGACCAGATTGAACTCAGCGTAAGTGCTGGAGACATTATGTTTGGCTTCCAACCTTCTAGTATGCGTAAACTAGAAGAAATCATCGGGATAACTGGGCTGAGTAGTATTAGTTCCAGTAGCAGCTCATTTGCCTTAGCCTTTTCTTCGAGTGATGAGGAAAAAGAATCTACTTTATTGGGCGGGGTTAGTGTAAAGAAAGGACTAAATGTTTATCAAAAAGGCAAGGTACCGACTCCACTGGAGGAGTTAACAGGCATCTCCTCTGAATTCACCTTCGCGGGGAGTTTTACCAAAGATGAAGGCCTTACCCTTGAAGCAGTAGTCAGTGGTAATCCTATTACCATAGTTGACGGTTTCGATTTAAGCAACATTAACTTCAGTGTTAATGCCACAAATAAGACCTTTGGTTTAGGGGGGGATATTAGGACTACTATAGACGGTACGACCTTGCTCTTCAATACTTCCTTGAATACAGCATCTGGCAATACTGGATTAGTGGGAGGATTTTATTTAGTGGGGGTAAATGGTCAAGAAGGTTGGCCTAGCCCTTTCGGTATAGATGGTGTTGACATAACCACATTAGGTGCTGACCTGACTGGCAATGGTACCGGGGTGAGTGTGTCACTCACAGGGGAAGCTATATTCGGCACCAATCCTAGTCCGGCAAAACGGATTACAGCAGGCATTACCGTTGGTAATGACGTACTAGGAGCCAGCATTAGCGAAATCAGTATTCCAGGGTTTATAGATGCATTTACCAATTCAAATCCATTAGGAGGTATGAGGTCCGTTTTGGACGCCTCCGTTACGGATGGCAATTTTCGATTGTCTAAGGGCGAAGGCTTCGAGTTTAGTGGCAATCTTGACATCTTCGGATTCGGAAGTTCTTTCGATTTAGAGGTTGATGGCCCTAATTTCCACATGAATGGAACGATGGATAAAATTAGCCTTGGCTCCTATCTTGAGATAAGTGGATCCGATGGTAATGGTGGGCCAACCTTAGACATGGTCATTAATACGTCTACGCCGCCCAAAATCATGATTGATGGCCAAGCGCAGGTTTTAGGACTTGCTAAAGCAGCCGCCAGTATTACAATTACGCCTTCATTACTTAAATTCGAACAATCAGCTGAGTTGTTTGGCAGTGGTCTAAACGCAGAATTAATAGTTACGGCTACGGATTATACCGACTTTAAAAATTCGGAATTCATGCTGGAAGCCACCATCAATAACAACCTCCGTTCACAAATCGTCTCCGAAATTAAAAAGGAATTAGATGATTTCACCGCAGCTATTGTTAACGAAGCCCTTAAAACCTTTGAGATAAAAAAGATCGGGTTCAATACCTCACTACGTGGTTTTGACAAAGGCAGTGTTGGCTTAGAAATCGATGCTCGCCTGGGCCTAATAAAAGTGCCGGTTAATGTTACAGTTGATCTAGACGTTAGCTCCATCACTAAAATTATAGAAGCCGTCACAGATGAGATGGTGAAGGAGTTAGAAAAAGCAGGGGGAGCATTGCTTAAGGCGATGGAAGATGCAGGAAAGGCCGTTTATTTAGCGGGAAAAGAAGCTGTTAACTGGACAGGCGACGCAGCCAATACTTCAGCCCAATGGATGGCTGGTGCGCTAGGTGCTGCAGGTGAATGGTTCGAAGGAGCTGGAGGTGAAATAGTTAGCTTTTTTGGTGGTGGTGGCAGTTCGCACTCTTATGATTGTCCGGACGAAGACTTCACCGATCCCTCTAATGGAGACATAAGTGATAAACCTCTGCCAAATGGTGTAGAACAATATAGAGTTAGCTTAATCCATATTAAAAATATAGATGAAGGAGATGAAGGAAATGACCGACACGAAATATGGGGCTCGATTATGGTTAAGACAGATATGCTCATGCAACAAAATGCCAATCCTTGGCTCTTTAATCAAACTTGCCGGGAAGCTGTCTCCTGTAAATACAACAGCCCCAATACGGATGTCCACCACTATATCGATTTTTTCGTTCCATCGAATTCGGTAAGCTCTAGTCGTCTTAGAATAAACTTCACTTTATTTGAAGAAGACCCTGGGAAAGACGATCCGTTTGAATGGGATGATGAAATTATTTTCAACAAGAATGGCATGGGGTTCCCTATGCCTCCTGGACAAGAAAGGTTTCATACCATAGTTCTTGAGGAATCCGGCCACGATGGTGCTCTCCAAACAATCGAAGTAAAGTATTCCATCAAAAGAATGATCGGTCCGGAGGATGAAGCAGATCTCAAACCTGCATTAATTGGCATCAACGGAGGTGACCTTTATACCCGAAGCTCACTTCAATCTAATTGGGCGCCAGTCTCCAACACTAGTGGACATGTAATAGCAGTGAGCTACATGAATGACGGAACCATTCTTGGCGTTGGATCGAACTACAAACTTTATACACGGCAGACATTAAATGCCAACTGGGTGTTGACCAATAACCAGGGAAGCGTAAAGTCCGTAACCCAACTACTTGATGGGACGATTGTCGGGGTAGGAACTGACAATAAATTATATGCGCGGACAACGCCAAATTCAACCTGGCGACGGATTAGTAATCAAAATGGAGCAGTTATAGGCGTGACCGAGTTGCCTTATAAGTACACAGGGACACTCTTAGGAGTCGGTACTAATTACAAACTCTATACTCGCTTAACCCTAAATGATGAATGGAAACCTGCCAATAACCATGGTCGTGTAAAATCAGTAACTCAGCTAGGAGACGGAACAATTGTTGGCGTTGGTATGGACAATAAATTGTGGTCTCGTCGATTTTTAGCCTCAAATTGGGTTAAAGTTAAAAGTGAGCAAGAAACGCTTGTCACCAGTATTGCCTCTCCCCCCGACTTTCCCAGAATTGGGGATTTATATGGCGGTGGTCGCGTCTTTTACCTGGCCTCACCAGGAGAGGACCTAAATGCTGACGGCCTGCCGGATATTGGGATGATAGAAGTAGGGCATGATGAAAACCTAGTTCCGAGGGGGCCTAGGTCCATCAAATGGAGTGAGAAGACTGTCAGTATACCAGGGTTAGCAGAGATTGGAGCAGATGAAGTATCTACCTTCCAGGGTTCGCAATTGGGTTTTGGAGCAGCAAACACTAAAATCATTGTCGAGGACTATGAAAACTCAAATGGTGTAGCGGCAAAACTATGTGCCGACTTAACACGTCTTGGATTCGATGATTGGTTTTTACCTTCTATCGGTGAATTAAGTTTATTGCATAATTTCAAGAAAAATGGAGGAGGGCATCCAAATTTCAATGGCCTCTATTGGAGTTCGACCGTGAGAGGCCCTCGGGGAGCCTGGAGGCTAAGAACCTCAAATGGTGAGCAATGGGCAACAGCAAAGACGGCTGATGGAATAAAAGTTCGGCCGATCAGAGTCCATAGCTATGCGAATTGCATTGACGGAATTTTAAACCAGGGAGAAACTAGCATAGATTGTGGTGGACCTTGCAACGCTTGTCCAACCTGTGATGATGGCATACTGAACCAGGGAGAAACAGCCATTGACTGTGGCGGGCCTTGTGATGCTGTATGCCCAACCTGTGACGATGGGATACGAAACCAGGAAGAAACGGGAGTGGATTGTGGCGGACCAACCTGCGTTCCGTGTAGTGAATTAGCCATTGGTAGCAGCTTTGAAGGAGGCATAGTGTTCTCCCTAAATGCCGACGGTAAGAGCGGCTTGGTATGCAGCGATGAGGATTTGCCCTATGGAGATTGGTATTTTGCCGAAGCAGCTAGTAAAACCTTTAATGACGGAGGGTTTACGGATTGGCGATTACCTTCCGTGGGCGAATTGAAAAAACTGCGAAGGATAAGAAACAGCATCGGAAATTTGGGAGAAACAGTGAGTACCTACTGGAGTTCCCAGGGATATTCAGATCATGAAGACGACCTAAGGAAGGCGCTAGACTTCAATGCAAATGAGGCCTTTGGCTATCCCAAAGATTGGGATAGAGAAGACCCCCCAATGCCGGCTACCCGGTTGGTAAGGAATTTTAATCAATGCTCAGATGGCGTTCAAAACGGAGAAGAAGCTGGCATAGATTGTGGCGGGCCAAATTGTACGCCTTGTGTTTATGAAATAGGCGAAGCCCATGCTGGTGGCATCATCTTCTACCTGGCGGAGCCTGGTCAGGACCTCAATGGTGATGGAAAACCAGACTTAGGCTTAGTCGCTGCGCCGGAAGACCAAAGCGACGGAATAAAGTGGAGCCTTAGAAATACCAACATCCCTAATATGGTGAAAGTAGTGGGTCCACTGCCTTTATCCGATATCGACTTAAGGGCTGGAAGAGGAACGATCAATACTGCAACCATTATGCAAGACTACAACGCCTCCGAAGGCTTAGCGGCAAAACTCTGTGACGATTTAGTCCTGGGTGGTTATTCTGATTGGTTCCTACCTTCCATTGGCGAGTTGTATTTAATGCGCTCAAATATTGGTGCAGGCGCGCAAGGCGCGAATAAAAACATTGGAAATTTCAACGGCATTTATTGGAGCTCCTCTGAAGAAGCCTCTTATGGTGCCTGGAGGATAAGGTTTTCAAATGGGGAGCAGTGGTCCAACAATAAGATGGTGTCTAAGAATAAGGTCCGAGCTGTCAGGGTTTTTTAAATTAATGGTTAAAGCTGAAAACCACCTTGTGATACTACTCCTATTGCACCTGTGGCCGCGCCCCAATCTGTATGAGATTCGGGGCGCGGCTTTGGTTTTTACAGAAGGTGACCAACACAAATTTGAATTATGCCCTAGCCCCATCACCCATCGACCGTTCCGTAACCCAAGTTGACACCGGTAAACGAAATCCCTGATCGTGAGCGTTCTATTAGGGCCTTCCATCATCAATCAATACAACTTATGTACCGTGGTTTTTTCACATTGCTCCTTCTAACCGTCCTTTGCACCAGCGTCCGCGCCCAAAGACCCGCAGCCACCTACGGCGAAACACGTGGCACAGCCGCCGTGCTCGGTCTCGAGGATGCCTCCATGCTCGACCAGATGATGTTCTACATCCCCGGCATCGGCAGCGACTCGCGGGAAGACCTGCTGCGCCAGAACATCAAAAGCTACATGATGCCCATTCGCCAGGCGCCTCATCCGCAAATGGAGTGGGCCTACGCGCTGACCGGATCCCTGGAGTACTACCAGAACCTGAACAGTAATTACAAGGACAACCTCAGCCCCGATTACCTCACCCTAAACCTCTCCACCCAAGGCAAACGCCCTACGATGGAAGACGGACTTCGCTTTTTGGTCCAGCAAGGCACCGTATCAGCCGCCATCGTCCCGTATGGCAGCCCGACCATCCCCACGGCAGTATACTCCGTCCCCAAATACACCATCACGAACTTCGGTTACCTCTTCCGCCCCGAAACCCGGGCACGCAACCGGGTCTTCGAAACCCGCAAAGCCCTCAGCCGAGGTAACCCCGTGATTGTGGAACTGAGTACCGACGGTACTTTTGCCGCCCTGCGCACCAATGCCTACTCTACGGCAACGCCAACCGGAGAAACCCACTTCCTCACCGTAGTCGGCTACGACGGCAACAGCGAAACGTTCGAATTGCGCGGTCTCTTTGGCCGGCATTGGGCCGATGCCGGTTACGTCCGGATCTCCTACGATGATTTTGGGCGGCTGGCTACTACTGGGTATGTGCTTATTCCTAAAGGATAAGCCGAAAAGTCGCTTCGCTACTTTTCTTGGTAGACGGGCTTCGCCCTTAGTAGACGCCAGGTCGCTTCGCTCCTGGCTTGGTAGACGGGCTTCGCCCTTAATAGACGCCAGGTCGCTTCGCTCCTGGCTTGGTAGACGGGCTTCGCCCTTAATAGACGCCAGGTCGCTTCGCTCCTGGCTTGGTAGACGGGCTTCGCCCTAGTAGTGGGTAGTAGATAGTGCTACCGCAGGGGGGATGCTCGCTTTGCTCGTAAGGATTCTCGATGCTCGATTCTGGAGGCTCGATGCTTGATTGGCTGCCGCAGGTGTATGCTCGCTTCCGCTCGTGTGCTCCTTAATGCCCTTCTCCAGCGCACTTCCCTTAGTGTAGCACCTTAGTGCCTTGTGCCTTAGTGGTTACTTCCAACACCAAACCTTAGGTAGCTTCTTAATGCCTTAGTGGTTACTCTCCCCAACGCCGCACCTCAGTATATCCAGACAACTCCCCAACCTGCTGAAAAAGACTATCAAAAGCAGCAGCTCCAGCCAATCTATCATCGTAGAGTAATACATCCACTCCAGGCTGCAACAGCCAGGGCAACCGGGCCAGTAACTCCGTCGCCGTTTCCCCAGAATAGCCGCTGGTGAGGACCCGGTAGCCGCTGGTGGCCAGGCTGTCCTGCAAGTGGTGTAGCGCGGTAGCTTCCCACTGCGTGGTATCCGTTAAAAGGACAAGATTTTGCAAACTTTCGGACGGAGGCGGCGGATCCTTTGGCGCGCACGCAGGTGCAAGGATGGTTAGCAGAAGCAGGGTAAGGGGGATGGTTAGTCGTCGGTACATATTTGTTATAATGGTTACAGGGGACTCGCTTGCGCTCGCGTTGCAGGGGTTGCAGACCTCAAAATACTGCACCTGCAACAGGAGCGGAGCGACCTCTGCAACAAGGAGCGAAGCTCCCTTCATCGGGACAAGAAATCAATGTTCCTTCGCAGCCCAGCATACTTTGTTCGTTTTACGGCCGACTTCTGGAAGACCTTCCGGAAGACCTCTTCCGTCATCTCCGTCATTTCCCGGCTTGTCATCTCTGGCAGTTCGGGGTGTGGATTAAAAGCGGGCTCGTTGTGCGGTTTGCTGAACCGGTTCCAGGGGCAAACCTCCTGGCAAATGTCGCAGCCGAAGGCCCAGCCTTCCATCCGCCCGGAAAATTCCTCCGGGATGGCCTCGCGCAGTTCAATTGTCAGGTAGCTGATGCACTTGCTGCCATCCAGTAAAAAGCCCTGCGGGCTGATCGCCTCGGTCGGGCAGGCATCGATGCAGGCGGTGCAGGTGCCGCAATAATCTTTGATTTGGGTGTCCGGTTCCAGGTCGAGGTCGGAGATGATCTCGGCCAGGAAGAAATAACTGCCGGCTTTGGGGTTGATGAGCAGGGTATTTTTGCCGGTCCACCCTACCCCGGCGCGTTTGGCCCAATCCCGTTCCATCACTGGCGCACTGTCGACAAACACCCGGCCGTCGATGGGCGCGCCGACGAGTAGTTCCAGTTCCGCCACCAGGTCTTTCAGCTTATGTCGGATGACCTTATGGTAATCCTGCCCGTAAGCGTACCGGCTGATCTTCGGCGCTTCCAGACTGGGGGTTTCGTCTTCCGGAAAGTAATTGTACAGCAACGAGATCACGGTCTTCGCCCCCGGCACCAGCTTCGTCGGATCCACCCGTTTATCGAAGTGATTCTCCATCCACCGCATGGTGCCATGGCGACCCTGGTTGAGCCACTCCTCCAGCCGTCGGGCCTCTTCCTCCATCATCTCTGCTTTCGCTACGCCTACGAAGGAGAAGCCGGCGGCGTGGGCGAGGGATTTTACTTGGGAGGTTAAGGTCATAGCTGTCGGGTTGTCCAAGTCAGTTCACGGGCTGCGCCCGCAAATCTTCCCGGCTTTTTTTGAAGGGGTTGGTACTAAATTGATCGAGCATCAAAGCCCTACGAGCGCAGTGAGCATCCCCTTGCGGTAGCCTATCAATCTACCAAGGGCGAAGCCCGTCTACCAAGAAAACAAGCGAAGCGAGTTTTCGTCTATTTGAATAGTCCCATCACCAGCCAGTCCGCAATCAACTGCCGGTTGCCGGGTTCAACAATCCGGACCTGATCTGAAGGGTTAGCAATATTGCCCAATTCGATAAAAACGCCACTTGGTTTTGTTTCGCGGAGCACCCATAGGTCACGTACACCTACGGTGCCAGTATAGCCACGGCCTTTACGGACCCGATCATACTGCGTCCGCATCATATTGTGCATACGTTCTGCCTGTTTGGCGCCGACCAGGTCTCCCTCGTAGTGATAAAAGAAGAGATCGATTTTTTTATTTTTATGTCGGCTGTCTACATGAATGGCCACCATGGTCTGGTCCGTAACCCCTTGAGCCAGGTTCTCATCGTAAAGCTTATTGATGATGTTACTGCGCTGTCCGAGCCGGGCTTTTTGCTGGTAGGGGATCGGCTGCCCTCCCCAGGCCGTCTCATCCTTATCACCCTTCAGGTACCGCTCATCGCGGATACCGTCGGTATCCCGTATAATCATATAGGGTGTTCCGCCGTGAGACAGAATATTGCGGGTCACCCGCAGGGCTACATCGTAGGCATATTCGTCTTCATGCAGGTGATGGCCGGCCCGTTTACCAATGGTTCCCGGGTCAGGGCCTCCGTGTCCGGAGACGATGTAGAAGATTCGGCCGGCCAGCTTATCGTCCACTTTGGGGACGTAAGCGTATTTATCTCCGAAGATATTGAAGGTCCGGTAGGCACTGGTGGTCACCTGGCCCGGTACTTGCGCCAGGCTGTCGGGGTTTCCTCCCGTTTTACCGATCTCTCCAGTACCAACGATTTCTCCAGCCGCTGCTTTCAGTTTTTCCTCGTAGCAATTATCGATGTGGAACGGGACATAAAGAATCTTGTCTTCCCGAAAGTCTTTTGGTCGAACCTGCTCTTCCAGCAGCTCCTCGTTATAATACTGGATGTTCAGCGCCCGGGTATAATCTTCGTTCCCGGTGGAGCTACGTATGCTTTTTCCATTATAGTTAACGACCTCAATGGGCAACTTATAGTTTCTCCCAACCAGTAAATTCGCATTCTGTTTCAGGCTGTTCAGCCGGTAGAACTCCTGCAGGTTACAGCTGAAGTCCAGTAACTGGTAGCGCCGTAGCATGGCATAAACACCATCGCCCTTTTGTGCGATCACAAGCAGGTGCTCGGCCGCCAGGGTCGAAGTGAGCAGAAGTAGGGACAGTGTAAAAAGTAGCTGTTTCAGAAGCATATGGGAAAGACAATAATCCGAAGAAAGCGCAAGATAGTAAGTCAAGCGCTTAAGGACGCCGTATAAACAACTTACTGGTTTTTAACCTGATACTTTTGTTCTCACCGCGTTTAAAAATGCTTTGCATAGCCTTTATTACGGAAATGCTTTTTAGGTACGGTGAGGGCAAAATAAGACGGTCAAAAGGCGTAAGTTATTTGTACGGCGTCCCTTACCTTCGTGCCATGAGCACTTTGCGGCAAATAATTCACCTCCTGGGGTGGGAGGTTAGGACGGAATGGCGGAATCGGTACGCCCTGGGCAGCGTGCTCCTCTACGTA
>JBLHRW010000106.1:0-12736 GCA_047626445.1 Neolewinella sp.
CATTACTGGGGAGATAAACGTGCTGGCTGTCCAGCACGACTCCGTCGGCAATCAACTTAGCGAGGTAATACCCAGGGCTATGGTACGTGGAGGTCACCAGGTTTTGCCCGGGATCTAAAAGGTCTCCCCGCCTATCATCCCAACTTTGTTGTAGTTCTAGGCTGTCGACCGCCTGGCCATCCAGATCATACCGAAAGATCACCGTATTGGGAATCCCAGTGGTAACCTGCTCAACGGAGAAGGAAACACGATTTACATCAATGGTTGAACTAAGGTCAGAAGGTTTTGCTGAATACTGGTAGCTAACCGCGACAAGGACCACTAACAGAAATACTGCCAGAAGCGAGCTTAAGATTAGCTTACGGAAGCGACTGTTCGATTTCGTTTCTCCTTTGGCAATTGGCAACGTTTGTCCTTTAATCGCTCGCCACGACTTCTTACCTACAAAAGCGGATAGGATGTCCAGGGTTGTTCTGCTTGCCCGAACGTTGGCAGACGTTCTCCCCCAAAGTCTTTAAGGGTACTCACACTAAGACGCTTACCCGTCTCGTCGGAAACCAGATCGCTTAAGCGTTCGAAATCGGTTCCGTTCCAAGCTGCCCCTTGGGCCCATCCCAATTTGTCTTCTACAGCACTCCGCAAATGGTTTAATGCCTCCTGATTTTGGTCCTCATTATTTATATGATTATCAGCCATTTAGCTTAATGAACAAAAATGAATTAATCTGACCGACCTACGATTTGGGAAAGCGCCAGCAGCCATGGACTTTTGACAAAAATACCATTTCATATGCGAGTACTTATTCTGCTGGCCATCAGCTTTTTCACTTCTATCACCCTGTTGGCACAAAAGGGTGATTTCCCCTTTCAACCTGGTCATTGGGACATTATCGACTCCTCAGCCACCTTCACTACCCATTTGGGCTTGCCTGCCCTGAAGATTACCGGCCCCGATGAGGCCGTGGCCAGGAACCTTAACTTCAGTACTGGCACCATTGAATTCGATTACATGGCGACCGATCTCGGTTTTTGTGGCATCAATTTCCGTCGCACCTCGAAAAAAGGGGAGCCGTAAGGTTATTTGGCTAAAAACAACCGTGTACTCCGAATTCGACCAGTTAAAGCAGCTTGACCTGGGGTTCAGTGATGATGTTTGGATCTTCTTGAATGGATATCCGGCGTACACAGGTCAAAACACCTACGGCTATCCGATCCAGAAACAACCCAGTGGACGCCTTAGCCTCGAGAACACCCGGGTTCAGCTACCGCTACAAAAGGGAAAAACGGAACTGGTGATCGCGGTCGCCAGCGATTTCTTTGGCTGGGGACTAATGGCACGCTTCACCGATGTGTATGGAATTCGTCTCGACCACTAGTGGTGGCGTTCACGCCGAAAACACAAAATACTGGACTAAAATGAAAAAGACTCCGCATCGAATGATGCGGAGTCTTTTTACAAGTGCCCAGAACAGGAGTCGAACCTGCACATCCGTAATGGACACCAGCCCCTCAAGCTGGCGTGTCTACCAATTCCACCATCTGGGCGGTGAAGGAGAATCCTAAAAGTTACTTACAGTTTTAGTGTAACTAACCCATGGCATTCCCCGGAGCGAGCGCAAAAGTAATGTGCTGGCGAGACGTGAACAAGCTTTGTTAGAAAAATAGTTTCATTTTTTTTTAAAACCATGTCAACCAAGTAATATCCAAAAGCATTTAATGTACATACATCAATTAATTATTTACTATGCAATCTACGCTTCACAAAGCCGATAGCCGGGGACTCGCCGATCATGGCTGGCTCCGGTCCAACCATACTTTCAGCTTCGCCAGCTACTACAACCCTGAGCGCCTGCACTTTGGCACGCTCCGCGTTTTGAACGACGACTTCGTTGCTCCTGGACGGGGATTCGGTAAACACTCACATAACAATATGGAAATCATCTCTATTCCGCTCTCGGGTGATCTGCAGCACGAAGACTCCATGGGAAACACCACGGTGATTCGGGAAGGAGACGTGCAGGCCATGAGCGCAGGCACGGGAATAGCCCACAGCGAGAGGAACGCAAACGCAGACCGAGCTGTAGAATTTCTGCAAATATGGGTATTGCCCAAAACCAAAGACGTCGTTCCAACCTATGGCCAGATCACGCTGGCCCCACAGGCATTGGACAACAAACTCGATCAGGTTGTGTCTCCTAACGCTGCAGACCGGGGCGTGACCATTAACCAGGATGCTTGGTTTCACCTCGGCAATTTGTCTGCAGGAACAACGATCAAGTACGACATCAAAAAGGAGGGTAACGGTGTTTATGTCTTCGTTCTCGACGGAGATATTACCGTCGCTGGGCAGCCGTTGAACAAGAGAGACGGTTTTGGAGTTTGGGAGATCGATCAGTTATCTCTCAACGCTGATACGGACACGAAAGTCTTGCTAATGGAAGTACCTATGCAGCTACCGGTTTAAACCTGATGCTACCAAGTAGATGCTCGACATAGTTGGAGGGGACAAGGGCTTTTGCCTTGCTCCCCTCCTCCACTGTTTGCACCTGCGGCCGCGCCTAGGAACCTAACTAATTCAACCAACATTATAACGCTTCATCTACTATGCCTACTACAATTATCGACAGCCTGAAATGGCGCTATGCCACCAAACACTTCGACGCAGCTAAAAAAGTCAGCGATGCTGACATTCAAACGTTGCAGCAATCCGTGAGTCTAGCCGCTACCTCCTACGGCCTTCAACCCTTCCGGGTAGCATTGATCACCGACCCCAAGGTAAAGGAACAGCTCCAGGCCGCAAGTTTTAACCAGGCCCAGTTTACGGAAAGCAGCCACATTTTTGTCTTTGCCAACATGTTGAAAGTCTCAGACGATTACGTTGACCGCTTCATCAAACGCTTTGCAGAAACCCGTGGTATTCCCGTGGACGCCATCCAGGGCTACGCCGACTATATCAAGGGCAGCCTGAAGGGCAAAGGGGCCGCGTTCATCAATGACTGGACCCGCCGGCAGGCCTATATTGCCCTCGGAACCCTAATGGCCACCGCCGGTGAGCTGAAAATCGACACCTGCCCAATGGAAGGGTTCGAACCCGAAAAAGTCAATGACATCCTTGACCTTACGGAGCAAGGGCTCAGTGCTTGCGTGATCGCTACCGTTGGTTATCGCTCAGAGGACGACAAGACCCAGTACGCCGCAAAGGTTCGGTTACCGCTGGAGGAGCTCTTTCTCTAAGCATGATCCGAACGCGCGCTGATAAGTGCGAAAACCAAAGATCAGAAATGGCGAAGGCAGACCGTGCTTTCGCCATTTCTATCTTTTTAGCTGCCCCCCAAACACCCCGAGCCAAATAAACAGATAGTTTAGACGTTTTATCACACGTAACGACAATACGGATCAGCCACCCGTCAAATGTTGTTGTAAAAAACTTGTATGATTAAACCAACCTACCTGCTGCTTTTCAGCCTATTCACCTTCAACTTTTTTGCCCAGTCGGCTTCCAACGATTACGACTACGATGCACCAGAATTGATCGGTAACTTGCCGCCAGAATTAGACGAAATTTCCGGCTTATCGATGTCTCCCGGCAACAGGAACGAACTACTGGCCATTCAGGATGAGAAAGGAAAAATCTTTCGCATCAACGCCAAAACCGGTGCCTTGCTCTTTGCCGTAACGTTTTGGAAAGATGGTGATTACGAAGCCATCGAGGCTGTTGGCTCCGACGTTTGGGTGGTTAAAAGTACCGGAACGCTGTACCAAGTTTCCAACGTAGGGGAATTAAATCAAAGCGTGGAAAAATTCAATACCGCCCTCACCGGAGACAACGACGTGGAAGGCCTAGCCTACGACGCCAGCAAAAATCGACTGCTACTGGCCTGTAAGAAGGACGCTAAGGACGACGGTAACGACAAGAACGGACGCTACATTTACGCCTTCGATCTTACTTCCAAGACCCTCAGTAAAGACCCCGTATACGCCATCGAACTGGATGCCGTGAAAAATTACTTGGCTATTTGCGAAAAGACCACAAGCCACGAACAACTGTGCGACTTTTTCCTCACCCGGGATGAATATGACCTGGCCCCCTCAGCCATTGCCATCCACCCCATTACCGAGCAATTGTTCATCACCTCCTCCGTAGGTAAAGTCCTGATGGTCCTCAACCCCGACGGCCGGATCGATCACCTGCAACGGTTGGACAAAAAGCTGTACGCCCAGCCCGAAGGAATGACCTTCGACAGCGACGGCACCCTCTACATCAGTACCGAAAAGAAAAAATCAGCCAGTGCCAAGGTGTACCGGTTGGCTTATCGGCCGACTTAATATCAATTCTAGTGCTCTGTCGGACGGCTACGCGCCGGAAGTCGCAGCCTCCAAGTGTGGGCCGTTGGGCCGATTGGCACCAAAAACAAAACCCGCCCGACGGACCTCGTAACCTGAGCTTCACTCAAGTCGAGTATCCGTCCTACGGGAATCCAGAAACTTCCTACTGCGAAGCAGTTCTTAGGGATGGGAATTAAATAAAACGTGATTCTTGACCTGACGCTTTTGTTCTCACCGTTCTTGAAAAATTCTTTGCATAGCCGTAGCTACGGAAATAATTTTTAAGAGCGGTGAGGGCAAAATAAGGCGGTCAAGAAGCATGGTTTACTTATTTCGCGTCCCTTAGTGTCGTTTCCTTAGTGTCTTAATGCCTTAGTGGTTACTCCTAAGCCTCCGCACCAACTGCAGCAGCCAACGCTTCCTCCAGGTCCTTCACCAAGTCATCTGCATCTTCAACGCCTACACTAAGGCGGATCAGGCTATCGGTAAGTCCAACGCTCAAGCGCTGCTCCCTGGGAATACTGGCGTGCGTCATGCTGGCCGGGTGGCCGATGAGCGATTCTACGCCACCGAGGGATTCAGCCAAGGTGAAATAGTGGGTATTCTTCATCACCTGGGTAGCTGCTTCCAGGGTATCCTCCTTCAGGTCGAAGGAGATCATGCCACCGAAATCACGCATCTGCTTTTTAGCAACTTCATGCCGGGGGTGATCCTCCAGGCCAGGGTAGTAGATATTGGCGACCAGATCATTGTTCTGAAGCACCTTTACAATCTGACGAGCGTTTTCGCAAGCACGTTGGACGCGCAGGTGGAGTGTTTTGATGCCACGGAGGACCAGGAAACAATCCTGTGGTCCGGGTATAGCACCGGCAGCGTTCTGCAGGTAGTAGAGCCGCTTGGCGAGGTCTTCGTCGCGGGTGATCACCGCCCCCATAACCACATCGGAGTGGCCACCGAGGTATTTGGTGGCGGAGTGCAGCACGAGGTCAGCGCCCAGCGTCAGCGGTTGCTGAAGGTAAGGGCTGGCGAAAGTATTGTCGACCACAGATAGTATCCCTTTGCGCTTGGCGATCGTCGTCATTGCCTCGATGTCCACGATGTTCAGCATCGGGTTGGTGGGCGTTTCGATCCAGAGCATTTTGGTATCCGCCGATACTTCCTTCTCCACGTTGGCGGGGTCCCTCATGTCGATGAAACGGCTTTTGATGCCGAAGGGGCCAAAGACTGCAGTAAGCAGGCGGTAGCTACCGCCGTAGAGATCGTCGGGAGCGAGCACTTCGTCTCCGGGTTGCAATAGTTTCAGGACGTTGTCCATGGCAGCAAGGCCGGAGCTGAAACAGACGCCGAAGTCCCCCTTCTCGATGGCGGCGAGGTTGGCCTGCAGCGCATCCCGGGTGGGGTTTCTGGTGCGGGCATATTCGTAGCCCTTGTTCTTACCGGGTTCCTCCTGGGCGTAAGTCGAAGTTTGGTAGATCGGGACCATCACCGAACCAGTTAGCGGGTCGGGGCGCTGGCCTCCGTGGATACATTGAGTGGCAAATTTCGCGTCTTTTTTGGCTGACATGGCTTGATTAGATTTAAGACGTAACCATACGAGGGGCGGGGAAGTTGGCGAGGCCGCAGGTGCCGGCGAAGGAATTAAAAAGCAAGGAAAGGGAACTGGCGTTGAAACCGCTGCCCTTTCCCCTTTCTCCCTTTCCACCCTTACTTTGCACCTGCGGCCGCGCCCTACAGCTTATACCCTTCAATCCGGGAAGCCAGCACCTCCCGGTAACTTTTACCAACCGGCAGAGAGGTCGTTTTGCCTTTCTCCTTTACTTCAACCATGTTGCCGTGGAGCGCTTCGATCCGGTCCAGGTTAACAATATAGCTGCGGTGGATGCGCTGAAAGTGTGCGGACGGCAACCGCTCATCCAGGGATTTCATCGTTTGCAGGGTAATGACCCGATCGTTCGGCATCCGAATGATTACGTAATCTTTGAGGCCTTCAATGTAAACGATATCGGCGAGGTTGACCCGTACCAGTTTTTTATCGGCTTTGACGAAGAAGAAGTCGGGGCCTCCGTCCTCGACCTCACCGGCCTGGGCTTTTTGCTTAAGCTCTGCTTGCTCTATAGCCCGGTTACAGGCTGTAAGGAAACGCTCCGTACTGATCGGCTTCACCAGGTAATCGAGGGCATTGAGCTCAAAGCCTTCCAGGGCATAATTGGGGTAGGCGGTGGTAAAAATAGTTACGGGCGGATCCGTTAGTCCTTTCAGGAAGTCGGTTCCGGTAAGCTGTGGCATATTGATGTCCAGGAACATCAGGTCCACATCGTGGTCTTTCAGTACGTCGTTGGCCTCAAAAGCGTTATCACACTTAGCGATGAGTTCGATTTGAGGGATTTTCTTCAGGTAAGTCTCAAGGATGTCCTGAGCCAGCGGCTCGTCATCTACGATTATTGCGTTTATCATGCTGCTAAAGTATTAAATGGGTAAAAAGGTGAGGCATTTGATCGACGAAGGTGGATGGAAGTTCGGCAAAGCAATGATTAAAAACGTTATAATGGTGTTAATATTGGCCCGTTCCCGCGAATTTCCGCAAAACCATGCCTCACTTCCGGCTACTGCCTACAGCTCAAGATCCAGGTGTACGGCATAAGTACTCGGGGATTCTCTGATGTTGAGTTCGTACTTGTCCTTATAAAGTAAGTCCAGGCGGCGGCGAACGTTCACCAGGCCGATGCCGCCGCTTGGCCGGTTACCATGCACCTGGGTAGGCATTACGGAGCCTTTACTGTTCTCCAGTATTAGATAAACACTGCGTGGTTTGACGCTGAGGGTTGCGATGACGAACCCGTCTTTGATGTTGGCATTGACGCCGTGCTTGAAGCTGTTTTCCAAAAACGGGATGAGCATAAGTGGCGCGATCATCTGGTCGGTCACATTGCCATTTACGTGCAACTCGATATTAATGCCCTTGCGTTGCCGTAGGCGCTCCAGGTCGAGGTAATTTTGCAGATAGTTGATCTCCTTGCGCAGTGGCACCCGGGGCTCATTACACTCATAGAGCATATAGCGCATCATTTCCGAGAGCTTGATCACGATGTCCGGCGCTTTATCGTCTTTTTTCAAAGTCAAAGCGTACAAGCTGTTCAGGGTATTGAACAGAAAGTGCGGATTAATCTGGCTTTTTAGGAACCGCAACTCTGATTGCATGCTCTCATTCTCTACCTTTTCCTTTTTGCGGTTGGCCACAATCCAGTCGACCATAATTTTGCCCACCGTACTAAGACCGGCCACCAGGAACATGCTGAGAAAGTAAGCCGAGAGGTTATCAAGGATATCTTGCCGCATCCCCGTGGTCTTATTAAACAGGAGGTATTTCAGCACCAGTTTCAGCGGGGTGAACAATAGTGCCGTACCGGTGAGTAATAAAAGGTAAGTCCAGTATTGACCTTTCTTCAGATAAGCGGGAAACAGGTAGAGCAGGTTGATGTAGACGATAATGGCAAAAAAAACGATGTTGATCACCTGGCTTGCAAGAGATATCCCGAAGGAATACTGCCCGATGCGCATATCCATCGTAATGAGTAGCAACAAGAAAGACAGCCAACTTCCGGCGTGATAGAAGGGGCGTTGGGTCAGGGTTTGGCCGAGGCGTTCCAGGAATTTCCCAGAATCCTTCTTGAAACTGTCGCTGCTGATGGTGGACATGTTGCAATGTACGTTGAGCGGGGGAAATACCGTAATGGTGTTTCGACGAAAGAGGTGATAATTTAGATTACGGAAGGTTCGGCGGGGCCGCCGGGAAGGAGAGAAGGGGAGAATAGCTGCCGCTGTTACCGTTCGCTGCCCTGCGCGCTCACCACGGGCGAACAAGCGTAGCGCCGTGCATGGTAACAGCGGCAGCTATTCATTCCTTCCCTCCTTCTATTATTCTCTCTCCGTATCTTCGCACCATGGGTAAGATAATTGTTCTCGTCGTCGCGCTGGCCATCATTTACTACATCGGTAGGGAAGTGATCGGTGCCTTTCGTCACCTTTCTGATGAAGAGCTGCAAGATTTTTGGGCGGGCAGAACGAAAAAAGAAGACAGCAAGGCTTACCATCGCTTCAGCGAACACTTAGGCAGCTGCGATAGCTGCCGCGATCGCCTCGACGAAATTCGCGATGAGCATGCTGGCCCCGGCGCTGACGCACCGTTGATTGAACGAAAGTATTAATTCACCAACTAGCTTATGAACATTGACGACCACACCATTGTCACCCTCTCCTACGAAGTCCGTGATGGCAGCCCCGAAGGGCCGCTAATGGAGCGGGTGGAAGTAGACCACCCCTTCAAGTTCCTATTCGGCGTCGGCAAAATGCTCCCCGCCTGGGAGCGCCGGCTCTTCGGCCTGAAAGCCGGCAAGGGTTTCGCCTTCCAGCTCAGCCCGGAAGACGCCTACGGCATACCCGGCAAAGAACACGTGCTGACGATGCCGCTCCACTTGTTTCGGAACGACAAGGAGGAGATCGAACCTGGCCTACTGGTCGAAGGCGAGTTCATTATCCTTACCGACACCAACGGTAAAGACGTCAACGCCAAAATCCTGAATTGGGATGATGAAAACGTCACCCTCGACGCGAACCATGCCCTGGCCGGGAAGACGCTCTTCTTTTCCGGAGCGATACTAGAGGTTCGGGCGGCTACGGTAGACGAGTTGCTCCAGAAGCGGGTGATTTAGCCACCGGGCGGGATGAAAAAAGACTGCCACGTCCGAAGACGGGCAGCCCAAGTCAACAGAGAATAGGGTTAGTTCTAGACGGGATAGGAGGTGGTAGCCTGCAGGTCAGCTTCTTCGCTATTTTGCTGACCACTTTTCGATTCCTTTGCGGATGCCAGGATTTGCCGACCTTGCTGCCTGACCCGGTAAAACGTCCACCCAAAAGCGATGGCAATGGTGGCCATCCGGAAAACGTTGGCCCACATGCCACCGGCAGCGTTTTGGGCCACATCGAAGGCCATCCAGTAGAAGTTCATCAAGGCGTGCAGGAAGATGACCAACCAGAGGTTCCAGCCCCACTCCTTATACAGAATACTGAAGCCTACTGCACCGGCTGCCGTGACCGCAAATACCGCGCCGGCGGCACCAAAAGAATCTCCCTGACCAAGATGAATGAGGCCGAAAACAAGGCCGTCCAGCAAGGTTACTGGCCAGAGCCCCCAACCAGCGTAGCGGTAGAGTAGTCCGAAGAGAAACGCCCGGAAAAAGAGTTCTTCAAAGAACGGAGCGGCAATGGTGCCAAACAGGAAATCTCGGCCCCAGTCAATATTAATCGCAAAGTCCGCGACCCAGGCATACCCGATCAGCATCGGCAAGGTCATTATGAAGGCTGCCCCCAGGCCCTGCCAGAAACCTTTGGCCATGCCCATACGTGCCCAAAAGTCCTTGGATCCAAAAATCAGTACAGTGCCAATTACGGGGACAAGCCCAAAGTAAGTTGCCGACCAAGAGGTAGTCCGTAAGGCGAGAGGTAAGTCGGCCAGTAAGTGACTGTAATAAGGGTACAAGAATTTTCCACCAAGCTGGCCCAACAGGTAAAAAGCCAGGATCAGGATAGTATAGGTTATACGAGCATCTCGGTTTGCTGGCATCTCAGGTTGCATCGTTGCGTTGTTTTTAGTTGAAGCGATGCTACAAATCAAAGGGCTACAGACGAGACTTTCCGAAGAGAGGGGCGAACGGTGGAACGATGGGATGAAATGCCGAAAAGTGGAGCAGAATGCAAGATCTGGGACGAAATGCAGGGGTATTTTACCCAGGCTTTTACTTTTCAACCTCCTTTTGGAGCTTTCCAAGTACCACCTTTGAACGTCCCCTGGCAACGACCACGGTAGGTGCTCCCGGGCGGAGGAGCTGATAGCCTTGAGCGTTTCCCGTTACGGACGCTACCAGGCTGGCGTTCACGACCCAGGAGCGATGGCAGGTGAGAAAACCGGTAGCGGGCAACTGTTTGATCAGGCTGGCAAGGGTATTTCGGATCAAGGTTCGGTCGTGGCCGCCAGCGTCGTTGATCGTCCAGGCCTCCACGTAATTCCCTTCACTGTGCAGGCACCATAGCTTTTCAGGTATTATCGTCAGTTCGGGGCGGTTCTGGTCGTCCGTCAGGGTAAAAGGTACCACAAGGGGCGCGGCCGCAGGTGCAAGCGGGGGTAACGCGGAACCGGAAGACGGCCCGAGTTGGGCGTTCGCCACGGCGGCGCCAGATTCATAGTGCCGCAGTTTACGGATATCGTCGAGCAAGGTGATGATAAGGATGGGAAAACTGGCGACAATCAAGGCGTTGCGAAAGAAATATAGATAATCCGGCCAGTTCGCCTGTCCCCCCGCTTGCAACAGGTACCAATAAGACGCAGTGATCCCCAGGCTTACGACACAAAAGAGGTAGCCTATCTGCCGGCCAATCGTCCATTCCTCCTCCCGGAAGACACGTGGCGCTGCCAGGCGAAACAGCAGATGAGGGAGAAATGTGATGGAGGCAATGACGACGCCATACCCGGCAAGAAAGAGGTTCAGGTTCGCTATTTTAGCCTCCGCAGAACCGAAAGGTTTGAACACCATCAGGAAAATTGCCACAAAAGCTCCGATCAATGCACTTTTAAGCAAGGAACGGGAGCGCTGGAAATCAAGCGAAGGATAAGGGCTGTTCAGAAAATTGAGCACGGGCGAGGTTGAGCTGATTAGGGGCGCGTTAAGGTACAGGCCTCCACGGGAGAACCCAGCAGCGACTGACCAGAAATCAGGGCAATTATAAGATCGTCCCTTCGATACTTCCACGGGTGCTGCACATCGTCAGCTCAGGGACCGAGTAAATACTCACTAGACCGTCAGAAAAAATGCCTCTGGCATTTTCCTGACGGCTTTTTAGCGAATATTACCCGTGCCTGAGCTTGTCTAAGGCATCAGCATTCGAGCTTACGATTGCCCTGAACCGGAGATCATCTTCCTGGGCGCATCCGCTTAGGCCCATACCACAACCAAAATCCAGTAACGGTAAAAATGATCAATGCCACCCCCATCAGTGAGTTATAGAACACCTTGAAAATACCGTGGGGAATACCCAACCAATCATCGATGATAGAACCATCGTGTACTTGTTCGATCCAGTCGTTGTGCCGGCGGCCCACCGACAGCACCTCACCGGTTGCCCCGTCGAGTTGCACTTCTAACTGCTTGTCTTTGAAGAGAACCTTTAGTACACCCTTTCCAGGTCGGACGTCGATCCTATCGACCTCCAACCTTTCTCCCGTTTGCTTCTCCAGGGCGGATACTGCTAGCAAGCTCAGCCGGTCCAACGGCAGCCATTCTGCCATTTCGATGGTGGTTCCCCGGTAAGTATCGGGCATGATTACCTCTCCACTGTGCTTCTTCCAGCCCAACAGAATACCGGTCACCGCCATAATGAAAAAGAACATAAACAGGCTGATACCCGACAGGCGGTGAAGCTTGCGGGTGGCGCGTAAAACTTTAGCTTTTTGCTGACGACTGGTCGGCACTAAGCCTGTGTTTTCATCTTGGCGTACTCAGCAAAGAAACGGGGAACCGTGTCAATACCCTTATTGAAATTCCACACACCGAAGTGCTCGTTCGGGCTGTGTAACCCGTCGGTATCGAAGCCGAAACCCATCAGGATAGACTCGATACCGAGTACTTCCTTGAAGTTGGCGATGATCGGAATGGAACCGCCTTCGTACATCGGCACCGGCACCTTACCGAACGCCTCTTCCATGGCAGCAGAGGCGGCCTTGTATTCCGCGGTATCCGTTGGGGTTACGTAGGGATTTCCGCCGTGGTGCGGGTGAACCTCCACTTTCACGCTGTCGGGAGCGATGGACTTGAAATGCGCCGTGAAGAGGTCCGTGATCTTGTGGTAATTCTGCTTGCTGACCAACCGCATACTGATCTTGGCGTTTGCTACAGCCGGGATGATCGTCTTGGAGCCTTCGTCCATGAATCCGCCCCAGATACCGTTGCAGTCGAGCGTAGGCAGGATACCCGTCCGTTCGTAAGTATGGAAACCTTCCTCGCCTTCCAGGCCGTATACGCCGGGGCTGTTCATGTACTCCTCCGCGTCGAAGGGTGCATTGCGCATCATGTCCCGCTCAGCTTCGGAGGGGAAGTGTACGTCGTCGTAGAAGCCGGGGATGGTAATGTGTTTCTTCTCGTCCTTCAGCGAAGCGATCATCTCGCAGAGGGTATTGATTGGGTTGGTCACTGCGCCGCCGAAGAGGCCGGAGTGCATATCTGCCCGGGCACTGGTGATCTTAACGTCGAGGTAAGTAAGACCCCGCAGACCAACCGTAATGCTGGGATTTTCCTTACCTAACAGGCTGGTATCTGAGACCAGAATTACGTCGGCCGCCAGCATATCCTTGTACTTCCGGA
>JBLHRW010000107.1:0-12731 GCA_047626445.1 Neolewinella sp.
GCCGCACGCCGATGGCCTGCAGTCGGGTACGAAGCCATTCGGGGCTGGGGCCCACGGTCAGGTTCTCGATGGTAAGGCCCGCATAGCGAGGAGCCTGGGTCGCGTCTTGTACCGTGACTTTTATAGGAGCATTGGTGCCGGCTTTGAAGGCACTAACGTCGGGCCGCTGTACCGCGACACTTTTACCATAATTGACGTTGAGCGCCGCCGCCAGGTCAAAGGCCACACCGAGGTGGTTCGTGGCGTCAGAGCGATTGGGGGTCAGGCCGATATCGTAGACGTAATCTTCTTCGAGTTCGAATACTTCGGCTGCGGGGGTGCCTGGTTTATAGGCTTTGTCGAGCACGATGATGCCGTCGTGGCTTTCGCCAAGTCCAAGTTCATCTTCCGCACAAAGCATCCCTGCGGATACTTCTCCACGGATCTTACCTTTTTTGATTTTGAACGGTTCGCCGACTAACGGGTGCAACATAGCGCCGACGGTAGCCACCACCACATGTTGGCCAGCTGCGACGTTGGGCGCACCGCAGACAATGGAGACGGGCTCGCCAGCACCGGTGTCGACCTTAGTTAAAGACAAACGGTCGGCTCCCGGGTGCTTACCGCATTCGAGCACGTAGCCGACGACTACGCCAGCCAGACCACCGGGGACAGACTCAACTTTTTCCATGCCTTCGACCTCCAGACCAGTACCAGTCAGCACTTCGCCGATGGCGGTTGGTTCGATATTAATGGCTAAATACTGGCGCAGCCAGTTAAGGGACACTTTCATAGGCGGCAAAGGTAAAAAATGTTTGACAACGGATAGTAGCCTACTGTACTTGTGATGAGCGCTGGTGCTGGTGTAGTTGCAAGGAGTGAGGAGGGCACAGTAAAATTATTTGATAATCAGGCCTATCTACAGTGAAAAATCATTTGAGGAAAGAGGAAATCACTTGTTTCGGATCTAATTCGCTTGCGACGGGGCCAAGTCTGTTACTGTCTCAAATGTTAAATATTCCCATGTGTCGTGCTTTTTTTTCCCTAGACCTCATATTATTGTGCCATCTTTGTTGACCTTACCTTCGTTCCCCGGTTACGAATATTAGAATTCCCAGAAACATAACAATGAAATTACATCTACTCTTACTATTTCTGGTCCTGAGCATTAGCGGCTACGCGCAGCGTGGTGCATTGCGCGTGGAGCCAGCCACGGTAGTAAAAGATGTAGTTGTAGACGACTTGGATGATGGGTATCAAGACCTCACCACCATCACGGTAACCAATGATTCACCTCGGTCTATTAGGTTGGTTCGTAAGCAGGTTGTTATCGGTAAGCCCTCTAAGTGGGAGTACGGTACTTTTGCTAACGAGAGTCGTAACACTCCCTACGTTCTTTCTAAAGCCAATACTATCCAAAACCTGCCGATTAATTTAGCGCCGGGTTCTTCCGCTACCTTTCAGGTTGTATTGCAGCCTTTTGGTGTTGCAGGAGACGGTAGGGTAGAGGTTCAGTTTTCCGATCTGAATGACCCCAGTAGAAACCTTGGGAAAGCGGTTGTTACCTCCGAAATTACACAGCGCTCCGGTTCGGCTTCCGCTCCCGTCGGCTCTAATATTTCCGGAGGAGATGTTGGCGGCCGGCCGACACCTAAAACTGTTCGGCTTTACCCCAATCCTACCCGGGAGAGCCGCTTTTTTGTGGAGACTCCTCCCGGTACCAAGCTTGGACGGGTCGAAGTCTCTAATACCCTCGGTAATCGCCTTAAGAAATTTGATCGCCCTGCGGGTAAAGACGGCTACGACGTTGAAGGCCTCCCCGATGGTTTGTACCTCATCTCTATCTATGATGATAAGGGTAAAAAGCTGAAAACACTGCGGCTGTTGCATCGGCAGTACGGCGCTTAATGTAGACGAAATCTCACTTTGTTCGATTTCTTGGTAGACGGCCTTCGGCCTCGTAGACGCGCTGCGCGCTTGGTAGATTAGCTTCGCTGCTACTCGTGGTGATAGGCTGCCGCACATCTATGCTCGCTTTGCTCGTGCAGTTCTATTGGTTATGCGGACTTATGATGTTAAAATAATGAACCGACCTTAAGCTGCACTTTAACGGTCTGGATTTTAGCTGCACTATACCTCCTCTCTATTCCAATGACGGCAACTCTGTGAAACCTCTGTGCTGGCCTCTGTGAGAACAATCAGCTGCGCAGCAGCCTGAGGCATAGATTCCCTGTAAACTGTAAAACGACAAAGACCTGATCTTGCCTGCACCGATCGGGCCGCTAACTTTGTTGTTCTTAATGCAGCAATGATTTCCCCAATGACCTCAACCGACGCTTCCTCCCAAATCCTTACCGAACTGGCCACCCTGCGCATCGCCGCAGCCGGACTCAATCGCGTGCCGCCGGCAAGCCTGAATGATTGTCTGCTGAAGTTGGCCGATTTGACAGAAGCCAATATGGCTACGGTCCTTGCCGCCAACGCGCTCGACCTTGCCCGGATGGACCCGGAAGACCCGAAATACGATCGCTTGCTCCTTAATGAAGACCGGCTAAGGGCTATTGCTGCAGATTTGCGGCGGGTGGCGGCGCTACCTTCTCCGCTGGGGGTCGTGCACGAGGCCAATACTTTGGCGAATGGTTTGCAGCTAAGCCGGGTCAGCGTACCGATCGGGGTGGTTGGTATCGTCTTCGAATCCCGGCCCAACGTCACCTTCGATGTGTTTGCGCTTAACCTCAAGGCCGGCAACGCGTCTGTGCTGAAGGGTAGCCGGGATGCCCGCGACAGTAACCTTGCCATCAAACGACTGATCGACGAGGCATTGGCCGCTAGTAACTTGCCTCCGGCTTGCTACCTCGCTCCGGCGGAGCGCGAAGCGCTCGTGCCCATCCTTAAAGCCGACGGGTTGGTCGACGTCATTATTCCCCGCGGAAGCCAGGGGTTGATTGATTTTGTACGGGCAAATTCCTCCGTACCAGTCATCGAAACAGGGGCAGGTATTTGCCATGCCTACGTCGATGCCGAAGTCAATCTGGAATGGGCCAAAGCCATCATCACCAACGCCAAAAGCCGGCGGGTCAGCGTGTGTAATGCGCTGGATTGTCTGTTGATTCACCGTAGTCACCTGCTAGATTTACCTGGCCTTTTAGCTGACTTAGGCGAGCAGCACGCCTGTGAAGTCTTCGCAGATGAGGAGGCCTATGGAATATTGTCGGGTAATTACACGGGGCCACTTCATCCCGCCAATGAGCAAAGCTACGGTACCGAATTTCTGAGTATGAAAATGTCCATCAAATGCGTCGATGATATTAGTGAAGCCATCGCCCACGTTGAACGCTACGGTAGCCGGCACAGTGAAACCATCGTAAGCGAGCATTCTGAAAACATCCGGCGCTACCTCAAAGAGGTTGATGCCGCCGTTGTCTATGCCAATGCCAGCACTGCCTTTACCGACGGCGGACAGTTCGAACTAGGTGCGGAGATTGGGATCAGTACACAGAAGCTTCACGCCCGTGGGCCGATGGGGCTGGCGGCTTTAACCAGTTACAAATGGTTGGTGCTGGGAGCGGGGCAAATTCGATAAAGGAGCGCTCAATAACTAGCCTGTAATAGAAGGCCCGCTTTATGCATTACCGTGTCGGGGCAAACCTCAAGGTAAGTTTCACCCAATCAACGCCTCTTTGGATATCCCGACCAGTATCTATTGTTTTCGAAGCGGAACTGATCCTATCCAGGTCGCCATCCAGAAATTCTTTCCCACGGCCCGAAGTGGAAATGACGAACTGGGGGGGCCTTCCCCCAGTTGTGCTCTAAAAGTGCGCACCATGCCTGGTGGCAGATCCATCTCCCAGGTATGCATTAGTATACAGGCATCGGTCTCTTTGTCAACGTGTACGAAGCCAACCTCCGGGCGCAGAACCTTGATTAAACGATGGAGAGTCGCGCTCATTTGTCGGATGCCCCCGAAGGCAATGGGTAGGCTTTTTACTAAGCCCCACCAGGGCATTTTCCTCGTCGAAAGCGATGGCGGCCTTTTGAACCTTTGGTACGCCCGCAATTTTTGGGATGAGTAGAACCGGACATTCCGACCGCATGGCGACCGACCGAGCAACACTACCAAATACTGGAGTCATCCGGCTGGACAAACCCGTGCTAACGCCGCCCATCACGATCAAGGTGACATCCTCCCGCCGGCCTTGTTGTACCAACTGGTTAATGGCACTACCTACTACTTAGGGACAGTTGTTTATACGGCGTCTCTTAACTACCGACTACCCACTATTTCATACGCCTCATGCAACTCCCGCACCGTCCGGTCGGCATGGTAATGCTCCGTGATGTAAGCTTTGCCGGCGGCCCCCAATCGCTGCCGGAGTGCCTCGTCTTCTGCAATCCGGGTCATAGCTTCGGTAAGGGCTTCGTCTTTGCGGGCGGCAACGATCAGGGCGGTTTCGCCATCGATGCCTAGCCCTTTATTACCGCCGATGTCGGTCATGATGGTTGGTCGGCCGAGGAACATACTTTCCAGTAATACCTTGCTAAGGCCTTCGCCTTTAACGCTGGGGAGGAGGCTAACGTCGGCGGCGGAAAGAATGCGCAACACGTCGGTCCGGAAACCGGCGAAGGTGTACTGATGACCGTAGTAACTGTCGGCAAGGTCCGACTCCAGTTCCGGGGTTCCGAGGCCACGGCCAACGAAGAGGAAATGTAGGTTCAGTTCCGGTGGCAGCCTGCGGATGGCAGTGCCGAGGTAGTCCATCCCCTTCATCCGGCGGGCATTGGCCACGACGATGATCGTGATCCGCTCCGCAGGAATGTCGAATTCGGCCTCCAGGTCGATGGGCTTAATGCCTGCATACCACGCTGGATCATGCCCTTTACCGGCGACCAGGGTCTTGTTTTTGTTGAAATTCGGCAGCCGATCAAAGCTTTCTTTTACGGCCTGGCTGACGCAGATGATGCCGTCGACCCGGCGGTTCAGGTGCTGAAAGTAGGCCCCTGGATCCCACCAATGGATGTTGCCGGTATAGCCCCGGTAGGTCAGCACCTTGCCCGGCCAGCCTTTGGCGGCGCGGATACCGGCAACGATGCTCTTGTTGTTGAACAGGTGGAGCAGATCGTAATGATTGGCTTCCAGTTCCGCCCGGATACCGTCGCGGTCTGCTGCGCCGAACTTCGATTCGGGGTGCCAGTCGATCACCCGTACGCCACCGGCCTCCAGCTCGTCGAGGTAGTTGGCGCCCTCCCGGCGGGTCATCACCGTGACGGAGTAACCGTAGTCGCGGACCAGGCCGATAAACCAACGGCCCTCGGGCCGGACGGCGTTGAGGCTGTCTCGGTAATCACTAACGACAAGCAAGGATGTTGACATGGTAGGCGGATGTTTGGCGGTAAAATAGTGAATGGGAGAATCATTGAATGGCTACCGCTGGTTCCACTCACGGCACTACGCTTGTTCGCCATGGTGAGCAAGCGTAGCGTAGGGAACGGTGTTTGCGGTAGCCATTCTCTCATTCTTCCTTTCACTACTTGGGCGCGGTCGCAGGTGCAAAGGAACGTTTAAAGAGCAAAGTAGGCCCGCCGAGCAGTGGCTTTCTGACTGCTCGACTCTCTGACCCCCTACCGCCGGGAGTAATTAGGCGCCTCCTTAGTAATCGTAATATTATGTGGATGACTTTCCATCATGCCTGCTCCGGTTATGCGGATGAACTGTGCTTTTTGTAGTTCCTCAATGGTGTGGGCACCGCAGTAGCCCATCCCGGCGCGGAGGCCGCCGAGGTACTGCGTCACTACTTCGGCAAGGCTACCTTTAAAAGGAATCCGACCTTCGATACCTTCCGGAACCAGCTTCTTTACGTCGTCTTCCACATCCTGGAAATAGCGGTCCTTACTGCCTTTATTCATGGCGCCGAGCGAACCCATACCCCGGTAGACTTTGAACTTGCGGCCATCGAAAAGGATGGTTTCCCCCGGACTTTCGTCAACTCCAGCAAACAAACTACCCGCCATGATGGTCGAAGCGCCCGCTGCCAGGGCCTTCACGATGTCGCCGGAATACCTGATGCCGCCATCGCCCACGATCGGAATACCAGTCCCTCTGAGGGCTTCGGCAGCATTGTAGATCGCACTCAGCTGCGGCACCCCGACGCCGGCTACAATGCGGGTGGTACAGATGGAACCGGGACCAACGCCGACTTTAACGCCGTCTACCCCGGCATCAGCCAGGGCCTTCGCCGCGGCACCGGTGGCCACGTTACCACCAATTACCTGCAGATCGGGGAAGGCATCCTTTATCTGAGTAACGGCGTTCAATACGCCCCGACTGTGGCCATGGGCCGTGTCGACGGTAATGGCGTCGACGTTGACGTTGACGAGTGCCTGCACCCTTTTCAGCATATCTGCCGTAACACCGATGGCACCACCAACGACGAGGCGGCCGAAACTGTCTTTGCAGGCGTTGGGGTAGTCCTTCACCTTCATGATGTCCTTATAAGTAATCAGGCCTTCTAGCAGACCTGTTGCGCTTACTACGGGGAGCTTCTCAATCTTATGACGTTGAAGAATATCTTTTGCCTGTTCCAACGTTGTTCCTACGGGGGCGGTAACCAGGTTCTCGGTGGTCATGATCTCGCTGATCCGACGTTTGGGTTCCTTCTCGAAGCGCAGGTCCCGGTTGGTCAGGATTCCGATCAAGTGGCAACTATCGTTCACAATCGGAATACCTCCGATGCGGTGAAGCTTCATCAATGCTTTAGCATCGGCAACGGAAGCATCGGCCTTCAGGGTCACCGGATCGACGATCATGCCCGATTCCGAGCGTTTTACCATTCGCACCTGTTCGGCCTGTTGGGCAATGGTCATGTTTTTATGGACAATGCCGATGCCACCTTGCCGGGCGATGGCGATGGCTAACCTGCCGTCAGTTACGGTATCCATCGCTGCTGAAACTATGGGCGCGTTGAGTCGCAGCCCACGCGTTAGCTGGCTAGAAAGGTTGACTTCACGGGGAAGTACTTCACTGTAGGCGGGGAGAAGGAGGACGTCATCAAAAGTGAGGCCCTGTTCGGCAAACTTGGGGGGATAGTTCGTTTCCATGCGCAAAGGTAGGGAAGATAGCCGAATTTCAAAACGGATTTTAAAAAGGGATGTTTTTGGGGCTCATCTGGAGACCTGAAACGTGAACCCTGAAACCCCCTCATCCCACAGTAATCGCCAAAGTTGCAATACCTACCCTTAGCTCCTTATGGTGCTCCAATAACACGTTTCCACAAAAATCCAGCGTAGCCCCGGTGGTCAATACATCGTCAATCAGTAGGAGGTGCTTGCCAGCAAAATCTCCGGTGCCAATCACGAAAGACTCTCGGGTATTTTCCACCCGTTCGAAACGATTTTTTTTCGTTTGCGAACCTTTATAACTACTCCGACGCAGGGCATTTGGATACATTGGCTTTCCGAGTACCCGGGAAACGCCTTTGCCAATTTCTTCCGCCTGGTTATACCCTCTTTGATGACGACGGTCGGGGTGAATGGGCACGGGGACTAGGCCGTCCAGGTCCTGAAGCGCAGGATGTTCCTGAAGCAAAATTCCCAGCCTTTGGCCCAGTTCAACGCCGATATCCGGCCGGTGATGGTACTTTAAGGCGTGGATCAATTGCTGGCAGACGGTGCCAGTATTAAAAGAGAGTAGGGCTGCTCCGAAGGTAAGGGGTAGGCGGCCGGCCAGCCGATCCGTGAATTCGTTCTCGGGCAGCAACCAGTGTTCCGTCAGCGCGAGATCGCTTTGGCAGGAAAAACAAAGTTGGGTGGGTTGGTCACGGGTAACCGTCTGCCGGCAATTCAGGCAGAGACGAGGGTAGAGCAGGCCGGAGAGGCCCTCGCCCAGGGTGCGAAATTGCCGCTTAATCGACATAATTCCACTTGCGCATGAAGCGCAGACCGAAGCTGATCTCGACGGTGAAGTTTCTGATCTGCCGGGCGCTGATGGTTCGGAGAATGCCGCCAAGCGGATCGATTACGTTTTCGATGGCTGGCTGGTTGTACTGAAAGTTGAAGTCAGGATGCGCCGTGATTTCGATAAACCCACTCATTTTATCGGAGATGGGGATCAGCGCACCGCCACCGAAGGTGGCACCGTAGGTCACTTCGTTGATGAAGTCAGGGCTCTCAAAGGGGTAATTCAGACGGAAGGCGTTACCGAAAGAGCTGGAGAGTTGATCGTACTTGTCAAGGTTGGTGTCGAGGTTGTAATCAACCCGTAAGCCTAGGACGTAGTAAAGGTCCGCGAGCCGGGTGTAACTAACGACTGATTTGGCCCCGAGGCCAAGAGAAATATTCTGGAATTGAAAATCGTCTGCGGGCAGCGTTACCTGGCCACCGTTGAAGGTGATGCCCCGGCGTCGGCTGATCTTGCTGCCCCGGATGTGGTAACCCAGCTGGCCAAAGAAGCTAAAGCGCCCCTGGGAGGGGATGGTTTCGTAGTACAAGGCACCGTGGTAAGCAAGTAGTAACTCCGTTTCTAGTCCGGACCACTCCTGATTGCCCAGGCTCGGCCCACCCTTGATACCAAAGAGGTAGCCACCCCAGTCGACGCCGTATTCACCTTCCTGTTCGAGGTCCTGGCCGACGAGTTGGCTACTGCAGAATGAAAGCGTTAGGAACAGAAGTAAAGAAAGTCTTAGCCGCACGGAAGATGATTTGTTGGTGGGCTAAGGTAAGCTTTACTGCAGCCGTTCGACAAACTTTCTCCTCGCAAAGCCGGGTGAAAAAGCTTAGTGAGCAGGTGGTCCAGCCTAAGCCAATCAAGAATCAAGCCTCCTGAATCGAGATTCGAGGATGCTACGAACGAAGTGAATTGAGGAACACGGCAGTGCTACCTACTTTAAGACCACCAGACTAATTACTACTTCACCCGAAGCTGCTGCCCAATCATAATGGTGTTCCCATTAAGCTGGTTAAGTTGCTTTAGAGCGTCGACCGTTAAGCCATAGCGGCGGCTGATGGCGTAGAGGGTTTCACCAGCAGCTACCGCGTGGAATTGTTCGGCAACATTGGTAGGAGGCGTCGCCGGCTGGCTGGGAGGGTTCGTTACGGCTGGCGGTACGACTATCGGAGGTGTTGGAGTCGGCGGCGGCGGCGGAGTTGTGGGGCGGGGCGTAGTGGCCGGTGGAGTTGTGGGGCGGGGGGTGGTGGTCGGAGCCATCGGGTCATCGATAATGATCTGACCGTTTTCGTCCGTGGGTACATTGGTTGTCGGCGCATTCGGGTCTAGTTCCCCTTCCATGCGAACGAGTGTCTTTACCCTGCCGCCACGTAATTTGATGCGTTCACCAGTGGCCGGGTCGCTGTTATCGACCAGGCGATTTCGCCTAGCGAGTTTGTCCAGGCGGAGGGCATAGCGCTGAGCTACGTCGTAAAGATTTTCTCCTTCTTCCATCACGTGGTACTGTTCGTAGCCGCGGTAAAAATTACGTTTTTTCTGGAGATAGACCCGGTCACCAGAATTTACGTTCTGATCTTCCTGGCGTAGGCCTTCGTTGTAGTCGAGCAGGTGGTTTACGCTCACATCAACCTGACGGGCGATTTCCTGAACACTGATGGGGGCATCATTAACAAAGTAGCTGACATCGTTCGTACGCAAAATACCGCGTTGTAATTCTTCAATCGGCTCAAGGACAACCTCGGGCGTTTCAACCGCCACGCTTGATTGATCGTATTGGTTGAGGTTGTACCGTTCAATCAGAGCGATGAGTAATTTGGGGTAGTCGGGGTTAGTGGCATAACCGGAACGACGCAGGCCTTCGGCCCATGATTTGTAATCGGAAGGATCGAGCCTGAACAAGAAGCCGTAGCGGAAAGACTTTGCAGGGTCACGAAGAAATTCCGAATGCGCCACAAAGCTGGCTTCTGAGTTACGGTATTGACGAAAGCAACTCTTGATCAGGCGGCCCTGCTCATTATAGTCATCATCTTCCTTAAAGTACGTGTCGCCATTCCACTGGCTGCCGCATTTGATGCCAAAATGATTATTTGCACTGCGGGCAAGTTTACTCTTACCGGCGCCGCTTTCCAGCAAGCCCTGGGCTAGTTTAATACTCGCTGGAACGCCGGTGCGCTCCATTTCTCGCATGGCCACCTGCTTGTAGCGTTTAATGTACTCTATCTGGTCAGCGACGGATGAGGTCATCACTTTATCTAGGAGGGCCACCGGGGTAGCAGTAGCGGCTATGCCAAGGGAGCTTAAAAAAAGCAGGCTGGTGAATATGTACTTAATCATGTCTCTTTGCTCTAATTGAAATCGGTGCGTGTGTAACGATAAAACAGGGTGCGATCGGTGTCTTACGTGTTGTTTTTTACATTTGTTTAAGGGAAAGCAACCGAGTTTAAGACTTTTAGGGACACCGTATAAATAACTTACTGGTTTTTGACCTGACGCTTTTGTTCTCACTGCGCTTAAAAATCCTTTGCATAGCCTTTGTTACGGAAATGATTTTCAGGTGAGGTGAGGGCAAAATAAGGCGGTCAAGAAGCATGGTTTATTTATTTCGCGTCCCTTAAAGGAGGTCGTCAAGCTGAAAACTACCTCAAAAGTAGTACGTCACCTGCCAACTCTACCGTGCGGCCATCGAGTAATTTCACTATTACCTTGTAAATATAAACGTCTTGCTCGTTGATGTCGCCATTAGGCGCCAGACCGTCCCAGCCCCAGGAGGTATCCTCTGGGCTAACGGAGTCTTCAAAATGATACACCATTGCTCCCCAACGATTGAAGATGGAGAAATCGGAAAAAGATAATACCGTCATCGGCCGAGCGTAGAGCCGGAAAAGATCGTTGAGCCCGTCCTCGTTAGGGGTGAATACATTTGGAATGAAGACCGGAACGAAATCATCGATGATCACTTCCACCATCGTGGAAGCAAAACAACCGAACTCATCCATCGCCGAAATCTGGTAGATTGTGCTTTCGATTGGGCCAACATAAAAGTTGTCGGTAAAAATCAAGGTGTCAGGACCGGGGCTTACCCGGAAACTAGGCACGTCGAGGTTTGTCAGTACACGAATGTTTGCGCTGTCGCCCTGAGAAATGATCGCGCGGGAAGGCGTGGCGAAAATTTCGGCTAGTGGCGGTGGGCCGAAAGTGAAGGACTCCGACAATAGGCAGCCATTGACATCCTCGATCTCTATAAGCGATCGACCTACCGGAAACAGTAGGGTGTCCGGCAAGTTATTTATTGGCTTGAATCCACTATTGCTATCCATACGGAAAAGGTAGGGGCTGACGCCACCTTGTACATCCCGTAGAATTATTGAGGGCAAAGTATCCCGACAGTTGGCGACTACTTCCGTAAGTACAGCAACCAGAATTTCGGGGGCAGTTAGCCCGACCCTGGCTTCTGCCCGGCAACCTCGCGAGCTGATCACCTGAACGTTGTAATTCCCAGCCGGTAGATTACGAAGCTCTGCATTTTCTCCACCGTTACTCCATTGGAAGGTGTAAGGAGGTACACCACCGCTGGGAATGGCCAGTACTTCTCCGTCTGAGCCATCAGCACAGCTTACCGCAAAAATACCGTCTCCGCTCAAAATGTCGATGTTTACGGCCAGGTCTGTTTCTCTGACGGTGATGCTGCCAGAGCTGATGGCTTGGCAGGGGCCCCCACCCGTTACGTCGGTTATGATCACCCGGAAGTTCACAGGAACCAATCGGCGAATGGTTGTAGTACCCGCAACGAGGGTGATACGCTCCGTAGAATTTGAGCTAAGAACGACGGTTGCAATCCCCGGCCCGTCATAAGTGAGGTTGATTTCTAACTCCCCTCCCGGGCAAATTATCCCATCTCCTGAAATTACCACTTCGGGAATGGGGATGGTTCTAACGGTTACCATAACGAGACTGTCACAACCGTAGCGATCGGGTATGTCGAGCTGGGTTAGCACGTTATTTGCCGCGCCTTCGAAATACACGTCCCCATACTGAAGGGTAGCCCCTTCGCAAATGGCCGTATCCAGTTCTCCGACCACTTCCGGGTGGAAGTCAATACTGACCGTTACCGTACTGTCACAGCCGGAAGAAGAAGGAATCGGGAGCCGGATCGTACCACGTGGACGGTTAATGTCGAAGTATTGCCCGTAATAATTCAGGCGGGTGTAATTGCAGATTGTGGTGTCCAATGTCCCGATGGCTAACGGGAAGAAATTTACGCTGACCATTACTGTACTGTCGCACCCGTCTACGGAGAGCGTTGGCACGACAACCTCCCCACTGGTACGATTGGCGTGGAAAATTTGTCCGAAATAATTCAGTCGCTGGCCGGGGCAGAGGATGGTGTCAAGTGTACTAGTGGCCGATGGAAAGAAATCAACGGTTATCATCACGGTACTGTCGCAACCATCTGCTGAAGGCGTTGGAACTACCACGCTTCCGGAGCGCCGGTTGTTGTTAAACGTCTGGCCGAAGAAGTTGAACTGGGTGCCGATGCAAAGTATAGTATCGAGGGCGCTGAACGCAGGTGCAAAGTACTGGATGTTGATGAGCAAGGTGCTGTCGCAGCCATTGACGGATGGAAGTGGAAGGACGGTTTGCCCCATTGGTCGGCTTTCGTCGAACACGTCTCCGAAGATGTTTAAGCGTTGGCCTTCACACAGGGCCGTGTCCAGCCGGCCAATAGCTTGTTCAAACACGGTGAGGGGTAGGCTGCGATCAATGGGCCGCAGGCAGCCGTTTCCGTCGGTTATGTCAAGCAGCCTGATGGTCA
>JBLHRW010000108.1:0-12588 GCA_047626445.1 Neolewinella sp.
GAATTAGCAAAGATTGGTATTTAAAGCACAAATCTGAGGCTGACGCAAGTTGCGCCAGCCCCAGACAGCGCTGAAGTAAGGGACGCCGTATAAATAACTTACTGGTTTTTGACCTGACGCTTTGGTTCTCACTGCGCTTAAAAATCCTTTGCATAGCTTTTGTTACGGAAATGATTTTCAGGTGCGGTGAGGGCAAAATAAGACGGTCAAAAGGCGTAAGTTATTTGTACGCCGTCCTTAAAGAAGTTGTTTTCTTTACACTGTACTAGTTATTCAATGCGGACTTCGATGCCGATGGCATTTCCGCCCTCAACGATACGATCTCCAAGCGTACGTAGTGCCGTTACTGCGGCAATAACATCAGGGCGAGTTGCATCATTAGAGATGGCAAAGTCAAAGGGAATAGCCGTTCCGTAAACGGCAATCTGCGCAGTATTGAGTTGACCCATAATGGAGGCTCCCAGCGTTGGGTTTGCCTCGGAGACGAGATCGTGGATGGAAGCACCTTCCAGGGCACCGTTGCGGCCCAGGTACACGTCCCTAATACCGTTAAAATTGAGGCGAAGATCCCGGTGGGTATTATCGGCGAAACAAGAATGCTCGTCTTCTTGATCACGGTTATCGTAAGCGGTGAAAACGCGTTCGCCGGCGAGTTCTGACTTAGAAAGTGTAGCGATGGCCGTCATTATATTACTCAGGTTGGTCTCATCATCCTGTGCCAGGAATGTTGTCCGGTAAGGACCATTGGGTACCCACTGATCGATAAGAATCTGAAGGTGGTCAAGGAGCAGTTCCGAGCAGGCTTTGAGGTAAGCGCGGCGGCGGTCTGCATTAGGTGTTGTTCCACCGTCTACAAAATCGGTATACGGGCGCTGTCCGGCCATTAGCTCTGATGGAGCAGTGAGGTCCTGGCCCCAGAGTAAGAACTCGACGGCGTGGTAACCGACGCTGACGTTCTCTTCCCCTCCCTCACCGTTGAGGTTGGCTAGAGCATCTTTGGTAATGGTTGGCACGAGGGTCATATCGTTGATGATTCCAGCGTCCGCTGCACCTTCGACGTAATCGATGTAGGCTTCATCAAGCGGCCATGCGTTCAAGAGGCCCTCGGGGCCTTCTTCTCCGTTGATCTCCCCGTCAATTGGCCCGTTGGCAAAGCGGTAAGCTTCGGTAGGGCCGTAGGATTCGCGGGCGGCGAGCCAGGCGTTCTTGGCTAATTGCTGCTTCATAGCTGTAGGGTCAGCGATGAAATCTGTGATGGATTGGTCGAGTGCAACTGCGTCAGCTCGGGCGGCCTGGTAATTGTCCAGTACGAGGTCAGCATAATCGTTGATGACGGTTTGCCGGGAGGTAAGGCTTGCCGTATTGTCATCGTCTTCACATGAAGTGAACAGACTTAACGTCAAAAGACAAAATAATGGAAAAGTGTACTTAAACATAATGAGTGATATTTGAATTTGAGATTGCAAATCTATAACTATTTAGACTAAATACAAATAATAAAACGCAAAATGATCTCCTGAGGAAAACTTAACTGTGCGTGACCAGGGCCGTACCTCTCTTGCTTGCTCGTTGGAGCGAGCAAAATGCGCTTATTTGCTCATCTTCCATTCTGTTTGATAACGCTAGTGGACCACCCCGATTAGCGACACCATTAAAACCCAATTCATTACAGAGGCTACTTGTAAATCACCTAACCATTGGAAAGACGACACCCCTACAGAACGGAATCAAGACAACTTCAGCAAATGCGAAGTACTTACCGATAGCAGCATGAAATCCGTTCTCCCCGTGATTCAGCACCGTTCCGCGCAGAGCGCTGGTATTATTACTAGTGGTAACCAGTTTGCAGCCTGATCCGATTAATTCCACCAGAGAAAAAAGCCATGACCAACAACTCACAGATCACAATTATGGAGGTGAAGACTATTATCTATTCCTCCATTTATCATCCACACCATTTGGAAGAATCCGTAAAAGGCGGTTCAGAACCAAGTCCCTTATTTAAATACAGTCTAAATAACTTGATAATTGCTTGCAATTGTAGCTAAGGCGGCCTTACATTTGCATTATTCTTATTTAGACTAAAACCAAACAATGAAACAGCTACTACTATTTTTGGTACTTGCTACCCTTTCTACGCCCCTTACCGCCCAGTTCGTCCAAGTATCCCAGGGGGCAGGATATGCTGCGGCGGTGTACTACAACTTGGCTAACCGTTCCTCCGTAAGCGTCGATCACTCCTCCTGGGACATTGCTTTTAACGTTGGTGGACGCTCCTCGGGCGTCCTGGTGAACGAAGGTGTGGCTTCCTCCCGGACCGACGATTTACGGGCAACGCAGATTTACGCCAGTACCGCCACCGACTTCGCCACAGCGGACACCAGCCAGATCACCGGCCGGGTTTACAACGGTGAAGCGAGCTGGGACGATGGTGCTTTCAACGCACCCGCGATCCCGGGAAATCCTTTCGATTTGGGTTGGGGCACCTACTCCCCCGCCACCCAGGCGGTACTCGGCAGCCGCGTATTCTTCGTCGTTACGCCTGACCGCGTGTTCCACAAGCTGTTCGTCGGATCGCTGGCGGGTGGGAGTTACACCTTCGTCCACGGTCCGCTAGACGGAAGCACTACGGATACCGTTGTTATCGCCAAGGATCAGTTCATTGGTAAGACGTTGGCTTACTACTCTTTTTCTGACGGGGTCCTCGACCTGGAGCCGGACGCGTGGGACCTATTGTTCACTCGCTACGTCACGCCGCTGTCCGACGGCGAAGGAAACATCCTGGATTACACGGTAACGGGCGTCCTTCAGAACAAGGGCGTTAGCGTCGCCAAGCTCACCGGCGTAGCCCCCCAAATGGTTGCCGCGCCTACGGAAGCGAGTTATTCAGACACCCTGACCACCATCGGCTACGACTGGAAAAGCTTCGATCTCGATAACTTCCAGTGGGCAATCCCCACCGACCTGGTGTACTTCGTGGAGACGGCGGATAGCCTCTACCGGATGCAGTTCATCGATTTCGAAGGCAGTTCCACCGGCGTATCCACCTTTAGCCTTGGTACGGAAGGCACGACGGCCACGACGACGCTCCCGCTCGGCATCGCGCAAAGCAGGCTCTTCCCCAACCCGGCTGCTCAACAACTCAGTCTGGAGGTAACCGCTAAGCAAGCCGCGAACAACCTATCTCTCGAGGTGATCGACCCCGTTGGCCGAACCCTTTTTGCATCCCGCGTCCGCGCCCTCAATATTGGTATTAACCGAATTGAAGTGCCACTCGCCAACCTGCCTGCCGGAAGCTATTTCCTACGCCTGAGCGGTGCCGCCGGCGTACTTACCCATCATTTTATTAAGCAGTAAGCCATGAAGACTATCTTTCCTGTTCTCCTCCTGTTGCTGGCCGGATTTTCAGCCTGCGCTCCGGCGGATAAGGCGGCCACGGAAGCCACCGCCGATGACTCTGAACGTATCGTCTCCCTGAGCGGCACGCTGACCGAAATCATCTACGACCTCGGCTTCGGTGGCCAGCTCGTCGGCGTCGACGTCACCAGTACCTACCCTCCGGAAGTCAGTACCGTGGCAAAGCTTGGCCACGTCAGCCAACTAAACGTGGAGGTGCTGCTGGAACTCCGCCCGACCCTCATTTTGGTAGATGCCGATCAGCGGGAAAAACCTGCGCTGAGCACCCTGGCCGACGCGGGCATAAAGATCGTATCCGTGCCCTCCCATCCAACGCTAGACAACGCCGCCCTTACCGCTAACTTCCTAGAAAAACACTTAGATATTGAGTCCAAAAAACTAGCCAGTTACACCACTGCTATTGAAACCGATAGTCGTGACCTCACCACTTCGTTAGCCAACCGATCCGGCCCAAAACCCAGCGTACTTTTCATCTACGCCCGGGGCGCCAGGCAACTGATGGTGGCTGGCGCGGACACCGAGGCCGCCGCAATGATCGCCCTTGCCGGTGGCGAAAACGCCATTACCAGTTTTAGTGATTTCAAGCCCCTAACGCCCGAGGCCCTGGTGGAAGCCGCACCGGACGTGATCCTGATGTTCGAGTCTGGGCTACAGAGCCTAGACGGCAAGGCGGGGCTGGCGAATATCCCCGGCATCGCTCAGACCCCCGCCTACAAAAACGACCGGGTGGTGGCCATGGACGGTCACTACCTGCTGGGCTTCGGTCCCCGTGCCGCGCGTGCGGCAAGCGACCTGGCCAACCACCTCTACCCTACCCGCACAAAATAGATTCCATGAACGCCCAATCCTTCGTTTCGGTCCTGCTGCTTCTCTTGTTACTCGCCTTGCTTTTTGGTGGCGTGATGACGGGCGCGTATGAGCTGTCGGCCGCCGAAGTGTGGCGCGCGCTCACGGGCCGATCGGAGGAATTGGAGTATTTTTTGGTTTGGCAGGTCCGCATTCCCCGCTTGCTACTGGCCGTCGTGGTCGGGGCCGCACTGGCGGTAACGGGCGCGGCTACCCAGGGTTTATTCCGCAACCCGCTGGCGGAGCCGACCCTGATCGGCGTAACGAGCGGCGCGATGCTTTTTGCCGTACTAATGCTCGTAATGAGCGCAAAATTACTGGTTGGTTTTCCCGTTTGGTTGCAGCAGGTTAGCGTCAGTTTGGCGGCCTTCCTTGGCGCGCTGCTCACTACTGGCCTTGTTTACCGGCTGGCGGCGGGGCGAGGCCGCCTGAACGTCACGACCATGCTGCTGGCGGGCATCGCTATCGCCGCGCTGGCCGGGGCTTTTACAGGCCTAATGGTTTATCAGTCGACCGAGAGCCAGTTGCGCGATATTACTTTCTGGTCGCTCGGCAGCCTGGGCGGCGCGAACTGGACGCAGGTGGCCATCGCCGCGCCACTAATCATCATTGGCAGCTATTTTTTGCGACGCGAAGCCCTGGCACTCAACGCCTTTTTACTGGGAGAGCAGGAGGCTGTGCAGCTTGGTTTTCGGGTAGATCGCGTAAAGCGTCGGGTGATCGTTTGGGTAGCTCTACTGGTGGGCGTTTGCATTTCGCTTACGGGGCTGATCGGCTTCGTCGGGCTCATCATTCCACACCTACTACGGCTGTGGCAGGGTACCGATTACCGACGGTTGCTGCTATATTCCGGCTTACTCGGCGGGAGTTTCTTGCTGGGTGCGGACACGCTGGCGCGGACGATCGTCGCCCCCGCCGAGCTGCCCATAGGTATCCTCACCGCGCTGGTGGGTGCGCCTTTCTTTCTCTGGCTGCTGCTGCGGGAGCGGCGCAAAAACATTTTACTATGATCGAGGGGACGAATTTGACGGTCCGCCTCGGCGGGCGAGTAATTCTGGACCGAGTAAACTGTACCGTTCAGCCTGGTCGCGTGACCGTTGTGATGGGCAAAAACGGTGCGGGCAAGAGTACGCTCCTCAACCGCCTGGCGAGTCATGAAGTAGGGGGCGGGGTCGCAGGTGCAGTAGCAGTTGATGGGCAATGCCTCTCCACCTACGCACCGAAAGATCTCGGCCGAAAACGGGCGGTCCTGGCCCAATCTGTCCACCTCGGTTTCCCGCTTAGTGTAGCCGAGGTCGTCGAGATAGGATGCTACGGCCGCTACGACGAGCTAACCAACGCGCAACGCTGGGATCGGGTGCACTACTACCTCAACCTGCTGGACCTGACTGATCTGCGTGACCGCTCCTACCCGACCCTCTCCGGCGGGGAGCAAAAGCGCGTGCTGCTAGCGAAATGCCTGCTGCAACTTGACGACGATGGCACCGACCGAAAGACCAATCACTACCTCCTACTCGACGAGCCAACGGCCGCCCTCGATGTGGAGCAACAATACCGCTTCGTTCACCTTGCTACCGGGCTGGCCCGGGAGCGAGGGATGGGCGTCTTCGCCGTACTACACGATCTAAACCTCGCGGCCCGTTTTGCCGACGACCTCATCTTCCTAAAGGAAGGCAAGCTCGTTGCCGCCGGCCCGAAAGCCTCCGTGCTAACCAAAACCATCATCCGTACCACCTTCGACGTTGACTGTCTGATTCAGGTACATCCCTGCGCGGATTGTCCGCTCATCACCACATTGCCTTATGGAGAATCCAATATTGCACCTGCGTGCGCGCCTTGAAAAACTTAAACTAGAAGAACCTCGTCTGCGTTCCCGCGACCAGGCCGGACGCCTTGGCGTCAGTGAAGCTGAACTGCTTAGTCTCGGACTCGGCGAAGACGTTATCCGGCTCGGTGGCGACTTTAAAGACCTACTCAAGGACGTCAAAAGAATGGGCTACGTTATGGCCCTGACACGCAACGAACACGTCGTCCATGAGCGAAAAGGCGTTTACGATAACATTACCTTTTACGAAGGGCCGCATAATATGGGCGTGGCCGTCAACAAAGACATCGACCTGCGGCTATTCATGAACGAATGGATTTACGCGCTGGCCGTCATTATGCGACGTGATAAGGGCGGGGACCTACACGGACTTCAGTTTTTTGACGCTTATGGCGCGGCCATCCATAAGATCTACGCCACGCCGAAGAGTGACCTGGCAGGTTGGGCCTACATCGTGGAAAAATACAAAACCAGCCAGCAACCTATCGAGCTTATCGATCGCCAACGCCCTGCGCCCGCGCCAGAAAAACCAGACGCGGAAGTGAGTTTGATAACCTTCCGTTCCGAATGGACTAATCTTCAGGATACGCATCACTTCTTTGGGATGTTACGCAAACATGGCTTAAGTCGTACTCAGGCTTTGCGGCTGGCACCTGAAGGCACGGTTACCCGAGTTGGCAAACTTGCCGTAGAGCGGGTGCTGACCGAAGCGGCGGCCGGCGATGTACCTATCATGTGTTTCGTGCATAGTAAGGGGTGCATTCAAATTCACAGCGGTCCGGTGAAACAGCTAAAGTGGATGGCAGACTGGTTCAACGTTCTTGACCCTGCCTTCAACCTTCACCTTGCGACCGAGGCCATCGACCAGGCCTACGTGGTACGCAAACCTACCAGCGATGGTACCGTCACCAGCCTGGAGTTATTCGATGCGGCGGGAGAAATGATCACCTACTTCTTTGGTGCCCGCAAACCCGGACAGCCCGAATTACCGGAATGGACCGCTATCCTGGAAAAATTAGCTTCTGAAGCTATTCTCACGGCCTAAAATCAATACAATGCAACACAATAATGACGACCGCAGCCATGAGGCCAACGTACTCCACAACAGTATCTATGGATTTCTCGTCCATTGCCCGAGCTGTAATCGCTTTCAGCTGGCCTTCGGCACCTTCCGGATCACCCAGGACCAGGAAGAACTACAATCCTTTGCCAACCTGATCAACCGCTATGTCCACCGGTATCAAAAGCGACCAAAAAGGAGTAGCCGGGACATCTTCGTAGAGAGCCCCTACCCAGGTATCGGCCTATTGTTCTCCGTGGATGACCTCGAACGACTTAACGATATGCTGCAGCGTAGCTTCCTGCTTTTGGAAGCGGGTGACCGGGTTCGTTTACAGTAGGCCGAGCGTGTCGCACCAACTGATAATTCTTAATCGGGCTAATCTCCATCCAATCTAATCGGCCATGCGTCTGATCCTGACATTATTGATCTTTCCCGGGTACTTGTTTGCTCAGACACCGGATTCGCTCCTGCTATCCGTGGACCTTGACGACATCGTCGTCACCGCCCAGTATGCGCCCACTGAAGCCCGAAACGCCGTTCATAAAGTGACGGTTATTAACCAGCGGGAATGGCGTGAGCAAGGAGTTTTGACACTCTCAGGCCTGCTGCAACGTCAATTAACGATGAACGTCAGCCCCGACCCTATTCTGGGTAATGGACTAAGCATTCAGGGGTTGGGTGGTCAGAACGTTCAGATCATGATCGACGGTGTACCTGTCATCGGCCGGTTAGGCGGAGAGATCGACCTTACGCAATTACACCTGGCCCGTTTTGTCCGGGTGGAAATCATTGCAGGAGCGCTCTCCGCGCGTTATGGTACCGATGCCGCCGGCGGAGTAGTCAACCTTATCACGGCAAAGGAACAGGCCAACGACTGGAAGGTAGAAGCTGGTGGACAGTATGAAAGCGTCGATCTCGATCAGCAGTACTTCCGCATCGGACGGCAGCTAGGCGATTTTCAGATAGACGGTGGCCTCAACCGCTACCGCGCCCGTTTCGCGCCGGTTGACAGCCTCCGCGCCGGAACCGTGCCCTGGAACCCAAAAGAACAGCTCGGCTACGACCTCAACCTGACCTATCGCCCTACGGACTCGCTGCGCATTCGCTACGGTTTTCAACAGTTCGACGAGACGTTGACGTTATACGGCGAGGTGCGGCGACCGCAGTTCCGGCCCTATGTGCAGGATCAGATATTCGACACCCGGCGGCGGGATCACTCCTTGGCGGTTAACTACCAACTTTCGCCGACCTGGAGTGCAGACCTCACGGCGGGGCTCAACGTCTTCGATCGCTATAAAATAACGGAGCGGAGCGACCTGGAGCCCGACACTACCAGCCTGGTGGCCGGAGAGCAGGACACGACGCAGTACACCGGCCAGCTTATCCGCATGAGCCTGGGGTCGACGACAGGCGGACGTTTCGACGGACAACTGGGCGTGGAGTACCGCCATGAAACGGGATCCGGCGGGCGTATTCTCGACACCGCTACGCTGGACCGCAATCCGGCCCTGACCAATTTAGCCGCATGGGCTGGCCTGACCTACCGCCCCAACGCCGCGTGGACGATTGAGGCGACCATCCGCATGGGCTACAACAACCGTTACGATCATCCGCTCATTCCCGCCCTGCACCTGTTGTGGAAGCCGACGCCCCGCTGGTGGTGGCGGGCGAGCTACGCGGCGGGTTTTCGCGCACCGTCTGTTCAAGAGTTGTTCTTCAATTTTATTGATGTTAATCACTTCATCATCGGCAGCCAGACGCTGACCGCCGAGCGGAGTAACAACTGGCGGTTAAGCGGAACCTGGGGGGGAAGCGATAAATTACCGTTGGAGATCAGCGGTGAATTTTTCTACAATCGGTTGACCGATCGAATCACTCTAGCAGACGTGGACGACGGCCGCTTTTCCTACATCAATCTGGCGGAGTACGAAACTCACGGTACAACTCTCAAGTTGGATTACCAGGCTAGTGAACGATTGTCCATTACTACAGGAGGAGCACTCACCCGTATCTTCAATGAAGTCAGTACTGAAATAAAAGGTCCGCCCCGCTTTCAAAACCTTTATGAGTGGCGTAACGAGCTAAACTATCGGGTACCCAAGGCCGGAGTAAACTTGCAGATTGACCATCGCTATGTCGGCCGGCGCGATCGTTACCAATTGATGGACGATGGTTCCGTTAGCCGTGGCTTTATCGGTGACTATCATCTGCTTCACCTAACGCTTAGCAAGTCGCTATGGAAAGACCGTATTCGGTTATCCGGCGGGGTGAAGAATCTACTAAACCGGGATCGGGTGCCAGTGACGGGGGAAGGTGGGAATGGTGCGCACTCCGGAGGTGGTGGCACTCAACTGATTGATTACGGTAGAAGTCTATTTATTTCTGGAGGAGTAACGTGGTAGTTATTTTGCTTGGTCGACTAGGGTTTACTCATCGAGGTTCTTCATGAATTGATGCGGCGGGGGCGAATACTTCGAATATTGCCATCTTTACCAATTAAAGATCCACTAGTCGTATGAATCAAAAAAAAACACCTTGGTACTTCCTCGCACTACTCATTTTAGCTGGAGAGTCTGTATTTATTCTACCATATGTTCTTGCGCGCGTCTTTAGACCAACAGTGCTTGAGGTCTTTGGCCTGGACAATGTTCAGCTGGGCTTGTGCTTCTCTGTCTATGGCACAGTAGCTTTACTATCTTATCTCTTTGGAGGTCCCCTGGCTGATAAGTTTCCTCCTAGGAAATTGATTGCCGTGGCACTATGGATGACGGCCTTGGGAGGATTGGTCTATGCTACTTTTCCCAGTTTTACCGTATTAAAAGTACTTTATGGCTACTGGGGCTTTACAACCATCTTTCTATTCTGGGCACCGTTAATCAAGGCCACTCGGGTCTGGGGCGGGCCTACTTCCCAAGGCAAAGCCTTTGGTTTTTTGGACGGCGGACGAGGCTTAGTGGGAGCGCTGTTCGGAACTATGGGCGTGCTTGTTTTCTCCCTGTTTCTTACTTCACAAATCACTGAAGCTACGGTTTCCGAAAGCAGAGCAGCCTTCAGGTATGTTATTCTAGTATCTACTGGTGCTGTTGCGCTTGTTGGACTATTGGTGTGGTTTTTTATGAAAATGGACCACCAGGCAGAAAAGGAGATCATATTAGAGAAAATATCGATACCACAGGTTCGAGCGGTCTTACGTTTGCCTTCCGTATGGTTGTTGATGATCATTATTCTATGTGCTTATGTAGGTTACAAAGTCACGGATGTACTTTCACTGTATGCCCAAGATGTGATGCTGTATGACCAAGTGCAATCGGCCCAAGTGGGTACTTTTTTGTTGTTTGCCCGTCCTATCACGGGGGCCACAATTGGGATATTGGCGGACCGTACACAATCTACTTTCTGGTTGGCCCTTAGTTTTGCCATTTCCTTCTTCGGCGCATTACTGTTCGCTACGGGTATTATTTCAGATTCGGAGACAGCTTTGTTTTTCATATCGATCCTGGTCGTGGCAACTGGCGTGTACGCTGCTCGTTGCCTTTACTTTGCGGTGATGGAGAGCGGGCAAATCCCCTTGGTGCTTACCGGGACAGCTGTTGGCCTTATTTCCGTCGTAGGATATACACCCGATATATTTACAGGCCCCGCGATAGGGTACCTCTTAGATAATTCGCCAGGCGCAGCGGGGCATCAGCATGTATTTTGGATGTTGGCTTTATTTTCCTTTATCGGTGGTATCGCCGCTTGGTGTTACTTTCAACTGTATAAAGAAGTAACGGTTCCCCCACGTGCTTCCTAACCTCAACCTACCAGTGGCCTAACCATTAGTACTGGGCTTCTAAATTTTTCGGCTACCAAAAACCGTAGCCAAAGGGTTTTGCTACTTTTGCCTAAACAAAAGCAGGCCCCCGGCAGGGGTGTGTGACGGGAAGCTGAGCACTAAAAACCACTGTAAATAGGAGCCACAATTTACCTGACAGGACATTGCTTTTGCTAAGACTACCCAACGACGTGGCTCGCTCGATTTACAGCCCAAATCCTTTACTGCGCTGGCCTGACAAATTGGATACCCCACCATTAATACCAACTAAATCCATCATCAAAAAAAGCAAATGACCAAAAAAAGAATACTCTTCACCGGAGGATCAGGAAAAGCAGGAAAGCACGTAATTCCCTACCTTCTCAATCAGGGACACCGAGTGTTAAACGTAGACCTCGTGCCTTTGGACCACCCAGGGGTAGACAACCTGGTAGCCGACATCACCGATTCCGGACAAATGTTTAACGCCATGAGTTCCTACGCCGGCTTTGATGAATTGGAACCCGGCAACGGCGTACCAAAATTTGATGCCGTAGTACATTTTGCCGCCGTGCCCAGGATCTTACTCAATCCTGATAACGAAACTTTTCGGGTCAATACCATCGGCACCTACAATGTGATTGAGGCGGCCGTTAAACTTGGCATTAAGAAGATCATCATTGCTTCATCAGAGACCACCTACGGCGTCTGTTTTTCCGATGGAAAAACCGACCCTCATTCGCTGCCCCTGGAAGAGGACTACGACGTTGACCCCATGGACAGCTACGGATTATCGAAGGTGGTGAATGAGAAAACAGCCCGCAGCTTCCAGCGACGGTCAGGCTTTGACATTTATGCCCTTCGTATCGGCAATGTGATTGAGCCGCATGAATACGCTGAACTGTTTCCGGATTATTTCAAAAACCCTGCAGTGCGCAGAAGGAACGCGTTCTGTTACATCGATGCGCGTGACCTGGGGCAAATTGTAGATTTATCTTTGCGTAAAGACGGCCTTGGTTATCAGGTTTTCAATGCTGGTAACGATCACAACGGTGCGATCATATCCAGCCAAGAACTGGCGGAACAGTTTTTTCCTGGCGTGCCAATTACGCGCGAATTGGGGGAGCATGAAGCCTTATACTCAAATCGAAAAATCCGGGATGTTCTGGGATTTAAAGAACAACATAACTGGCGAAAATACTTAACCTGGGAGTGATTTGTTGTTGCTCCAGGGCCACTAAAAGGCGAGGTTAACGCCTTCGCCACCGACCGATCAGGAGGTTTAGGGACGCCGTATCAATAACTTAGTAGTTTTTGACCTGACGCTTTTGTTCTCACCGTTCTTGAAAATTCTTTGCACAGCTCCACCCGGGGTGATTATCATTCGACGCCTACAGCGTCTGTTTGAGAGTAGAACCAAAGCTTCTGGATGCTTCCAAAAGCAAAAAAATCAGCCCAATTAACCGCCCAGCCGCGCCAAAACATCCTCCAAAAAACGTCGATGATTAGCCAACCGTGGCACCTTATGCTGCCCGCCCATTTTACCCCGGGATTTGAGCCAGGAACGGAAAAATCCGGCCGGTGCAACGGTCAGGACATGGCAGCGAATGGCAAAGTCGTTGCTACGCTTGGCAGCGTAATTAT
>JBLHRW010000109.1:0-12545 GCA_047626445.1 Neolewinella sp.
GTTCTTCGGTTATAGGGTGGCGGTCTAAATCTGCCCTTGCACCTGCGGCCGCGCCAAACGACGATAAAAAGGTCCGTGTAGCGCCCGGGATTTAGTCGACAACTACGCCATAGTACCACCCAAAAAGATTAAAATAAAAAGTATGTTACTCAACGCCGTAATCATTGAGGACGAACGCAACGGACTCATCAATCTTAAGCACCTGCTAGCCGAACACTGCGATGAAGTGGAAGTAATTGGCGACGCTGATGGCGTGGAAAGTGGGTTGAAATTGTTTAGCCGGGAGGACATTAAGCCCGATGTTGCATTTCTGGACATTAACCTTCAGGATGGCAAAGTCTTTCAGTTGCTGAGCCAACTCCCGAGTATTGAATTCGATGTGATTTTCGTGACGGCTTATGACCAGTTTGCGATGAAGGCGTGTGAGTATTCCAGCATCGGCTATATCCTCAAACCCATCGACCCAGACAAGTTGGTGGAGGCCGTTTCACGGGTTCGCCCCCGTCGGCAAGGCCGGACAGAGGAGCGGTTACAGGTGATGCAACAGTACACCAGTCACCCCAATTCATTCGAAAAAATGTCCATTGCTGCGTTAGATGGTATACATTTTGTGAAAATTAGAGATATTGTACGCTTCGAAGCAGAAGATAATTATACCCATATTTTCCTCCATGGTGGTGGCCGGATAACGGCCTCTAAAACCATCAAAGCGTATGAGGACATGTTGACGCCATTTAACTTCTATCGCGTACATAAACGCCACGTGATCAACATGAATTACATGAAAAAATTTGTAAAAGGTGATGGCGGATATCTGATTATGGACGACGACGTACGGATTGAGGTCAGCCGCCGCCGTCGCCCTGCCTTTATGACACAACTTCGTGTCCTTCAGGATGTTCTTTAGGTTGTATCAAAATTATGTGCTATTTTTGGAGCGGTACAAGAAAAGCCAAGATCGGTGTCCCCCATCCGATTAGCGGTTAGAATTACAAATGTGTTATTAAGGATGTCTTTATGTCTCAAAACGGAAAAAAAACAATCGAAGAACTAAAGCGGGACCAGAAAGATAAAATTCTGGATCGGAAGAGTATGGATCAGGTGACCGGCGGTAAACGTCGGGGTAGCTGGCTTCGTCGTGTCTGCGGTGGCATCATGCCACAATAAAGGCGGGCCGGATTACGTAACTTGCGGAGAGATACTCCGGATTTACTCAGCCCATGTCAATAGTTCAAACCTCATCCAATACAGCTTCCATACTGGAAGATAAGCTCGCCGGTGCAACCGACCCCTATTTACGGGTGAGGTACCTTAATGACCTTACCTCAAATTACGTCTATACTAAGCCCGTGCGGGCAAGGAAGCTTCTTAGCCAACTTGCAGACATGTATACTGCCGGGCACCCAAGAGAATCTGACTATTTCTACTACCTTCATTTAGGCAACCTGGAGAACCAAGAGTACGACGATCAAAAGGCTTTGAAGGCTTTTGAAAAGGCTGTGCTGAGGGTAGATGAACATGGTGACCTTGGCGATAAAATTGAAGTTTACCTCGATTACCTCGGAATTTTGGTCAACCTGGGAAATATGGACCTTGCCAGGGACTTCTACGAACGAAGCCTCCGACTGATGGGCTCTTATTCCTCCGCGCGCCTGCGTGCCCGGGTGTTGTGCAGACAGGGCTTCTTCTACCTGCATGATCATAGTTATGCTAAAGCCACGCCTAAGTTTTTAGAAGCTGACCGGTTGCTTTCTGGAAATGAGTTTGTACTCAACACTAAAGATCATTACTTCTATACCCTGGTGCATTCTGGGCTCGGTACACTTTGGACCAGGCCCGATAGTGAGGATAAAGCAGCCGGTGCCTTCCAGCAAGCGATTACCCGCTGTGAGGAGAAAGGGTTGCGTGCGCGTCTTCCCTGGCATCAGTTGAACCTGGGTAAGGTGCTGATGAGCATGGAGGCTTACGAGGAAGCTATTGGTAACTTTCAGTCGATCATCGATAGCAATGCCAATGGTAGTAAGCCTGCTTTGGCTGCCGCCTACGTCAATCTCGGCCTTTGCTATTACGACACCAATGAGTCTCCAGAAGAGGTAATTCATTTGCTGGATCATGCAGAGGAAATATTCCTGCAAAGTAAGCAACCCAAAAAACAAGATCTCGTACCGATTGAATTGGTACGGGCACAATTGTTCCTTGACAAGAAGGACTACGTTGGTGCTATCGAAAAACTTCAGGATACCCTGGAGGGAATCGAACAGGAAAATGATTCGGATAATCTGACCCTAACGGGGCACGCCGCGGAAATCTGTCAAACGCTGGCTCGTTCTTATGCTAAGATTGATGCTTTTGACCTGGCGTACTATAGCCAAGTAGACGCAGAGATGTACCTGGACAAACACTACGAACTCCAGGATGCCAAACAGCAGGAGCAGTTTGCCGCCCGCTTTGAGGCCGAGGCCCGAGAAAAAGAAAGAGAAAGCCTGCAGCTGAGGGCCAGCCAGCTCCAGTTGCGCGCGCTGCGCGCGCAAATGAACCCTCATTTTCTCTACAATGCCCTGAACAGCATCCAGTCGTTTATTACCACTAAAGATGCCAGCACCGCCTCAAAATACTTGGCGAAATTTGCCATGCTAATGCGGCGAAGCCTCGAATACACCAACCGGGAGTACATTACCCTGGAAGATGAGATCCTGTTCTTATCCGATTACCTAGACATCAACTGTCACCTGCGGTTCGATGGACAGCTTTCCTTTAACGTAGACCTGCAAGGGGACCTGGAAGAGGACATCATGGGAGTGCCGACCATGATCCTGCAACCGTACGTAGAAAATGCGATAGAACACGGACTTCGTACGCGGCCTAAGGGGCACATTCAGATTACGTTTACACCAATCCCTGACGATGACGATAACATCATCGCTACCGTTACGGACGATGGCATCGGCCGGGCCCGGGTCCGGGAAATGCAAGAGAACGATGTGATCAGGCCTTACCACCAATCACGGGGGACAGACATTACGCAGTCCCGGCTGGAATTACTGACCGACGACCCCGATAACCGGGTGCTGATCGAAGATCTATTCCATCCGGATGGAAGTGCAGCGGGAACTAAAGTAACCGTTCGTATTCCTGTCGAGGATGTTTTGATGAGGAGGGGCGGATGAGCGATTGTTCTTCGAGCAGTGGAGGCCTCCATAAATTCAGGTACTATAAGTACTCGGACAAAATTAATCGCACCATCCTGCTCGGCATCTTTTGAGCCTGAACTTCGTTGAAAAGCCTCGCTAACACTACGGTGTTGCCTACGTTTTTCGCCTCATTCAGACTCAAAATCTACCAGATCAGAATGTCGCATTAATTCTGTCCGAGTACTTACAAGAACCATTAACCAACCTTCCGAACTTCCTCCGCAATCCGCACCAATTCTCCTTCTGGGTCCGCCCAGATGTCCGCAGCAGGTAAGGAGAAGAGCTGGAACCCAGCCGTCTTTAATTCACGTAGGCGGTTCTTCTCCGTTTGTACGGTTCCGTAGCCGGGTAATTTACCGTCGGGTAGTAACACGCTCTTTTTTCCTGTGGGAGAAAGGATAACCAGCGGCAGGAAGGTATCTCGCCAAGGCTGATGGATTTCGAAAAAATGATCAGGCAGACGACTTTTGAGCTGGTCACCGAAGTTTTCTGCCAGGGGGTGGGGGGTGGGGGCCGTGAGTCCGCATCGCAGCTGGATCTCCTGACCAATAGCTACCAATGCCTGGCGGTCAAACGGTTCAAATTCGGCCGCCTCGGCCGCACGGAGTAATGCCGCGGATAAAAAGGCGGCGGTAAAACCGTCGGAGAGCAGCGCCTGGGTAATATCGTCTGGCGTCCAGTTATAAAAGAAAGTTATCTCCTCGTGAGTGGCGATTAGGTACTCCCAAACCTCTAGTAAGCATTGTGCGTCCGCTTTGGTTGGGGATAATGGGAGGAAAAGGTGTAGACCAGCCGATGCGTTGAGTGGCCAGTCGGAAATAGAGACCCATTTAGTCTCCTCTGCCGTCTGGCAAAGAATGGTCCCTGCTGGAAATCCTGGAGGAGGAATTAAACTGGTTCGTGCACGCCAGGTCGGGGGAGTGAGTGGGAAGAAGGTTTGGGAAAATAGTAGCACGGGGTTTCGTAGTCCCGCAACGGCAAAGGAAACTGCTTCCACGTCATGTAGGGGAGCAAGGCGAATAGAGGGACAGGGTAGGAGCGACGGGGCAGGTGTTTTTCCCTCCAGGGTAATAAACAGGTCTTCTTCGGTCATTTCCGAAGGGGTAGCGGCGTCAGGGGCTACAAAAACGACTCGGGCGGTCTTATTCGAAGCATTCGCACGGAACATCGCTTCCGGTTTGGGTGGCAGCGCTGTGGGAGGGTTATCTTTCGTCCATCGTTCGAGGCATCGGTCAAAATACCAGGAGGTAAATGCCGTCTCCCAATCGGACGTAGGGAGGTTTAGTAGCGGCGCGAGCAGGCGTCGTAGGTGAGCTGGTTGGGCGTACCAGAAATGACGACGACCGTAAAAATTGGATAACTCCGGCAAATGACGTTCCGTATTCCTGAGCTTATCGAGCAAATCCTCCAGCCGCAGAAGTTGGCGGTGGGTAGTTGCGGCTTCTGTTCTGCCGAGGGGGAGTTGGTAGAGCCCGGCCTCGTCTACTTCCCTGATAAGATCCGTTAAGCGGGTCTCCAGGGAAGAGAGTATCACAGGGTCGACGAATCCTGGGTCAGCGGTCAGCGCATTCAGGCCAAGACCAGCTGATTGTAGGTCCCTGAACAGTTGGTTTTGCCGTTGGGCAAGGGCGTCAAGTTCCTGATGGAGTAGAACCTCTGCTGGTTCGTCGAGCGAGAAGGTGAGTTTGTGTTGTTGGCAGTATTCCTGCCAGCGTTGTTCGGTTTCACGCTTAGCTTTTTTTGCGGCTTTCCCAGACGCGCTTTTGAGGGACCGTAGGGTCTCCCAAATGGCAGTGGTCTCCTCCCGACGTGCCTGCAGTTGAGCCCTCCCTGAAAAAATAGCCTTGCGCGTATATTGGTTGATGGCCATCAGGAAGTCACGATGCAAGACGCCCCCCTTGGTCAAATAAATACCAAGCCTGTCGGTAATAAATTCCCTGCTCTCTTCTAACGTTCGATGACGAAAAAAACCGGTGTTCAGGTCTTCAAGCCCGCGCGACACATCAGGCAAGCGTTCATACCGGCGAATGGCAGTGTGAAGCCGCTCCCGCAGGTCTACAAATTCTTTCGGCGTAAACGTAAACCCTTCGGTAGAAATGAATGGACTGAGTAGGGTAGCAGCCTCTGTTCCTGCTCCCTGGAACCAAAGTCCGACGGTTGCGGCAAGTGAATAATTACCAAAGGCAAGAGGCGGCGTTTGAGGGGTTGCCCATTTTTTTTCATACCCGAATGTGGTACCTTGTAATCCTTTTTCTGCTGATTGCGCTAAATGAGCAGCCACCACGTTTTGGCGCTCGGTTGTTTCTGCCTGAATCCACACTGTCGCTCCTTTTTCTAGCGTTTTATTGGCCTCTTGCAGCATCCAGGTCCATTTTCCTGCTCCCCTAAGGGCAAAGTGGCGGGCGTCGGCAATAGCTGCCGGGGCATATGCCATGGTGGTAGAGGAAAAGGGAAGGGGGTTACTCATGATTTTGAACGCCAGGTGAGAGATTGGCCTTTTCATGCCTATTTGCCGCCGAAATACTGAAAAGGTGCAACGAAGTTAGTTCATCGACGCGCTTTGTGCGTAAAAATCAAGTTTTTCTCAAGATTCACGGGTTTATGTAAGCGTTTTAAGGCTAATTGTGTGAATTTATGGATTATGGCCCTATCTTTAGTATGGTCGGAAGAATCTTTTAACCATAACTTGTTTTCATACTGATATGTGGCTAGCCACTTAGTGTGTTTCTGCGGTTATACTACCTATCTAAAATGAATCAAGTTGCCGTAATTCTTACCGATGCAAGCTATCGGATATTGTGGGTGAATCGCGATTTTGAAGCCATGACGGGCTATGAGATCGGAGAGGTCATCGGGAAGCACCCCGGGCAGGTACTTCAGGGGCCTAAGACGGAGCCGGACGCAATCGAACGTATCCGACAGGGCTTGGCGAGTGGAGAGCCTTTTAAGGAGACGATTACCAATTACCGCAAGAATGGCGATACCTATTGCTGTAAACTCGTTATTCATCCTATTCATAACGAAAATAAGGAGGTGGTCAACTACCTGGCTTTTGAAGTAGATGGCGATGTGGTCGTCAATGAAAATCGTATCTCTCTGCTCAATATTAAGGACCGGTACCGGACCAGCAGCCTACGGGGGCTGGATGAGCTGCAGTTATTTGAGCGGATCAAGGACACTATGATCAACGAAAAGCTCTATCTCGATGCTGACCTGACGCTCCGCAAAATGTCTTCTTACCTGGACACCAATACGAAATACCTAAGTCAGGTCATTAATCACCACGGTAGTGCAAACTTTCTGACTTTCATAAATGCTTACCGAATTGATGCCGTCATTGATCGGATCAAAGCAGGAGATTTCCGCAAGCATACCTTTTACGGCATCGCTCAACGCTGTGGATTTAAGAATAAGAGTACTTTTTATAAAGTCTTTCGGGACGTTACCGGACAAACCCCCAAAGCATACGCAGATGATTTGATGCGTCTCGATAAGATCGAAAGCTAATAAGCGCTTAGCGCCTATTCCTTAATGCCGCCCGATACGCGTTCATCGTTTCTATACAGGTATTCCAACGTGATTTTTCCTTCCTCGTTGAAGTAACGCATGTACCCGTCCTTAAGGCCCATCTTATAGCTGACCTCTTGCTTTAACTTTTGATTGCGGTAATCATACTCTGCCATCACCCCATCCAGTGCACCATCAATGTAGTTCGCCGTTAATTCTGCCCGGCCGATGCGGTACTTCCCATAATGCCCATGCAACTTGTTGGCTTTGTAGTTGGCGATCAGGGCGTAACGACCTTGTACATCCATTTCGATGTAAGGGCCGTTGAGTGCCCCGTCGATATAGCTCATGAATTTTTCCGGTGCCCTGCTGTCTTGGTTGTAAAAGGTCCAGGTACCATGTTTTTTGCCACCAAGCACGAAGCCTGCCTCAAGGAGGTCTCCTAAGGGATCCTTTCTTTCTGCCCTTTTGGCGGTGCTGCCCGGAATATCGGTTAGTTGATACACTTGTTCATCAACGGTAGCCGTTTCCACTTCTTCAACCACGGGCTGACTTGTCTGCTGACAGGCGAAGAAATGGAGGGCAACAAAGCAAAGTACAATAAGACGCATGGCAATTATTTTTGGTAAAGTTATCATGTGAACTGACTTCAACGGGTGACTTTTTAAATATCGTCGCGTCATGAAAACGGTTTGCGGCCCTGCCGCAGCCCTACTCCGTTATTTAACAGATGTTTAAACGAGGGGCAAATATGGCCATATTGGATATGGTTTTAGGCCCCAAACGAATGGATATAGCAAAAAGTGTTAAGGTTTTTTAGCACGTAACAAGTAGCGAAATACGCCCGTTTTGAAGGCAAGTATTAACTATAAGTGCTGCGCTGCACCCACCAATTTGGTTGCTGGTTGCATTTCCTTAACAGTTATTAAGGTTTCTTCCGCTACACTTAGTTTTTAGGGACGTTCCGGGGTTCCGGAATGGTAAAACTTTTATGCGACTGGAAAGCAGCCTAAATTTGTTTTGTCGGAAGGGCGGTTTGTCGCCTCCACCGGCAACCGGAAATAAACACCGTCTTACACCCACTTGTTGTTGTTTGAGATTTAGTAATGAAATGTATCGCTTTTACCCGCCGACCCTGCCCGTTGAAGCGGGGATGTAAACACCTTTAGCCTTTACCTTAAACCCCACCCGAATCCTTACACATTAACACCTGAAGTTTTGGAATAGTACCTAGCCCTTTTGCTTTATTACGTGGATCCCTTTTTAGCATTGCTCTGATAAACTGCCCCGCTTGCTTTGGCATAGTGGGGTTTTTTATTGCATAGGGACGCCGTATAAATAACTTACTGGTTTTTGACCTGACGCTTTTGTTCTCACTGCGCTTAAAAATCCTTTGCATAGCCTTTGTTACGGAAATGATTTTTAGGTGCGGTGAGGGCAAAATAAGACGGTCAAAAGGCGTAAGTTATTTGTACGGCGTCCCATAGGGGCGCGGCCGCAGGTGCAATCCCTGGAACAAGCACGCCCCGAGTGCGCCCGCACGCGGTGCCTGCAAGTACAACCTTCCTTGTACCTGCGACCCCGCCCAAATTGTGAAGACTTCTGGTGAGCAAAATGTCACGTCAGCCACCTCCTGCTGCTTATAAGGTCGTTCTCTGGCCGTCGGCTAGCGGGCAAACAGCCGAGAAACTGAACCATTCGTCGAAAAAAAAGCTTGTCGTGCAAACGATTATTAGTTCTTACGGTTTCTTTTAGAGAATCAATCAAAATACCCTGTAAACATGCAATACATGCTATTCAAAAAAGGCATTACGCTAATGACCTGCTGCCTGTTGGCGTTGGGACTAAGTGCACAAACCAACATTAACTTTACGGAATACACCCTAGACAACGGCCTGAAAGTCATCCTCCACGAAGACGCCACAGCCCCCATAGTTGCCGTCTCGATCATGTACGAAGTGGGCGGTAAGGACTCCTACGAAGGTCGTACCGGTTTTGCCCACTTCTTTGAGCACCTGCTCTTCGAAGGAAGTAAGAACATCAAGCGTGGGGAGTACGCCAAGTACGTCGAAGACGCCGGTGGTGTACTTAACGCCAACACCAGCCAGGACAGAACGTATTACTACGAATTACTCCCAAGTAACCAGCTCGAACTTGGCCTCTGGTTGGAGAGTGAGCGGTTGCTACATGCCGTTGTTGACCAGGAAGGCGTCAACACCCAACGGAGTGTAGTAAAGGAAGAACGTCGCCAACGGATGGACAACCAGCCCTATGGTAACCTCCTTTACGAACTGTACCGCCACGGCTTCAAAGAGCATCCGTATAAAGACCCCAATATTGGCTACATGAAAGACCTGAACAGCGCCGAGGCCGCTGATTATCAGCAGTTCTACAAAACCTACTACGTACCCAATAATGCAGTGCTCTCGATTGCTGGAGACATTGACGTTGCCAAAACTAAAACCCTGATCAAGAAGTACTTTAGTGATATTCCCCGCGGCGCAGCGCCGCCCCGGGTAACGGTGGTGGAACCTGCGCTTGGCGGCGAGGTACGGGACAGTATTTACGATGAAAAGGCTCCTTTGCCTGCCTTGGTAATGGGCTACCGTATGCCAGAGCGTAACCACCCCGATTACTACGCCATCAGCATGATGAACCAGGTGTTGAGCAGCGGACAGAGCTCCCGCCTCAATAAAGTGCTCGTTGACGAAAAGCAGCTTGCCGTGCAGATTGCGTCTATTCCCAGCTTTACCGAAGGCCCCGGCCTGGCGATCGCGCTGATGATCGCAAAACCTGGAGGCGCCATTAAGGATATAGAAATGGCCTTCAATGATGAAGTTGCAAAACTGCAAAATGAGATGATCTCCGAAAAGGAGTTCCAAAAACTCCGTAACCAAGTGGAAGCTAACGCTATCTCGGGGAACAGCTCGATGGCCGGTATTGCCGAAAGCCTGGCCAACTACGAAATGTACCAGGGGGACGCCAACCTGATCAATACGGAAACAGAACGTTACATGAAGGTAACGCGGGAAGACATTCGTCGCGTCGCCAAATCTTATTACACGTTGGACAACCGGGTGACGCTTTACTGGGTACCCGGAGCAAAGCCGAGCAAATAGCTGGGCGGAGCTATTGGTAACGGAATAGGCCTTTCATACGGCCTTCCGGTGCTTGGTTCCAATTGAAGATTTTCATTAAAAAACAGACTGGCCAAGGCCGGTCTTCCAAAATATAAAAAATGCAACGTTTACTTATGGGCCTGATGGTCCTTTTCCTGGCGGCAGCCTGTTCTACGCCGCAAGCGACTAAAGCCCCGATGGCCGATAAACCGATGACGCCCAAGGAAATGATGGAAAGTGATTTTCGTGCAAAAGCCCCGGCTGCCGGTCCGGCACCAGTGATCAAACTGGGTGACTTTCAGGACTTTAAACTTGACAATGGCCTGCAGGTCATTTTGGTCGAGAACCACAAGCTGCCCCGCGTGAGCTACCAACTGTTCGTTGACGTACCACCGATCATGGAAGGCAAGAATGCAGGAGCGAGTGGTATGATGGGCAGTATGCTGCGCCGCGCAACCTCTACTAAATCAAAAGAGGAAATCGACGAGGCCATTGATTTTATCGGTGCAACCCTTAATACTGGCGGTTCCGGTGCCTTTGCCGCCACGATCAGTAAGTACAAGGAAACGTTGATGGAGATGATGGCGGAAGTTGTGCTTGATGCCCAATTTCCCGAGGCGGAATTCGCTAAAGTGAAGTCTGAGGCAGAAGCCAACCTGCAGTCGGCGCTCAATAACCCGGCGGCGATTGCCAACCGGGTACAGTCAGTAGTGACCTATGGCAAGGACCACCCTTACGGAGAATTGACAACTTCAGAAACGCTTGCCAATATCACCGTAGAGGTGGTCAGGGATTTTTACGATACTTACTTCGTTCCGAATCGTAGCTATCTCGTTATGGTGGGCGACCTTACCCGTACCGAAGCCGAAAAGTTAGCGAAGGATGCTTTCAGCAGCTGGAAGGCGAAAGAAGTAAAAGTGGAAGAATTTCCATTGCCTCAGCGCCCAGCGGGCGTGACGGTGAATTTCGTTCCCCGTACCGGTGCCGTGCAGTCCAACATCGTTGTTTCTCATCCGGTAGACGTCAAACCGGGTACCACTAAGTCATTGCATGCAGGTATCTTGAACCGTATTCTGGGCACCGGCTTTAATGGCCGCCTGAACCAAAACCTTCGGGAAGACAAAGCCTTTTCTTACGGTGCCCGTTCCAGCGTGAACTCCAGCGAAGTGGTTGGTAGCTTCAGCGCTTCTTCTGACGTGCGTAACGAAGTAACGGATTCTGCCGTAACCGAGTTCATGTACGAACTGGTGAAGATCAGCAAGGAACCCGTAACGGCCGATGAACTCAACCGATCCAAAAGCCAGATCGCCGGTACTTTTGGCCGCGCTTTGGAAAGCCCGCAACAGATTGCCAGCTACGCACTTAGTACCATCCGCTACGGATTGGATCGCGATTATTACCCGACCTATCTTAAGAAGGTGGAAAGCGCCAGCGCCAATGACTTGCTGGAAGTGGGCAAAGAGATCATCACGCCTGGAAATACCAACATTATTGTAGTGGGTGACAAGGCCGTGGCGGAAAAGCTGGCCAAGTTTGCTACCAGCGGAAAGGTGAATTACTTCGATGCCAACGGTGACCCCTTGAATATGGAGGCTATGGCAGCTCCTACGGATATTAGTCCGAAGAGTATTCTGATGGGCTACATCAATGCCATTGGCGGCGCAGAAGCCATCGCTAAGGTCAAAAATTTCGCGCTTACCATGGAAGCTTCCGTTCAGGGCCAGACGCTGGTTCAGACGCTGGTGAAGGAAGGTGGAACCAAATTCAATAGCCAGACCACAATGATGGGTATGGTGATGATGGATCAGCGGTTTAACGACGGTATGGCAAAGATGGTCCAGCAGGGACAGACGATGCCCGATAACCCGGAAGCAACGGCTTCACTGGCGGAGCAGACGGCGCTGTTCCCGATGGTGGACCTGATGCAAAAACTCGGCCAAGTCTCCGTTACCGGTACGGAAATGGTAGACGGTAAGCCTGCCATCGTATTAACGGTGGAAGGTGCGAGTGGAAGCGCTCAGCATTTCTTCGATAAAGAGACAATGCTGCAGGTTCGGAGAATCCAAAAACAAGGCCAGCAGACGATCACCGTCGATATCGGAGATTACAGGGAAGTAGGCGGTGTGAAAATGCCCTACTCCATGAAAATGATCGGCGTGCTACCTGTCCCCCTTGAAATGAAGGTGACCAAGGCAGAGGTTAACACCGAAATCGATCAGTCGCTGTTCTCTGTAGAGTAACGACCAAACAGGTTGGTAACGATAAAGCCCGGTTCCGCTACTGCGGGGCCGGGCTTTTGTGTGGGTATTATTCTCTCATTCACTTAATCCCCAGCCCATACTTCACAATACAGTAAATCGCCCGCACGCCATCCCGCCAGCCGATCTTCTTGCCTTCTTCGTAGGTGCGACCGTAGTAACTAATGCCTACCTCGTAGATGCGAATATTTTTGATCCGGCTGGTTTTGGCGGTCACCTCCGGTTCAAACCCAAACCGCTTTTCGGTGAGCGTTAGCCCCTGGATGATTTCCGTCCGGAAGAGTTTGTAGCAGGTTTCCATATCCGTCAGGTTCAGGTTGGTGAACATGTTGGAGAGGGTGGTCAGGAATTTATTGCCGATGGTGTGCCAAAAGAAAAGGATCCGGTGTGGCTTGCTGCCCTGGAAACGACTGCCGTACACTACGTCAGCAAAGCCGGCAAGCACTGGCTTTAGCAGATCATTGAATTCC
>JBLHRW010000110.1:0-12402 GCA_047626445.1 Neolewinella sp.
CAAAATAAGACGGTCAAAAGGCGTAAGTTATTTGTACGGCGTCCCTTACCTTCGTGCCATGAGCACTTTGCGGCAAATAATTCACCTCCTGGGGTGGGAGGTTAGGACGGAATGGCGGAATCGGTATGCCCTGGGCAGCGTGCTCCTCTACGTAGTGGCGACCACCGTGGTCATCTATTTCGCGGTGCAGCGATTCAGCCCCATGACCTTTAACGCATTATACTGGGTCGTGTTGTTTTTCGGAGCGACAGTTGCCTCCGGACGAAGCTTTCTTCGGGAGGGTGGCAACCGACATTATTACTATTACACCCTGGCCGGGCCGGAAGCCCTCCTTATCAGTAAATTTCTCTACAACACCCTGATCATTTGGCTCGTGAGTGGACTCACCTGGCTCTTACTAGGCTTTTTCACCTCCCAAAACTACGTACTCGAACCAGGTTATTTCATCCTTGCCTTATTGCTGGCCGGAGCTGGGCTCAGTGCTATTCTCACCTTCGTGGCGGCTTTGGCCGCCCGGGCCGGCGGCAGCGGCACACTGATGACCGTCCTCAGCTTTCCGCTGGTCATTCCACTGCTTTATTTGCTCGTCAATGCCGGCGGCTACGCCGTAGGGCTTACCTCAGGGCAGGAAAACTCTTACCTGCTGTTGGCCCTGGCCATCGATTTGTTGGCGCTGGCGGTGGGGTTGGTGTTGTTCCCCTTTGTGTGGCGGGATTAAACTAAAAGTGGCGACGCCCCCGAAGAGACATCGCCACAATAGGAATGTATAGAATCTGTTAATCTCAGATTAGACAATGTCTTTCTCTTGGTAAGGAGCATCGTTGTCGTTGTCAGCGAAATCGTACTTAGGGCTGATGCCATATTCGTTACCGTTGCTATCGCTGTCCTGAGCGTACCAGTATATCAGTACCAGGAATCCGATACCCGTCAGACCAAGTAATTGCCACCAGCCGCTGCGGCCGATATCGTGTAGACGACGAGTTGAGACGGCAATGGCAGGAACCAGGAAGGCCAACTTTACCATGTTCTCGAAAACCTCATTCCCGTTGAACATCAGGTTATCCCAAAAGCTGGCGACGGCACCGAATAGTATGGTGACTAATACGAAGCCCCAGAATTCTGCCCTACGGCTTCTTCCGTTGAATTTCAGGTAGTTGTTAAGTGCGAGGATAAAGTTCTTCCAGATCATTTTTGGTGGTTATTTATTGTTGATGGTACAAATATGCAGGGCGGGGCCGCAGGTACAAAAAAAGGTCGACGAAAGCAAGGCGGGAAACGACGGATAGCCCGATACTTTATTCTCTACTTAGATTTGGTTGTGCTCTGGTGTTCACTTACTTTTAGCAAGAGGATGAAAGTCCACCTTTAATAAGCCCTAACAGCAAGCCTTAATAATGAAACAGTTCTACAAATTTCTCCTCCTACTCTTCCTCAGCCTTCAAGTTAATGGCTGCTCACCCGATGACGACGAAGTCTTCCCTACCCCAGCGGAGTACGAAACAACTGAATTCTTCATCGCTAACCTAGAAAACAATGATACCCTCTTGTACGAACGTTATGAGGACTGGTGTACGGGTCAATTAGTCCGTGGAACAGAACTATCGGGGGGGAGTACGGGGGACTACTTCTACAACCACTATGGTTGGGGCCAAAAACTTGTTTCCATCTATTATTTTGGTCGCAACGGAGTCGATGCAGGGTTCGGCAGTCTCAATAATGTGTTAGAAACCGGTGTAGATATCTTCAATGACCCAAACGTGTATTTTGTAGTGGGCTGTTTCATCAACGGCGATTATTACACTTCTCATGTTCGATCCATCAATTACATAGATGGCGTATTTTTTACTAAAACCGATCCTGCCGCAGAAGTCATGACCACCTCTGATCTTTTTGGCAACTTAGAGAACGAGTGCCGAATGTCCAATGCATTTTTATTGCGAACCGAGCTGAACTATAATGGTCACCTCTATCGCGCAGCTACCCTGACCGACTCCGTGAAGGTTAATGCGGAAATTACTTTTAACGTTGGCGTCAGTAGGTAAGTCAGTAGCCCACACTACTGGACTTTTTCAACTTGGGACCGGACGCTCGCAGGACCTCATCAATTTCGCCTTCGGCTCTATTGACGAGGACGCTACGAGGTCCTAAGTAAGGCGATTAGGACAGGACCTCGTAGCGTCTTGAACCCGAAGCGGAGCGGAGGGTTTTCAAGTCCTGCGATCGTCCGATTCAGAAAATGTCCAATAGTGTAATCAATAGCTCACTAACCTCAACTAACCATCGCATTTCCCGTTTACTAATCTTCGTGAACACATCCCAACATCTCCCCATCGGTGCCGAAGCCTTATTAGTTGCCCTGGCCACCCCTTCTCTCCGGGGCCTGACCGGTATTCCCGTTTTACTATGGGGCCGGCCCGGGGTCGGCAAATCCAGTTTTATCGAAGGGTTGGCAACCAAAGACCTGGCCGTAACCACCCTCATCGCTTCGATCCATGACCCTACCGATTTCAGCGGGCTTCCCGTGCTGGTAGACGGAAAAGTAAACTATGCCGTTCCCCGGTGGGTAGACGATTTCAAGGATACCGAAACGGGCATTCTCTTTCTCGATGAACTGAGTACAGCTCCGCCCTCCGTTCAGTCGGCCCTGCTTCGTGTCGTCTTCGAACGAAAAGTCGGTTTCCATCCACTCCCTTCCAGCGTCCGGATTGTGGCGGCGGCCAACCCTCCTGACCTTATGGTCGGCGGCTGGGAACTCTCTCCCCCACTCCGCAACCGCTTCGTTCACCTCAATTGGGATATTTCCACCGACGTATACATCAATGCCCTCAACCGAGGCTGGGAGCAAGGTACCTTACCCTTAGTCGATCCCGAAGCCCACGCCCAAAAACTGCGCGACTACCAAACGAAGATCACCGGCTTCCTCCGCATCAAACCCGATGCCCTGCACGCCAGCCCGGAAGAAAACAAGTATGGTTTTGCCAGTCCGCGTAGTTGGGATTTTGCCGCAGCCTTGCTGGCCGCAGCAGACCTCCTCGGCTATCACCTCAACGACGGTGCCAGCAACAACGTCCTCTTCGAACTAACTACCGGTTGCCTGGGAGAGCCCGTTGCCATCATGCTACTGGAATACCTGAGCAACCTGCGCCTTCCAGACCCGGTCGAACTCCTATCCGAAAAAACGACCCTTGACCTGAAGGAGCTTGACGACGGTGAGGTATTCGTTCTTTTCGCCAGCCTGAATGATCAGTTGAAGCGCGTTTTCTCCGGGGAAGAATTACTACCCTACTCCCGGGTCTACCTCAAGCTAGCCGAAGTCGCCTTTCAAAGTGGCAGACGCGACGTGGTCTTCGTCCCGCTCAAGGACCTGGCCCGAACCCAGTGGTTACAAACCCTGGTCAATGCTGCCCAAGCTGCCGGCCCAGATGAATTTACCGACGTCAACACCCACATCAACAGCCTGTTCAGCGACCCCGGCCTCAACGAATTCATCAGTGTCCTCAGCTAACGAACTACTCGATCATCTTCGCTTCGCCCGTGCCTACGCAGCCGAAAAGCTGCCCTGGTTTGCTCCGGCGCTCTTCCGCTGTCGGATTTTGGTAACACCGTCGGTCGACGTAGCCGCCATCGATTTGCATTACAACGTATACTGGAACCCGGAGGTAGTAGCGGATATTTGGGCGCGCCGGCCAAGAAACGAAGCGCTGGCCGAGCTTGCCTTCGTTTGGGTACACGAGATCAGCCACCGGCTGCGGCAGCACGCCGAGCGGGCAAAAGATGGCAATATGGTGGGAGAAAAAGCCGCCAGGCTTTGGAACATCGCAGCAGATTTCGAGATCAACGACAGCAACTGGCCAGGCCTTCAGATGCCCCTGCACTACCCCGGCATGCTCCCCGACGCTTTCGGTCTGGAACGGGGCCTACTGGCCGAGTCCTATTATGCGGCCATCCTTGCTGACCACCCAGAGCTGCAAGCTTCCCACGACGATGGCAGCGGTGCCCACCACCAACCCCGAGACTGGGAGACAGGCAACGAACGGCAAAACATCAGTTCGCTCGACGATCAGATACTGCGCCGCGAAGTGGCGCAGCGTATCCGGAAGGCCGGCAACGCCAGCACCCCCGAAAGCTGGCGGTCCTGGGCGGAAGATACCCTTGTACCGCAAGTCGACTGGCGACGCAGCCTCGGCCATCGTATGAGCGTGGCCATTCGCAAAGGCCTTGGTAGTCGGATCGACTACAGTTTTCAGCGGCCCAGCCGCCGGCAATCGGTCTATCATCCCATCCTTACGCCGTCATTAAGGGGAGATAGGACTGCCCGGATAAGTATCGTGGTCGATACGTCCGGCTCCATGGGGCCGGACCTACTACAACGCGCCCTGACCGAAGTTGCCGGCGTATTGCGCGTCTTCCAGTACCCCGTAACGATCATTCCCTGCGACAGCCAGGCCTACGAACCAGTTACACTGGTGGCCGCCGCCGAAGCATTTAAGGTACTACAACTCGCCGGTGGCGGAGGTACTAATATGGTAGCGGGGATCGAGGCTGCGTTGGAGCAATCTCCCCGGCCGGATTCTATCCTGGTCCTGACCGATGGCTTCACCCCATACCCGCCACATCGGTACGATCTCCCAGTCATCTTCGGTATTTTCGACCTGGATAATGGTGCGCGGCGGAAGCCGCCTAATCCACCGTGGGGAAAGGATACGGTGGTGGCTATTGACCGGATTTAAACAATGACTTGGCTACGATTTGCTCGCCGATCCAAGTACATCAATGACCTTGAATACACGCTTCACAATAATGATGCGATTGACGTTGAAAAATTATTGAGCTACATGCTCAAACACGGAGATAAGTTTCGCGGTGAATTCAGTAAATAACTGGATCTTGAAATCTGATTCCCTATTACTGTATCCTGAAAACTAAAAACTGAATCCTGAAATCTGATTCCTGCCCCCTGATTGCTATCTTTGCCCCCCACACAAGAGAGCGCCTAAAACCAACTATCTACTACTCCCCTACGCTTACGCAAATGAAAACGTTACTTACGCTGCTCTGCTTCCTGCCATTTTTTCTATTGGCTCAGGACGCTCCTACTCCCATTGCTCCCACCCCCATTGCTCTCGACTCCGTTGCTCTTGACACCGTGGTGGTAGACACCACCATCTACGATATTGCAGATGAAGCCCCCCGCTTCCCCACTCAGTGCGAGCGGCTGGATACTACGGCTGCCGTAAAATCCGAATGTTCTCAGGTTGCGCTGTTAGGCTACATTAACGGTCGTTCGCTGTACCCTTCGGAGGCACGTGAACAGAACATTAGTGGCATGGTAGTCATCGGCTTCGTGGTGGAAGCCAACGGTTACATCTCCAAAGCGAAGATTTTGCGCGACCCTGGTGGAAACCTGGGCCTGACGGTCCTGCGGGCCGTCATCGGGATGGCTAACGAAGTCCGCTTTAGGCCAGCGGTCCGCGACGGCAAGTTCGTCCGCTTCAACTTCATTCTACCAGTCAAATTCCGGTTGGAAGAACCTAAGCCCTACGTGATGGTGGGGCGAGATACCGTCTACACCGATCTAACCAAACCACTTAAGTTCATCGGCAATGAAGGTGACCTCGGTGGGTATTTCAACAGTAAGATCAAATACCCCGCCAGTGGGGAAGACAGCTGTAGCACCGGTCAACTGGACGTACAACTCATCGTGCATCCTAACGGGCAGGTGGACGTACAGGACATTATCGACTACAACGACCTCGGCACCGATTTCACCTTCGAGGCCGTTGATGTTTCCACCGGCTCCTATGGCCTTTGGTCTCCGGCAGAATACGAGGGCCGGCCAGTCAGCTCCGCCTACGACGTTAGTTTTACTTTTGCCCCAGAGTCGGCGGGTTGTAAAATTGTCCTCGATAAATACAACAATGCCATCGCCCTGATCACTGAGGGGCAGCAACTTAGCCAAGACAGCACCTCTCTGGAGAACGGCCTTGCTAAAATGGCCCAAGCCATTGACATGTTCCCACGCGACGGTCGCTTCCGCATCATCCGGGGTCAGCTCCGAATGGACAACAACCGCCTGGCCGGCGCCTGTGAAGATCTATCCCTGGCAAAAGAAATTTCCTTGGTCGACTGGTACGACTCCGTGTTGCCCCTGCTCTGCCGTAAGGTGGAGAAGTAAAAGTCAGAGAGTCAGACCGTCTGGCCAGACAATTGATCGCTTTATATCTGACTGCTTGACTAAATGACTGCTTGACTCGGTGTACTTTTGCGCCCTAATTTCAACACTATGCGCTTTCTTTCCCTCCTTCTTTTTGCGGTACTGTTCACCTGTACCGACAACAACCAACCTACCGCAGCCACTACCACGGAACCCGCCCCTGTAGCCATCCCCCTCGATCGCCAGCAAAGCGGTGACGCCAATATCGACCTGATCCGTACCGAATACGGCCGGATCGAAGACCAGTACGAGAAAGGGATGTTGCAGCAACGCAACGTGGATTATCGCTGCGAGGACCTCAACGGTAGTATTCAGCTGCATACTGAAAACGGAAAGATCGTACTTGCTCTTAATCAGTACAAAGACGGCACCCAGCAGACAACTACCGACCGCTGGTACTTCCAGGAAGAGCAACTCATATTCCAGCTCTCCGAAACCAACTCCTGGCAACTGGACGGCCCCATGATGCAGGATAGTAACGGCAATATGATCCCTGGCGTTAAAAACACGACGGCACAATACCGCCACTACGTCAAAGACGCCGGCGTCTTCAAATTTCTCAAAAAGAAATACGATCACTACACGCATAAAGTGGACAACGTAATTCCGGAAACCGTCCCTATGCAGGAGATGCCCACCAATGGGAAACTCCCCTTCCGTTTCGGACTGGCGACGCAAGCGATAGAAAATGGTGCGGTGGATTGTAGTTTTTTTACTTCGGTAGAGTAAGTAAGTCAAGGAGTCAGTGACTCGCCAACTCACTACATCCGCTTAGCAGTAGTACTATACTCCCCCAAAGAGGTGCCAACTAAAATGGCATCCGTAGGCTTCCCCTTTAGGACGATATCAACGTCGATATCATACTCTGGGAGGTAAAAGCTGGCTGAGATACCTTCAGCGGTGGCCTTAATGCTACGCAGCGGCAGGCTTTTGCCGTCGGAGGTAACGTAAGTACCTTTTAGGCCGGCGTCTCCTTCTTCCAGCATCATCTTGCCAGTTGTAGTGCCAAGCGGCGTGTCCTCAACGGTCACGGACCAAGCACCGGCGTAGCTGGGTGCCTTTTCGGCCATTTCTTTTTCGGCCATTTCCGCCTTAGCGGTCGCGGCTTTGGCGGCGGTATTGCAGGAAGCCAGAGTCAGTACCAGGGCGAGTGGGAGTAGGAAGAGAAGATTACGCATGGTTGGTTTTTACTGACAATATAGTGAATTGAGCGGTTTAGGAACGCCAATTCAATAACTGTCCGATTTGCAGCTTGCCCTCGCGGCCCTGTTCTTCGTCACGAAGTAGCAGCGAAGCTAATCAGGACAGTTATTAAATCGGAGTTCCCTAATTACCCAAACGCCACATCCATAGCGGCACAAATTTTAGTGACCCCTTCCTCCAGGTCCTTAACGGAGTGTGCTCCGGAAACGAAGCCAACCTCATAACCACTTGGGCCAAGGTATACACCAGTTTGTAGCAACTCGTGATGGATGACTTTGAAGTATTCCATATTAGCCGCATCTATCTGGTCGGAGCGGGTAATGCGTTCGTTTCCGAAGGCCAGCCAGAAGATGGACCCGATGTGCGGCACGTGCAATGGGTAGCCTTTCTCTTGGGCGTAGGCTTCAATGGCAGTGGCCATACCGTGTGTTTTCTGCGCCTGTAGCTCATAGAACCCAGGGGTAAGGCACAGCTCCAGCGCCGCCAGGCCGGCGGCCATAGCTACGGGGTTAGCGCTAAGGGTTCCTGCCTGGTACACCGGACCAACGGGAGAGATGTAGTCCATGATTTCCGCACTCGCCGCGTAAGCACCCACCGGAAAACCACCGCCAATCACCTTACCAAAGGTAATGATGTCGGGCTTGACATCGTAGTAGCCAGCCGCACCGGTAAAGCCAACGCGAAAGCCGGAGATCACTTCATCAAAGATCAGCAATACGTTGTGCTTCCACGCTTTAATGCGCAGACACTTTAACCAGCTAGGGTCCTGGATCAACAGTCCATTATTGGCCGGGATTGGCTCAACGATGATGCAAGCGATCTCGTCTGCATGCTTGCTAAGGGTTTCCTCCAGCAGGTCACGATCGTTGAGGGGGAGGACCAGGGTATCGGCCGCCACCGACGCTGGTACGCCGGCCGAAGAACTGGTGCCAAAGGTGGCCAGCCCCGAGCCAGCTTTCACCAGCAAACTATCGACGTGGCCGTGATAACAACCATCGAATTTAAGAATCTTATTCTTCCCGGTTACACCACGGGCCAGCCGGAGCGCTGACATGACCGCCTCAGTGCCCGAACTGACGAACCGAATGCGCTCTATGTAGGGGTGGTTATCAAGAATTAGTTTTCCCAGCTGGTTGCCCAGTCGGTTTGGGGTACCGAAGCTGGTGCCTTTGCGTACCGTCTCCACCACTTTTTCTTCAACGTACTCATTGGCGTGGCCATGAATGAGCGGGCCCCAGGAACAGCAGAAGTCAAGAAATTCGTTGTTGTCCTCATCCGTCATTCGGCAGCCCTTGCCCTCTTTGATGAACAGTGGCGGGCCACTTACGCTTCGGAAGGCCCGCACCGGGCTGTTAACGCCACCGGGGAAATAGCCCTGAGCTTCAGCAAATAAGTCGGCGGATTTTTGGCGGGGGATACGTTGTTCGAAGGCCATAATAATTGGTATTTATTTTTCAAGGGTGCAAGGTACGGTGGCCGGTTCCGATTTGCGTCAGGGGAAGGTTATATCCATTGGATTTATACCAGCAAGTGGGCGCGGGCGCAGGTACAAGTAAGGGTAAAAAAGAGCAGGGTAAAGACCATGTACAGCACCCTATTTATCCGCCCTATTCCGAACCAATAGGACATACTAAGTCTTTTACACTAAATATTCTCGTCGCGCAACCTTAAATTTGCGTTTTCGTTAGTTATAGGAACGGAGCCTAATTGTGTTCCGCCCCCAAAGAAGCCTATGGATCTCTTAATTACCATCGGGCAGCTGGTCCTCAGCCTGTCCATTCTCATCGTTCTGCACGAATTTGGTCACTTTTTACCGGCCCGTCTTTTCGGAACCCGCGTAGAAAAGTTTTACCTTTTCTTCGACCCTTACTTCAGCCTGTTCAAAAAGCAGATTGGTGAAACGGAATACGGCATTGGCTGGTTACCGCTAGGTGGCTACGTTAAGATCAGCGGTATGATCGATGAAAGTTTCGATACCGATCAGATGGAGGCCGAACCCCAGCCTTGGGAATTCCGCAGTAAGCCGGCATGGCAACGCCTCGTCATCATGCTGGGCGGTGTCACCGTCAACTTCATCCTTGGCTTCCTGATCTACTCCATGGTCCTCTTCAGCTATGGAGAGGAATACCTGCCGGCGGAAAACGCCGTAGCCGGTATCGCCGTCGACAGTCTTGGCCAAGAGATGGGCCTGATGACCGGAGACAAGCTATTGCTGATCGGCGACGATAAATTCGAACGCTTCAACGACCGCCTCGTTCTACGCGCCGTCGCCATCAACAACGTGCGGGAGTTAACTGTCAACCGTAGTGGCAGCGAACAAAAAATAAGCATCGACAATAAGTGGGCCGACATCCTGACCCGGCACGAGAACAAGGGGGAACGACTTTTCCTACCCCGGATTCCGTTTATGGTAGCCAAGCTAGGCAAAGGTAGTCCCGCCGAAGAAGCAGGCCTGGAAATAGAAGATAAGATCGTCAGCGTCGACGGACGCCCCATCGCCTACTTTGATGAATTTTCTACCTACGTCAAAGGAAAGAAGAACACCGAAATCACCCTCGGCGTAAAGTCCAAGGGTAGTGAGACCGTTAAGAGCGTTACCCTCACCACCAACGAAAATGCGCAGATCGGTGTCAACCCCGCCGGCCCAACCCAATTCTACGACACCGAACGCATCGACTATGGTTTTGTCGAGTCCTTCCCCGCCGGTTATAACCAGGGGGTGCGGTTCCTGGGCGATCAGTTCAAGGCCTTCGGTGAGATGTTCAAAGGCAACATCAAGGTGACCGAAAGCCTTGGCGGCTTCGCCAGCATCGGTTCCATGTTCGGTAAAACCTGGGAATGGGAACGCTTCTGGTACATGACGGCTTCCTTGTCGCTCATCCTTGCTTTCATGAACCTCCTCCCCATCCCCGCACTCGACGGTGGGCACGTGATGTTCCTCCTCTATGAAGTCGTTTCTGGCCGTAAGCCCAGCGACAAGTTCATGGAGTACGCCACTATGGTAGGTTTCGTCATCGTACTCGGCCTCGTCGTGCTCGCTAACGGACTTGATATCTGGCGCGGATTATTCGGCTAGCCCCTAAGGTGCTTCGCTCCGGTTACAAGACTCACTACGTTCGTGTTGCAGGGGTTGCAGTTGTTACAGCCCGCAATAAAGCGAAGCAACCCTGCAACCCCTGCAACCGGAGCGAAGCAACCCTGCAACCCCAGCAATTATGATCAACTACTTCAACTTCTTCAACCTCCCTGTCTCCCCAAAAGTAGACCAGGCAGCGCTGAAGAAAACCTTCTACGCCAACAGTAAGAAGTTCCACCCGGACTTTCATACCCTGGCCGACGACGCCACCCGTGAAAATGCCCTGGAACAAAGTACGATCAACAACCAGGGCTATAAAATTTTTCGGGACGAAGACCTCACCCTAAAGCACCTTTTAGACATCAAAGGAGCCCTGGGTGAAGAGGGCAGTAACAAGATGCCGCAGTCTTTTCTGATGGAGATCATGGACGTCAACGAAGCGCTGATGGAGCTAGCGTTTGATGACGACCCCGCTGCCCGTGCCAAGATAGACAGCATGGTCACCGAATTGGAGGCCGGGTTCAGGGCCGAGGTTGGCGATCTTCTCGTGAATTATGACGACGCTACGACGAACGAAGGTGAACTACAGCGCCTCAAAGATTATTACCTGAAGAAAAGATACTTACTGCGGTTGAAGAACCAGAACCCGGAGGTATAGAAATCGTATCCCCGAAATCAGGGTTCTCCTACCCACTCGGACCACACCGCCGCAGGCAGCAGCGGAACTCACTCCTCGACCATAGATCAATAGACCAAAATGCTAATTCTCCTTTCCCCCGCCAAGACCCTCGACATGACGCCCGTAGCTGCGGAGGCCACACAACCCCGCCTACTGGAGGACACCCAAAGGCTGGCCGATACCCTTAGAAAAAAGTCGCGTACCAAGCTGCAGGACATGATGCACATCAGTGAGAACCTCGCTGAGCTCAACTATCAGCGGTATCAGGATTTCCACCTGCCCTTTACCAGCGAAAACGCTAAACCTGCGGTACTCGCCTTCCGGGGAGACGTGTACCAGGACCTCGAAGCCGATACCTTTTCGGCGAAAGAAATGGCTTTTGCCAACCAACAAATCCGGATACTCTCCGGCCTGTACGGTGTCCTGCGCCCCAACGACCTGATGCAGGCCTACCGCCTAGAAATGGGTACCCGGCTGAAGAACCGGCGGGGAACTAACCTTTACGACTTCTGGGGAGATCGCATTACGAAGCTGCTCAACGAAGACCTGGCCAAACAGGGAGAAGACCTGGTGCTGAACCTCGCCAGCCAGGAATATTTCAAAAGCGTGAACACTGAAACGCTGGAGGCCCGCCTCCTGACCGCACACTTCAAGGAAGCCCATAATGGAAAATACCGCGTTGTAGCCTTTAATGCCAAACGCGCCCGGGGCCGGATGGCGCAACTGATCACGCTGGAAGGTATTACTACTGCGGCACCACTGAAGGAACTGGTGGTCAATGACTACGTGTATAGCGAAGCACTCAGTACCGAAAACGACTGGGTTTGGGCGAGGGAGTAGTGTAATAGTTTATAGTTCGGCAGTTTAGTGGTCTATGCCCTATTGAACTACCCTCCTAAGCGCTCTTCACTTTCTTTTTCAACCTTACAGAACCGGGAATGCATGGTCCGAAGCCAGAGTTCCCCCACCAGGGGCCGTGCAGGCTTAATCCGTCAGCGGTGAAGCTTACGCGAAGTTCATACTTCTTCATACACCACGACAGATCGTCCGTCTTTTGAGAGCGAAGTATTTCGGTTTCCGTCAGTTTCCAGGAGCCATTTTGTTGTTGAAATCCACTTAGCCTCATTTCTGCCCAGATGTCTCCATAACGGACAAAAGCGGTTCCGTTCATAAAAATACCGTTTTGATGCAGCTGCATGCTGAACTCGAATTTTCCGGCAATCCCTCCTT
>JBLHRW010000111.1:0-12375 GCA_047626445.1 Neolewinella sp.
GCCCGTCGGGGATGTGGCCCGTCGGGCGGATGGGGCCCATCAATCGGATAATAGTATGCCTCCGAGCCGTCCGACCGCCTACGCTCCGACTCCGTCGGGCTACGAGCGGCCCGACGGCCTCCGGCCGGATTTACTCCACCAGCTCCCCCTCCAAATCATACTCCGTAGCCGCAGTAACCTTAACCTTGATCATATCCCCAGTACGGAGGTAAACGTCCTTGGCGGAGACGTGAACTTCGTTATCAACCTCAGGGCTGTCGAATTCCGTACGGCCAACGTATATGTCGTTGTCCTTCCGGTCAATGATGACCCGTAGGGTTTCGCCTACACGTTCTTCGTTGAGCTCCAGGCTGATCTCCTGCTGGATGGCCATGAGGCGGTTGGCCCGGTCTGCTTTGTCTTCAGCGGAGACATCGTCGGGGTAATCGTGGGCAATGGTATCTTCTTCGTGGCTGTACTGGAATACGCCGAGCCGCTCGAAGCGCATGGCTTTGATGAAGTCGCACAGTTCCTGGAATTCTTCCTCGGTTTCTCCGGGGTGACCAACGAGGAAGGTGGTACGGATGGCGATCCCCGGTACGGTCTTACGGGCGTAGGCAATCAGCTCTTCGGTGTCTTTACGGGTGATTTGCCGGCGCATCCGCTTCAAAACGGCATCACTGGCGTGCTGCAGCGGGATGTCGAGGTAGTTGCAGATCTTAGGCTGTGCGGCCATCACGTCGAAGATGTCGCGGGGGAACTTGCTGGGGTAAGCGTAGTGCAGGCGCACCCACTGTAGGCCCTCAACGGCACAAAGGGCGTCGAGCAACTTGGGCAGTGCACGTTTTTTATAGATGTCGAGACCGTAGTAGGTCAGCTCCTGCGCGATGAGCATGAGCTCCTTCACGCCGTTGCGAACGAGGTGCTCGGCCGAAGCGACGAGCTCCTCGATGGGGCGGCTGACGTGGTCGCCACGCATCAGCGGGATGGCACAGAAGGAACAGGTCCGGTTACAGCCTTCACTGATCTTGAGGTAAGCGTAGTGGGCTGGGGTAGTGATGAAGCGTTCGCCGATCAACTCGTGCTTATAGTCGGCTTCGAGGCGGTTGAGTAGGCCGGGGAGTTCCATGGTGCCGAAGAAGTCATCGACTTCGGGAATACCCGCCTCCAGGTTGTCCTTGTAGCGCTGGCTGAGGCAGCCGGTTACGTACAGTTTATCGATTTGCCCCTTGTTCTTCTTGTCCGCGTAGGTGAGGATGGTATTGATACTTTCCTCCTTCGCAAGGTCGATGAAACCACAAGTGTTGATAATGACGACGTTAGCGTCTTCCTTACCGTCGTGGTCGACTTCATAATCGTTGGCCATCAACTGCGTGATGATGTTCTCCGAATCTACCAGATTCTTAGAACAGCCCATGGTGATGACGTTAACTTTATCTTGTCGTAACGTTTTAGTTTTCATGCGTTTTCGCTTTCAGCGTGCAAAGGTACGGCAAATGGGGTGGAGCTGATGGCCCAAGATTATGTAGTATGAACAACAGATTGTAAGAAGCCACCTCCGAGCCATCCGACCGCCTTTGCTTCGGCGTCCCTAAGCTCCGCGGCCCGACGGCCTCCGGTCAGCAAAGAGGCGGTTTTCCCGTCGGACGGCTACGCGTCAAGGCTAGAGGTCTTGTGGGGTGGGCCGTCGGGCGGGTGACTATACTCCCGTCGGGAACACGAGGTGAAAACGTTTGCCAATACGGGCGACCGTAAGGGATTGCCCCTATAGGCAGTCGGTGGAAGGGCCGTATTCGCTGGCGCGAACACGTTTTTACCTCAAGTGGCCGACAGTTGTATAAATCTTTATCAAGCCTGCAAATTATTATGCACACAATGCTGTACACCCTAGCTCCGAGGTCGCGCCACAGGCGCTCAACCGAAGGCGCACGGCCCTTTAACCTTCCCCTGCACCTGCGGCTGCGCCTTATTAGTGATAGTCAAGCAGTCAAAGAGTCAGATAGTGGGTAGTTGTGTCGTGGGTAGAGCTGCCGCACAGGGGAGAAGTAGGCGGGAACGCAGGTGCAGGGATTGTTAAACGGCAAAGTGGAAGACGTAGTCCCACCTTTTCCCTTCCCTTCCCCTTTCTTCCTTTCCCCTTTAAATAAGGTCCCTCAGCCTAAACTGAACAATGGTATAATTCCCGTCCCGTTCGTACCTTATTTTGATCTTCTTACCCGGTTTTCCCTCTAGTCTTCTGATGATGCCAGAAAGGGTCAGGAAGCCGACGGAGGTGTTGTTGACGGCTACGATCCGATCGCCAATCTTTATGCCGACCAGGGCTGCGGGGCTGTCGGGTACAAGACTGGCCACTGTGTAGGTACGCAGGTTTGGCCCGCCGGCAATCAGGGAGAGGCCGGAACGATCGAACTGGAATTTTTCTTTCCATCTGCGACCTTCCGGCCGGAAGTAAACGCGCCGCGCCGTGTAATCGATGGCCACGTTGAAGCGCTTCAGGATCCGGTTACCGATGATGCCCTCGCGGTCGTTCAGGAAATCGAGACCGACGGTATCCAGCGGCTGGAAGTAGGTCACCACACCGTTTAGTTCTTTACCGGCCAATTCGATCTTTCGGGATCGACCGACGCTACCCTCCAGGCTGCCACCCAGGCCGCTGGCAATGTAGGCAGGTACCTTTTGTACCGGTAAATCTATGCTTGCGGAGTCGCCATAAGTGTGCATCAATAAAGTAAGGCCAGCGCCAGAATCGAGCAATAGCCTGCGGACGGTGGCTTCCGGGGTGCTGACGCCGATGGGTACTTCCAGGTAGGCGCGGTTCCTGATGAAGACGGAAGGAACCAGCACGTGCTTGTTGGAGGGTTTGTATTTGGCTGGCTCGTGGAGGATCATCAAGTTGCGACGAAAGTCGAACTCTACGGTAAAACGCATTAAGAAATCAGCCCCAAGGATTCCCTGGATGGCCGTACCGGTAATTCGCTGAAAGTCGAAGTAGTTTTCTTCCAGTACCAGCATGGAGCGGTTGCGGGCAAGTAGTCGGTCGGCAATCCTGAGGTCGATGCCGGTGGCGAGGTACGCCGTCAGCGAATTCTCTACATCGGCTCCGCGAATTTGGAAGGTCCTGCGATACGTGACGCCGAGCATGTCCGTGATCTCCTTCTCCAGCAGAATGGTGTTCTCTGCCCCGGTGTCGATGATGAACCTTAGCGGCAGCACATTGTCGAGCAGAATCGAGATGACCATAAAATCATTCTCGATGTCAAAGGGTAATTCGATGCGCTTGTATTTACCCAGGAGCTTTAGGTCAGGTCGCTGGCCAGGAAGTGATTCGGAGCAAAAGGCAAGCAAAAGTGTTAGGAGTAGGGTTTGAAAGCAAATTCCGCGAATGGTCGACATGTCAATATTAAATATGGTAGGATACTGCACTGCGGAAAGATAATTACAATTTGGCAAGCAGCGCTTTACTAAGCCAATCGTTAAAGCTATGTTAAACGGTTCAACCTTGCTAAAGGGCGGTGCAACCCTGATTTTGAGGACATTTCGTTAAAAATGTCGCCTCAGGGTTTGGTTCTAAGCATTCGATTGCACACATTTGCATAATGTTTTGAACTGGTTTAAGGTTCCGTCGCGTAAATAATCGTCATCGATTAGGACCACAGGGCCGTAGTTTTAGGTTTACTCGAAAAGTAATTTACGATCATGCAAAGCTCTAAATCTGGTACGCCAAGCGCTGCCTGCTCCGTGTGTAATATTGCTTTATTCTCAGCAATTCCGTGGTTGCTAGCCAGCTTGGTTAGTAGTTCCACGCGCAAATACATTCACATTTTTTATCAACATCAAGTAGTAGTATGAAGCTTATTACCAATCACATCATGCGTGGTTGCCTTTTCGTTATGCTCGTTTTGTTTACCGGTGCCCTAGTAGCACAGACAGCGGTAACTGGAACGATCACTGACGCGGAAAACGGCGACCCACTTATTGGTGCCAGCATTCTAGTTGCAGGCACTTCCACAGGAACGGTTACCGATTTCGACGGCAACTTTTCCCTCAACGTACCGGCCGACGCCGAATCACTCGTTGTTTCTTACACGGGTTATACCACAAAAACGGTAACGTTTGCTGGTCAAACCACGATTGACATTCAGCTTGCCTCTGGCGAATTGCTGGAAGAAGTCGTTGTTGTAGGTTACGGTACCGTTACCCAAAAACAGGTGACTAGTGCAGTTACGACCGTTGAGGCAAAAGATTTTAACGCCGGTAACATCAACGATCCAACCCAGCTCATTCAGGGTAAGGTTGCTGGTCTGACGATTTCCAAGCCAGGTGGCAACGTAAACGGTGGCACTACCATCCGCCTACGTGGCCTGTCCAGCTTTGGTGGTAACTCCAGCCCATTGATCATCATTGATGGCGTTGTTGGTGCTAACCTTAATACGGTTGACCCTGCTGACATCGAATCAATTAACGTACTTAAGGACGGTTCTGCCGCCGCCATCTACGGTATCCAGGCTTCTGCCGGGGTAATCATCGTAACCACCAAGAAAGGCCAGTCCGGTAAGGGCCAGCTGAGCTACCGTGGTTATGTATCTGCTGAGTCTATCGCTAAGCAACCAGAAGTTGCCGGCCGTGACGAGTACCTTCGTCTGATCGGTTCAGCTGCCGACATCAACCGCGCCCAGAACCCAGGGCAGGACCTGCCAACCGGTAGTGATGTTCGCGCTCAGAACGACTTTGGTGGTGAAACAGACTGGATCGATGCCGTAACGACTACCGGTATTTCCAACGTTCATAACCTTAGCTACTCCGGTGGTGCAGGTGGTACTACTTACCGTGCCTCGGTCAACTACCGTGACATCAATGGTATTGGTTTCCAGGATGATGGCTTCAACCAGCTCAACGGCCGTCTTAGCGTTACGCAGAAAGCGATCAATGATCGCCTGACGCTTAGCATTGACTTAACTGCAACGGATAAGAACCAGGAGTTCTTCAACTCCAACGTATATAAGCACGCTACCACCTTCAACCCAACCGCTCCTATCCGGGTAAGCGATCAGGGCTACAACGTCCCACAGGCAGTTATTGATAACAGTAACGCCACCTACGGTGGTTTCTTCGAAATCGATAACTTCGATTACAACAACCCATATGCTGTTGCCGCTACCGCAAATTCCAGCCGCAAGCAGAGCGACCTGCTGTACAGCATGCGTGCAGGCTTTGACCTTACGGATGACCTCAACATTCAAGCAGCTTACTCTCGTAACCGGTCCTCCGGCCTGAGTGGTACTTTTGCCAGTCAGACCAGCCGCCTCACTGGCGGTGCTGCTGGCTCCCAGGAACGTAAAGGTTTCGCGAGTCGTAACTCGAACAGCGACAATAACGAGCTTTTCGAAATTACCAGTACTTATGACCTGGATCTCGGTAGCAACAGCCTGGAACTCCTCGCGGGTTACTCTTGGCAGGAATACAACTTCCAAGGCTTCGGTGCCAGTGGTCGTGGTCTTCCTTCTGATGCTTTCGGCTTTAACAACCTGGGAACTCTGGCGGACATCGCCGGCGGCCAGGTAGGCGTATCCAGCTACCAGCAATCTTATCGGGTAATCGGTTTCTTCGGTCGTGCCCGCCTCGGCATCGGTTCTGCCTATAACATTACTGCTTCCGTTCGTCGTGACGGTACCAGCCGTAACGGTCCTGAGAACAAGTGGGACATCTTCCCTGCCATCTCTGCCAGTGCTGACCTCGTGGACGCCCTTGACCTTAGTGGCCCCAACACCCTGAAGCTTCGTGCTGGTTACGGTATCACCGGTTCCCTGCCCAACGGCAACTACGGCTACCTGCAAACCTTCGGTACGCAAGGTCAGGTTCCATTTAACGGTGGATACGTTGCCACCCTAGGCCCAACCTCGAACGAAAACCCTAACCTCAAATTCGAGAAGAAGGGAGAATTCAACGCAGGCCTTGACTTTGCCTTCCTGGATTACAAACTGACTGGTACCCTTGATTTCTACACACGTACCACGCGTGATCTGATCACGAACGTACAGGTGCCTAGCCCTCCATTCCTCTTTAGTAACGTGGAAGCAAACCTCAACAATGTTGACCTGATCAATACGGGTGTTGAATTATCCCTTAGTTACCAGATCGGTGACGTAAATGGTGAAGGCTTCGGCTGGGAACCTAGCCTGGTCTTCTCTACCTTCAGCACAAAGCTGGAAGATAACGGAGAAACGCCGGACTTCAACTTTGGCGCTGGTGGTGTCGAAATTTTCCAGAGCTCTTCCCCAGGTTCGCCTGGACAAAACGATGACCCGGTCTCGCAAGTAAGAGTCGGTGAAGATTTCGGTGGTCTATACACCCGTCAGCTCGACATTGCCGCTTCTCAGGCAGCCGGTCAGTACGTTTTCATCGGTGATGAAAATGAGAAAGTATTGGTTGGAAACGGCCTGCCTGACTTCAGCCTCGGTTTTGCTAACAGCTTCACCTACGGCAACCTCGATTTCAACTTCTTCCTGCGCGGTGACTTCGGCCACTCGATTGCCAACATGCCAGCTAACTTCTACGGACAGCATGGCAATGCAGTCAGTCGTCCAATTGACAACTTGATCGTTAATGATCGTTTCCTCGAAGGCGTCATCAGTGCACCTAAGTTCTCTGATTACTTTGTAGAGAAAGCAAGTTTCCTAGCCCTGGACAATGCCCAGGTCGGTTACAAGTTTGATCTTGGAGAAGGTACTGGTTTCGACAACATCCGTGTTTACGTAGCTGGTCAGAACTTGTTCTACATTACCGATTACTCCGGTGTTGACCCCAACATCCGTTTCACTGATGGCGGCAATGCGCTGACGCCTGGTATCGACCGTCGGAGCACGTTCTTCCGTACGCGTACCTTCACTGCGGGTGTAAGCGTAGGATTTTAATCAGTAAACTATCATTTAGAAAAAACGAAGCGTCATTGAAGTAGGGGATTGTGACAAACGCCCTTTTCCCTGCTTCAATTCACGCAAAAATCTGCATAACATGCATAAATTATTAAAATTCAGGGTATTCACAGTGCTACTACTCAGCATGATGATGATCCCTTTCAATTCCTGTACGGATCTGGAGCCGGAAGTATTTTCCGACCTCACCCCGGCCAACTTTCCGGCCTCTAGTGCTGACTTGGTAACTTCTTACCTGTCTTGCTACACCCGCCTTTACGGCATGATGAACCACGGTGGCTACATGTCCATCCAGGAAATCTCTTCCGATGAAATGATGATTCCACAGCGTGGTTCTGACTGGTTCGATGGTGGTATCTGGCTGCGTACGCACCGCCACACTTTTGATCCAACCGACAACCAGTACAACGGCTCCTGGACTTTCCTTTACCAGGGTGTCCTACAGGCCAACTCCGTAATTTTGGCGATTCAAGGTTCAGATGCACTTTCTGAAGCGGAGAAAGCACCATTTATTGCAGAGCTTCGCTCGCTACGGGCTTATTTCTACTTCCTGTTAGCAGACTCTTTTGGTGATATTCCACTGGTAACAGAGGTGTCTGACCCAGCTGACATTGAGCCAGTGGCCACACCTCGTGCTGATGTGTTTAGTTATGTTGTTAGCGAGCTCAATGCTTCTGCCAGCGACCTTTCCCGTGCAACTGGAGGTGCCACTTACGGTAAGGTAAACTACTGGGCGAATCGTGCTATCCTTAGCCGGGTACTGATGAACGCTGAAGTAATGACAGGTACTGCACAATGGGCTGCTGCTGAAGCTGCTGCTGATGAGGTGATCAATAGTAACAACTTCTCTCTGGAAGCCAACTACTTCGCCAACTTCGACCCTGACAACGACAATGGCCTTACCGGAACTTCCGAGAACATGTGGGTAGTTCCTTATGATGCACCTGCCGTAGCCGGTGGTTTTAACCTCGTACAGATGACCCTGCACTACTCCAGCCAGGCTTCTTTCAACACCCAGGATCAACCCTGGAATGGTTACTGTACCCTGCAGGAGTTCTACGAAAGCTACGATGATGGTGATGAGCGGAAAGGTGTCTCCGGCGATCGCTCTGTTCGTGGTAACTTCCTCGCTGGTCCTCAGTTTGCTGCTGATGGTGTAACCCCAATTACGGACGGTACTGCTGATGATCCCGGTGGTCTTGAAGTAGTATTTACGCCTGAGATCAACAACCTCGAGCCTAACGCTTTCCGTCAGGCTGGTGCGCGTGTATGGAAGTACGGTTACGAGAATGGTACGCCTAATACGATGAGGAATGACTTCCCGATTGTCCGCTACGCCGAAGTGCTGATGAACAAGGCAGAAGCCATGATGCGCCAGAACACAGGTGGTTACTCCATGTTCGTGAACATGGTACGCAACCGTGCTGAACTTGGTGACTTTACCGACGGTGAAATTACTGCTGATGTTATGCTTGCAGAGCGTGGCCGTGAATTCTTCTACGAAGGCACCCGTCGCCAGGATCTGGTCCGCTTCGGTAAGTTCGGCGAAGGTTGGGCATTCTTCTCTGGCTCCGATGCCACCAAGAACATCTTCCCGATCCCGCAGCCACAGCTTAACGCTAACCGGAATTTGACGCAGAACGCAGGTTACTAGTCATTTGTCTAGTTATCAAATTATCTGCTAGGCTTTCTAAGTTGACAGGTACAACAGATTGAACGCCTCTCTTCGGATTTTCCGGGGGGAGGCGTTCTTTTTTGGAGGTGCTGTTTTAGTACTTTTGGCTTGTTTGGGCGACGGGGCGCGGGTGCGGTGGGAGGTTGAAGTGAGCGGGGTAGTGTCTTGATTTTAGTCGTTCTGAGATGATATTACTTTTTCCACCCGCTATCGAGCAACTGAATAAATAACTAAATCGTTACTTTTATAATCTTAGCACCAATACCTACGATGGTGCCGATCGTATGACTGGTGATCTCTTCAAGGGACTAATAATTCTGTATGACCACTTAGACCTAGGCTGTTCCCCCTGTTAGGCTGCGGTCTTCACCGGTTTCAATTGACTTCGCATGGACCGTATTTGACCGAAGCGTGTGGGGCAGGTGTTCTTCGTTTCCCACTCATAGACCTCCTGGTAGCTGACCGTGATGAGTGCTTCGGTGATAAAGTTCAGCGTTAGGTCCACTCCGTAGAGGGGGATTTTCAACACTTCGGTACTTATTGCCTTGACGCCGCCCTTGTTCTTGTAGCGACCAAATACACTTTCGATCACATCGGAGTAACATAGCAAACTACCGTGCTTATCGATGAGTATTTGATGGGCCTCCAGATAGCGGCGAACCGATTTAATCATGTCGTCTACACTCGGTGGCAGATGGGTTTGCCGGGCCAGCCAGCGTTTGAGTAGCCACTCCCAGAGTTCGATACTATGTTTATTCATGCCTCGTCGTTTGAAGATTTTGGCTGTTTGCGCTACAAATTGACGCACCTGCACGAGTTCGGTAATCAGCTCACGAAACGAAGAGAGAAAAGAGAGCTTGCTTTTTGCTTCTGGGTCAAGTCTTTCCCAAGCGGCATCAATTTTAGCTACCCAGTCCACGAGGTTAAAGATGCGCAAAAAACGGTCCTTGTCCCTCAACGTAGCCGGTACAATGTAGCCATACTTGCCCAGGATGTTTTGACGACGCAAGGTGCCGACCTGGGAACAGAACTTACTGAGCCGTTCATCGGCCGTGTACCATTTTTTAACCAGGTTCATAAGTAGGTGTGTACAGTCGGCGACCCGGTCCACCTTACGTTGACGCAGTGCCTTGACAATGTTCGTCCCCCCGTCACTAACCACATAATCCAGCTTGACCCCGGCCGGGGCAGCACCAATTTTGTCCTGGAGAAACTCAGCTATTTGTTCGGCTTTCCAACTGGGACTGACCTGCATGGCTAATACCTCTACATCAGCATGATCCAACAGTCCCAAAGTATTGATGCCACCGGGCGGCATTTTGACACCGAGTAATAACAAAAGTTTTTCCCCGCCCAGTGAGATGCTTTCATCTAGGATACCCACGTAATTGCCATGGCGTTTGTCTGCTGACCGGTTAAGTTCATAAAGACCCGCACAGAGTACCCAACGAAGTACCGTGACGTGGCTAGGGGTCTTGTGAGACCAGTCCATCATTTTAGCGAAAAAACCAACGGTTTTAGCGGCCCCGCGCAGTGACACGCCAGCTTGAGCGACCATGAAGACCGCCAGAAGAACCATTTGTGCCGGGTAGGTGTGCCCGGGAATAGACTTTGGAGTGGTAAGTTCTTCAAGTTCAGCAATACGTGCCTCCAGTTTTTTCTGGCGATGGCCAGACCAACGCAACTGATCACGCACTCGGCGAAGTTCTTTCCTCGCTCCTCGTAGGCGTGCTTTCCAAAATTGTAACTTATCTTGCAGTCGTGCTCTCATCTGGTCTTTGTGCTTAGTAACCCAAAGCTACTAGTTTGAGAGCACTTCTTTGTTTAGGCAAAAATGGTGAGTGAAAAACCAATCAAAAGGAACACCCTACGCTTAGATGTATGAGGACCAGGCAGTAATGAATGAAGACCCATAATTTTGTAATACAGCCTTTCTATGCGATTTTTACTCACATCGTAGCCCTTATCCCTGGTCAGCCAAACGTGCATCCGTCTGGCTCCTTTGTAGGGATGATCCAGGAAGTGCTCATCCATATGCCGCATCAGCTCGAGGTTCAGCTCACTTTCTCCCTTGGGTTCGTAGTAAAGATTTGAGCGGTTGACCGATAAGAGGTTACAGCGCTTCCTCAGACTCAGTGTGTCATGGTCCATCCTGGCTAATTGCTGTCGTGCTTTTACGTCAATTTTCATGACAGCGTTTTTTTTTAAAAACATGTTTTCGACTTGAAGTTCGCCAATTATGCGCATCAACTCATCTTCTCGAATCTTCGGATCAACGACCTTTTCTTTTTTTGATTTAGTGAAAACCAAGGCCCCGTTATTTTTTAGTTCCTGCTTCCAGTTACTAATCTGAGCCGGCGCTAGTTTATGCTTCTGCGCTAATGTTGAAAGGCTCTTTTGCTCTGAAAGCGCCTCAATTGCTACCTTGAGTTTAAAATCGGGTGTGAATTTTCTCCGTGCCATAATCTAATATAGTGATTATTACGATGTCTCAAATTAGTGGTCCGAATTATTGGGGGTAGATCAGTAGGGTGAGTCATAGTCCTGTTTGTGTAGTTACCTACAAGATAAAATCACCCGACTTTACCTACTTGGGGACTCAAAATGCAACGGACCATTGTGCTTATAAAGCAGATTAATCATTGACATACCACTTTTTTGGGCGGCGCGCGCAGGGCTAAGAGGCAATCCAATCGTAATTAAATGTTAAATACTTCTCTTAAGTGAGCTTGCACTGATACTAATTTACTATCTTTGTTATTTACAAAAATTTGATTGTCATATTTGCATGACTAATTTTTTCAATTAAAATACAGTACACCTATTTTTCAACCCTTTTTAATTAAAAAAATGAATTTCAATTACCGCAACGTTGTCGCGTTAGCCTTATTTTCTTTTTTCGCTCTTGTTGGGTGTGAAAAAGAAGATTTCACTGCTACCGAACAAATAGAAACTATTTCAGTAAACGATAAGACCGCCTCTGATAATAAAGGAGAATTAGCTTTTGCAGATCCAAAACTAATAACCTCCATTAAGGGCACTCTCATTAAAGGAGAAGGCAAACCTTCTAACACAGAAGGCAAGAATGGAGCCAAGGAATTTAACGATCTTCTTGATAAAATACTCCAGTTACCTGCAGTAAGAGTTTCATCAGATGAGCTTGACTACGACACATACTCTTATTATGTACCGACCGAAGACCCCTCTGTTATTGTCAATGCAATTTTCAGTGTAGAAGAAGATGAATTAACTGGAGGATATGTTCATGTCTATAGAATGACTGATGAGTTTGCTCTAGCCTTCAATTCCCTATCAGCTAATTTTGATGAATTTGAAGGTGAACTAGGTATTCTTCCTTTAAGTTCTTTAAAGGACTTAATTTATCAGCCAGAAAATAAAAATGGAGAAAGTGATTGCTTTACTTACAGTTTCACTCTAACACCTGATAGTCCTTCAGATGGTAGTGGAGGCCCCGGAGGTGGTGTAGTAGTAGGACCTGGACCGGGGGGCAGCACCCCTGGCGGAGGTGCTGGAGGTAGTTATGTATGTATTGAGGTATACGGAGAAGATACAAGTGTTCCACCTTGTGGTTGTGGCAAACCTGCTGATCTTTGCTGTTATGGTGGTCATCTAATTATCTTGTTGGAAGTTAACTGTACTACAATACAAACCCTTACTGATAACGGTGACACTGGTGAGAATAAAAACTTTTCAATTGAAGATTGTGGCACTTTACTTTCATCTGTTGGAGTTGTTCCTCGTAATCTTACTATTCCAGATGTGTCACCC
>JBLHRW010000112.1:0-12358 GCA_047626445.1 Neolewinella sp.
CGTGTTTCTTGACCTGACGCTTTTGTTCTCGCCGTTCTTGAAAAATTCTTTGCATAGCCGTAGCTACGGAAATAATTTTTAAGAGCGGTGAGGGCAAAATAAGGCGGTCAAGAAGCATGGTTTATTTCTTTCCCGTCCCTAAGCTATCCTGTCAGGCATTAATTGTTAATGGTGATCTTGACGGATGAGTTTTTTCCGAGTGTTTCTCCGTTTCTCATCTGATAAATCTCCAAAAAGCGCTTATGGGCCGCCTCACTTGCTTTTTTACCGTTCACTCTGAGTTTTTGATTGTCAAGGGTAAGTTTCGACAATGGCGCGTCGACCTCTAATAGGCCTTCGCGCTGCAGTTGGCTGACCATATTTTGGTAGTCCGGGCCGGCTTCCTTTTCGTGCGTTTCGTGGCTTTGTGCCTCCCGCTCATAATCGCGTCTGGCACGTTCCTCTTCCTGTATCATACGTTCCCGATCGCGGGTGCTTCGCTTAAGGTCTTCGATCTCCCGGTTTCCATCTCTTTCGGTACGTTCGAGGTCGCGCTGCATTTGTGCCTTGCGCTGCTCTAGGCGCTCGATCATGGTTTCCATCTCCTGGATTTCCGACTCCTTGTCGAGGGCATTATTCTGTTGCATTGCCTGCCCGTTTAATTTCCATACTTTACGATGAGTGCTATGGCTCAGGGAGTCGCCTTTCAGCGAACTGTCGGAATCGAAAAGGAAGGGCTTGCCGTCCCTGTCCATATTAAAACGCATAACGCTTCCATCTTCGTGGAGCTCAATAACACCCTCCAGGGAACGGCCGATTTTATCGCCCATTTCTCCCAGGCGTTCGCCAAGGTCTTCAAAGTTGCCGTTCAAGTTCAGAAAGACACCTTCCATTCCTTCCAGCTCTAGCCGTTTGAGGCCTTCCAATCCTTCCAGGTTGTCCAACCCTTTGAGGGATTCCAGGAACCTAAGCCCTTCCAGCGATTCGAGGGATTCCAGATTGCGCAGGCTTTTCAAACGGTACCTGTTTGACATTGAAATCTCGTCATCGGACCAACTCCAACCCTCGAGCTGGTTTTGATTTTCTGATGTGCCGAGTAACCTTTCTACCATGGCTTGGTGCGCATCGTATTCTGACTCCGGGATGGCCTCCCCGTCGATGATCAGCTCCTTGATCGCTTTGTCCTCTACCACCACTTCGGTGGAGGAGCCATTGCGGTAGGAGGTTATTTTATGCCGGCCGGTGGGGAGGGAGTCCTGGGCCAGTAAGGCTATGGCTAAGGACGCTATTTTGGGCGCGGCCGCAGGTGCAGAGAAAGGGGAAAAAGAAGCAGGGGAGCAAAGGGAGTGGTTTTCGGCAGCTGTGCCGATGGCTTCAACCGCTGTTTCGCTAATGGTGGCAAGGGCATCAAGTGCTTTTTCTGCGGGGTTGTAAACGGCCGTGCTGACTATAGCAATCAGGGTAAGCAAGGGAAGTAGGAATAATCGGCTTTTCATTTGGTAGGGGATATTTTGCTGGTGAAGAAAACGTTGCACCCGGCCCAGCAGGCCGGAGGGGTTATTGGTTAAGGCCACGGCGGTAGGCGGGGTGGCGCGTTGGTGTTCGAAGTAGAGCAGGGCTTTGGCGTAGGCCAGGCGGCCGGGGCCCTGTTTCAGTACCAGGTCGTCGCAGCAGTGTTCGCGTTCTTCGCGGATGCGGGCGCCGATCCACCATACTACCGGGTGGTAATAGAAGAGGACTTCGATGAAGCACTGCAGGAGGTTCCACCAGTGGTCTTTCCGTTTCAAGTGGGCGAGCTCGTGGAGAATAACGGCTTCGGTTTCTTCGGTGCTGAGCTGGTTTACCACGGCGATTGGGAACAAAAGCATGGGCTTAAGGTGACCGATCAAGGCAGGGCCGCCAAGCTCGGTGCTGATCCGTAAGTGAAGTGGACCGTGATAACCGATTTGTTGGGCCAGGGCCACGACAGTGGCGCGGAATTGGTCGGGCACTGCTTTTTCAACGGACGTTTGCATCCTGCGTACGCGCCCAAAAGAAATGCCCAGCCGTATGGTGCCCATCATTAGTCCGACGACCCAGAATACAACGATCCAGAACAGTAACATACCGGGGTTCCACCAGGTCGCACTTGCTTCTACAGCCGTAAATTCAGTCAGCATCAAGGGGGCAACTGCCGTAAAGACGGTTTCAGCAACATCAATTTCAAACAACCAGGAAAAGGTGACCAGGGAGGCTGCCAACTGTGCCAGTAGCATGCCGTAAGCCAGGCCGTAGCGCGTGCGCGCACTGCGGGTCAGCCGGGAGCCCAGCCAGAGTAGCCCGGCCAATAAAGTGGCCTGCCAGAGGCTGTGCAAGATTGTCCAGCCAAGTGCCTCAACAATCGCCGTATTTTCGGTGAGTAGACTAGTCATGGGTGTTCCCGTTTTCAAGTTCTTCGATCAGCCGTTTGATCTCTGTCAGCTCTTCCGCACTTGTTTGGCCGTCTCCGAGCGCGCGTAATACCAGTCCGGCAGCGGAGCCGCCAAAGGCATTATCTACAAAGCGACGCAGCAAGTTCTTTTGCACGCCTTCCTTTGGAGCCGCAGCATAAATGTGGGTGCGGCTACTCGTATCACGCGTAACGAGCCCTTTCTCCGCCATAAGCTGCATCAGCTTAAGCGTGGTGGTGTAGCCGATCTCCTTTTGGCTGGTGGTGTTGAGCTGTTCATTTACGGTACGTACCGTTGTTGGTCCGGCGGACCAGAGGACTTGTAAAATGACGAGTTCACTATCGGTAGGTTGCACAGGGGAGGTTTTTTTACGAATTGTTTCGTACAAATATATACGAAGTTGTTCGTAGTTGCAAGGGGGGGCTTTTTTTTAACGTTTTTCAGGTGAGTGAAAGGACTCACTTTGGGCCAGATTCGGTTCTCTCCGACAGGCTGCTATGGGCCGGTATCGTAAACGATCACTACGTGTATGTAACAAATTGCAGAAACTGATGAGGGGGTGGGCCTCACCTACGTTAAAACGCAGGCCTGGGTTCTACCCTTATTCTTACTGCCTGAAACACAATGAGTACCCCTATTTCATCAATCACCTCAATGAAGCAACGACACCAAAACATCCACCCCCAGCAGCACAAAAAATCATCCACCCCAGGCCGTACCTTCACCCCATGCTGACCAACTACCCCGATGCCCTAAACAAAACCCTCCAACAATCCTTCGATTGGGGTGAAGAGACCGTCCCCTTAGCCGCGGCCGCAGGCCGCATCCTCGCCGAACCATTGCTCGCTGATCGCCCGCTGCCACCGTTTGACCGGGTGACGATGGATGGGATTGCCATCGATTACACCAACTACGCAGCGGGGCAGCGCACCTTCCCCATTACAGGCATTGTCGCCGCAGGTGCAACGACGGTTTCCCTGACGGACCCAGCGAGCTGCCTGGAAGTGATGACCGGTGCCGTAACGCCGCCAGGGGCAACCACGGTGATTCGCTACGAAGACCTGGAGCGGGTAGGGGAGAGCTTCGTTTTACCGGACGGTGTGCAAGACGGAAAGAATATTCATGGAGAAGGAAGTGACGCGGCCGCAGGTGCAAGGTTGATGTCGGAAGGAGCAAAGATCGGTGGGGCAGCGATCAACCTGCTGGCCAGTTGCGGTTACGCCGAAGTGCGGGTGAAACGGCTGCCGAAAGTCGCAGTGATTGCGACCGGAGATGAACTGGTGGCCGTGGAAGCGGAGCCGCTTCCGCACCAGATCCGGATGTCTAACCTGTTTCATTTGCAGGACCAACTAGCGACGGCGGGTATAGCGGCGACCACCCACCACATCGTTGATGACCAGGTGGAACTTGGCAAACGCATTGCACAACTACTGGCGGACAACGACCTCCTCATCTTCAGCGGCGGGGTTTCTAAGGGGAAGTACGACTTCCTGCCGGAGGTACTGGCAGAGCTCGGGGTAGAACGATTATTTCATCGGGTCGCGCAGCGACCGGGGAAACCGATCTGGGTCGGGAGGACGAAAGATGTTATGGTGTTCGGCCTGCCGGGGAATCCGGTCTCCAGCCTGACGGGCCTGCTGGCCTACGTAGGTCCCTTTTTACGCAGAAACCTTGGTGTAGCGCAATGGGAAGATCACCGGGCACTGGCAGTAGATTTTACCTTCGCCAAAGACCTTACCTTGTTTCAGGTAAGCCAGATTGCTGCGGCCACCCAGCGGGTGGCACCGGTGACCAATGGCGGCTCAGGGGACGCCTCCAGTATGCTACGGGCCGACGGCTTCCTGGTTTTACCCCAGGGGCGGTCAACTTTTACTACGGGCGAATACTTTCCTTTTCTCCCCTTCGACCGATTATTATGAAAAAGCACGAGAAACATCCGAAACTGATTCGCCCAACTGGAGATCAATACGCCCGTACCGATGTAGCCCTGGTGGGCAGTACCTGTGCCGTGATGGATCCGTTGATCGAACAATGGACCCAGGCGCTGAGCGAAAACTACCGGACGCTGTCCGTGATCGGTGAGCACGGAGAGCAGGCACCGGTTAAAAGCCTGCAGATCGGAGAGAAGCATTTCAGTACCCCGTTTTCTGCCTGGAACGAATATGACGAACGGATTCAACGCGGCGCCTTCGACCTGGCGCTGGTAAACGGAAACCATTACCCTGCGGCCCAGCAAATCGTCTTTGTTGACCCGAAGAAATCGGGCACACTGGAACGCCGACGGGACCAACTGACGAACATCCTGGCCGTCGTTTTGTGTCCGGGAGCAGAAAATCTACCCGATTGGTTGGCGGAAATGGTCAAAGCGCAGTCTGCCGATGTAATCATATGCCGACTGGAGGAAGCTTCGACGGCCGTACTTCCCTTGCTTAATAACGTCCTGAGCACCCGCGTTCCCGCCCTGAATGCCCTGATCCTGACCGGCGGCAAGAGCACCCGGATGGGCACCCGCAAAGCCGACCTCATTTATAGGGCGAATGGTGAAACGGAAGGTGCCCGGATGGCACGTTTGTGTAATGAGCTGCTTCCCGGACGCGTCCACGTTTCTGTCGCTAATGCCGACCAACTTCCCATCGCCGGTTACCCGAACCTTGCCGATCGTTTCCTTGGCCTCGGCCCTGCCGGCGCCATCAGCTCCGCTTTTCTGTCGGACCCTAATGCCGCCTGGTTGGTCCTGGCCTGTGATCTCCCACTGCTGGAAAAGTCTCACCTGGAACAATTGATCGAAGTCCGGGACCCCCGACAATTTGCTACTGCCTACCAACTGGCCAGCCAGCCGTTTCCCGAACCATTAGTGGCCATTTACGAGCCCCGGGCCTACGCCCGCCTGCTGCAGTTTTTGGGGATGGGTTATTCTTGTCCGCGTAAGGTGTTGATCAACAGTGAGGTGAAGCTGCTGGAGACGGAGGGGGAAGATGCTTTTAGGAATGCTAATACGCCGGAGGAACGAGAGGGGGTGATGGCGGTTTTGGCGGACCGCTAGGGAGTATCTCCAGGAATTTTGGTAGGGCGGGGGCAAGCCCGCCCCTACTGGCGAGAATGTTACCGCAAACTTCTAAAACAAGACGAAGCGCTAGATTTTATGAACCATTAGCGAATTTTCGCTAAAAGACGTACCTTCGCCCCAAACCCACCCAAATCATGCAATACATCTCCACCCGGAACCTTCGTTTTGTCCTTGATGAAGTCCTCGACCTGAGCCGGATTCGCTCTTTCGAGGAACATGAGGCATTTGACGAGGAAGCAACTGAAATGACGCTTGATGCGGCCAAACAGTTTTCCGATCAGTACTTGTTTCCCTACTACCGGGAGATGGACAAAAACAAGGCCTACTACAAAGATGGTGAGGTGCATGTTTTGCCAGAAGTGGGGGAGAGCATGCGTGCCATGGGCGCTGGCGGCTGGCTCAATGCAGCCTGGCCATACGAGGACAATGGACAACAGATGCCTTCGGTCATCCTCAATGCAGCGGGCATGATCTTCCAGGCGGCCAACGGTAATATGGCAGCTTACAGCTTTCTGACCACAGGTGCAGCGAATCTGATCCTCGCCTTCGGCAGCGATGAGCTGAAAGCCACCTACCTCGATAAAATGGCGGCTGGTGAATGGCAGGGCACGATGGCATTGACGGAGCCACAGGCTGGGTCCTCCCTCTCCGATATTACGACCACCTACGAACTACTGGAAGACGGTAGTTACTCCATCAGAGGACAGAAAATTTACATCAGTGGCGGTGACCACAACGCTACCGAAAACGTTGTCCACTTGCTGCTGGCACGGCAAAAGGGAGGTCCTAAAGGCATGAAGGGCGTCAGCCTCTTCGTCGTTCCCAAGCACTTGCCAACCGATGGTGGACTGACGGACAACCACGTAACTACCGCTGGTATCTACGGCAAGATGGGCCAGAAAGGCTACGTAGCCGCTCACCTCATGTACGGCGAACAGGGCGTGACCCAAGGCTACCTTGTTGGCGAGGAATTCCGTGGCCTGAACAATATGTTCATGATGATGAATGAGGCACGCATTGGCACCGGTATCATGGCCGCTGCAAGTGCTTCGGCAGCCTACTATGCCAGCTTGCAGTACGCCAAGGAGCGGCCGCAGGGCCGTCACCCCGGCAACAAAGACAAAAATTCGCCGCAGGTGATCATCGCCGAACATGCGGATGTGCGCCGGATGCTGCTCTTCCAGAAAGCAGTAGTGGAAGGTAGTATCGACCTGCTGCTGCAGTGCTCGCTCTACGAAGACATCAGCAAGGTGAGTAAAGACGAAGCCGAGCGGGAACGGGCACACCTACTGACCGAGTTGCTTACGCCAATCGCTAAATCTTTCCCCAGTGAGTACGGCAACGAATCCGTCAGTACAGGAATGCAAGTGCTTGGTGGCGCCGGATACACGGATGACTTCCCGCTGGAGCAGATCTTTCGCGACATCCGGGTGAACTCCATCTACGAAGGAACGACCACCATCCACGGCCTCGATCTCCTTGGCCGGAAGATCATGATGGAAGGCGGTAAGCCGGTGCAGTTCCTGACCGAAGAAATTCAAAAGACCCTGGTTCCTGCCATGGCGAATGAAACGACTAAAGGAATGGCCGAAAACCTAGGTAAAAGCCTCGGCTCCATGCAGCAGGTAATGGGCCACCTGATGGGCCTTGCGCAAAGCGAAGACCCCAAGGTGTTCCTGGCTGATGCGACCATCTTCCTGGATTACTTCAGCCTCCACGTCATCGGTTGGCTATGGCTCCGCGAAGCACTGGCGGCCGATAAGGCCCTGCCGACTGCCGACGGGACCGACGAAGAGAATTTCTACAAGTCGAAAATCCAGACGGCTCGCTTCTACTTCAACTATATCTTCTCGCGTACTTCTGCGCACAAGCGTACTTTGCTCAATACTGAGCGGATTACTTTGGGGACTGGGGCGGAGTTGTTGGTGTAAACCTATTTCAGGAACTTCATTTAACTTGTCAACTCTATTCAGGAATTGACTCATAACCTGTAAACCTATTTCAGGGAAGCTCAGTTCCTAGCTCCTAGTTTTCTAGTTCCTGGCTTCGAGTTCTCTAGTTCCTGGCTTACTCCTCCTCCAGATGCTTCTGCTTCCGGCTTCCATCATACAGGTCATATCGTACGAATCGGACTTCCAACGGACCGTTCATCAAAGCAATTCGCCGACTTGTTTTCAAGCCTACGGATTTGAGCCCGGCTGGGCTTCCGGTAATGATCCAGGCGGAATAACCCTTCCATTGCTGCTTAAGCGTATCCCCGATCATTTGATAAAACGCCTCGATGTTTCCGGTGGTTAGGCGCATCTCGTAGGGAGGGTTAGTGACCAGCATTGCGCCGGCCTCCTCGTCTTGGATTGGTGGTGCCTGAAGCAGATCAAACGGCTGCGTTTCAAACTGAACGTGGTGCAGTAGTCCCGTGCGGTCAAGCGACACTTTGGCGAGACTAACGGTAAGTTCTTCAATATCTGAACCAAGAATAGTATGGGGAGGCTTGCGCCGGGCATCCAGTGCTTCCTGGCGAATGGAGGACCAGAGTTCTATATCGAAGTCAGGCCAGCGCTCGAAACCGAATTTACGATGCAAACCTGGGGCTTGGTGAGCTGCGATCATGGCAGCCTCTACCACAATGGTACCAGAGCCACACATCGGATCAACGAAGGGCACTTCACCGTCATACCCAGCCAGTAACAACAAGCCGGCAGCCAGTACTTCGTTTATTGGTGCGCCGCCGGTCTTCCGGCGGTAGCCACGACGGTGCAGCCCGTCTCCAGAACTGTTCAGGCTAACGCTTACTTCGTTGTTTCTCGTTACGTGGAGGTTCAGCCTAAGGTCAGCTTCTTCCTTGCTGACACTGGGGCGCTCCCCGGTCTTATCCCGGAACTGATCGACGATGGCATCCTTGAACAACTGGCTGAGGTAAACCGCATTTCGGTGATATTCAGACGCTGTATTTGCATCGATCCACAGGTTTCCGTCCTTTTCCAAGAACGGGCTCCAGTCGATCGCCTTCAGCTGATCGTACATCTCCTGCTCGTTATTCGCGGTAAATTCTGCTAGGTTAACCAGCACGCGTATCCCGGAGCGTAGGTTAAGGTTTGCGCGGTATAGGAAGTCTTTGTCGCCGTTGCAATGCACGACGCGACGTCCAATCTCAATGTCCTCTCCGCCCAGGGCGGGGAGCTCGGCGGCGAGGATCTCTTCAAAGCCTTCAAAAGTCGTAATGGAAAAAGTAGTGATAAAGCTAGCGATTGGCAGACGCCTTGCGGGGCGTCAAGGTGAGGCAAATGGGCAGGTGGTCGCTTAACTTTCGATCGGCTTCCAGGGTGTTACAGTCTCCGACAAAATCAATGACCCGGACAGCTTCTTTAAGAAAGAAGGCAGTAGGGTAGAAGATGTTGTCGATGGGATAATTTAAGTAATTTCCCGCTGCGGTACACTTACGTTTCAAGGTAGTGGGGGAATTCGTTGCAGCGGCTTCGTAGCCTTGCCGGTAAAGTGGCAGAAAGGCATCATTGTCAGGTTTCATGTTCCAGTCACCGAGGTAGATCAACGCCTGGTCAGGCACTCGATCCGGGTAATTGGTCAGGAAGGGCATTTCCTGCTCCGGGTGCTTGGCATGCGGCAGGGAATGGAAGTTCACCAGCCAGATGGGGTCGGGAAAATCTTTTACCTGCACCTCCATCCAAAAAGGTTCTCGGACCACGGCGCCGGCGACGGTTCCGTCCAGAAAGGTTCTCAGCATTTTTACTTTAGATCGGCGCCAAAGAAATGCGTAGCGCTCCTTGTTATACGATGAAGCTGAACTGGTGGGGTCACTAGTCTTATAGTCCCAATCCGCGCCGGTACGATCAAGGGCCGCATCCAGCGCGGCCACCCGCTGGGCACCCGCTGGATCTTTAGCAACGACCTCCTGAATGGCTACGATGTCTGCGTCGCGTAAAAGGCCGGCCATGCGGTCGATGTCTGCATCGGTGACTGTACGGCCCATGTCCTGTACATTCCAACTGACGAGCTTTAGTTGCTGACCATTGGCAACGAGGACCGAAAGTAAAAGAGTAAAGACGAAGATGGTACGCAGCAAAATCCTGGATGTTAGGCCGTAAAGGTAGGGCTTGGAGAGGAGGTTCTGATGATTAAAAACCGGACGCGACCAAGGTCACGTCCGGCAAACACTCATGGTCTCACTTAAAAGGGCTTCAGGGTTTATGTATCTGCTGTTTTTCGCTTTACCTCCAGACCTAAAAGGGAACTACATCTTCAGCAACGGTAGCAGCCTTTTTCTTGCCCCTGTTTTTGGCGGGGGCGACCTCGGCTACCGTGTCCGCCGCCAGCTCGTCTTCAGCTTCTTGCTGCTTGCCACCGCTTAGAAAGGTAAAGCTGTGGGCCACGACTTCCGCAGTATTGCGTACCTGGTCGTGCTTGTCGGTCCACTTGTTGTAGCGTAAGGATCCGGCGATGGCCACCTGGCTACCTTGATTCAGGTACTTCCCAAAGATCTCCGCCAGCTTGCCGAAAGCTTTCACTTTATGCCAGTCGGTACGGGTTTGGCGGTTGCCGTCTTTGTCGCGGAAGTACTCGTTGGTGGCTAGGCTGAATTCGGTGATGGTCAGTCCGGCGTCGGTCGTAATCACTTTTGGGGTGCTGCCGAGGTTGCCAATGAGGGTGATGGAATTACGTACTTGCATAATCAGTAATGGTTGTGAGCCGCGTTGGTATGGTTATTGAAAACGCGGCCCGGGTGGGTAAGAATCGTTACCGCAGGAACAAGACATCATGACTGACATCCCTTCCAATTGGTGACAATGCAAAGGTGGGGCGATGAACAAGCGTTAGCCGTTATTTATACGTATACTTGCGTTTATATGCGTATGTAAACGTTTTTATACGTATAAATACGGATGTAGGTGTTGATTTTCAGCGGCTTATGAGTTTTGAGGCCTGCGATATTTTTTCGAAATAATTCGCCTCAATTATGATGTCCGCGAATCCAAAGCATTAAATGAAAAGCAGGTAGGGGCAGGGCTTGATCTGGCCCCCCTGGCGAAATTTAATCCGAAGACTTCAGGAGGCGTCTACTAGTGGACTGCCTTTGCTCTTTATCCTTCCTTTGCATCCTGCGGCCGCGCCAAATGGTTCCCCGCAAAAAAAAACACGCCCCTTCTCAACAATCATCCCTTTCTTACGCTGGAATTAGAAAACAAACTTTATGCGCTCCCCCCTTACCCTCGATCAACGATTCGACGACCCCCGTTTCGCCACCGCGATGCTGCAAAGGTTGCCGGAATACCTGGCGAGCCAGCGATGGTTTACCAGTAAAGGGAAAGAAATAACAAACTGTAAAATCAGAGCGGCCTATCCCGTTACCCAGGACACCGCACTGGTGGTAATGGAAATACACTTCGGGGACGACAGCACGGAATTTTATCAGATGCCCTTAGCCCAGTTGGCGCATTCAGCCGATCAGCGGCGGTACCTGAAGGACAGTTCTTCCATGGTCTTACTTCGGGTGCCCGGAGGCCCGTACATTGTTGATGCTGTGCCGCTGCCCGCCTTCCGGCGGGCCCTCTACGAACTGATTCGCCGGGGAGCGGATACGCCCGAAGGCATCAACTGCGAAGCCGGCGAACTGCTGAAAGATGCTCCCGAAAGCGCGGACAGCGTGGTGCCATCTATCGACACCAGCAATACGGCCATCATCTATGCCGATAAGTACTTCTTCAAGCTCTTTCGCAAGCTCGATCTCGGACTGAACCCGGACCTTGAGCTCGTCCGGTACCTTTCTGAAGACACCACCTTTAGCCATTGTCCGCCCTACGGCGGCAGCCTCGGGGTAGGGGAGATGACCGACGAAAACTACCTCAACCTGGGCATGCTAAGCGGGAAAGTAGACAATCAGGGAGATGCCTGGGAATATTTTCAAACGCTGACCGAACGCTTCTTCGCCGGAGACGGAACGGTAGACGAAGAGACGCTGGGCCGGGCAAGCTTGCTTGGAGAGCGTACCGCCGAGATGCACCTTGCCCTGGGCAGCGCAAACCAAGATGGCAAGACCAAGAGATTGCCGGGAAAAGAGGCTACGCTGGGTGCTATGCTTACGCCAACCCCGATGTCTGCCGATTACCGCAAAGAGATTACGAAAGCTGCCCGCAAATTACTGACCCGGCAGGCGACCGAACTGAAGAACAAAGTGACCGAGTTAGACCCCGCGCTACGGGCCAAGGCCCTGCAAGTCATTGCGCTGGAGGCCAAAATATCCGAACGCCTGGGCCAGTTGGCTGATGAGGAAATGGCGTTGGAGCTCATCCGCATTCACGCTGATTTTCACCTTGGGCAGGTCCTCGTGACCGAAAACGATTTCTACATCATTGACTTTGAGGGCGAGCCCCTGCTGAGCATTCCCGAACGCCGCCGCCGGCGGCCAGCACTTAAGGACGTGGCCGGTATGATCCGCTCTTTTCACTATGCTGCCAACGGCCAGTTGCTCCTGAATCCGGAGCGTTATGCCGATCGCGATCAAGATCGATTGGCCGGCCTGGCTGATCATTGGTTCACCACCGTATCTGCAGCCTTCTTGTCGTCATATTATGAACGTTGCGGCGAAGCCGCCTTCTTGCCCCAGGCACCCAAAGATCGCCAGCTGCTGCTGGACCTTTTCGTTCTGGAAAAAGCCATCTATGAAGTTGCTTACGAACTGAACAGTCGGCAGGCCTGGTTGGGTATTCCACTGGGGGGCGTGCTGGTGGTGGCGGGGTAGTGGTAGCTACTTGTTTGTCAGCTCCGGAATAATATTGCAAAGCGTGACAGACCACTAGCAGCCTGTCGGGGAGAACCGAATCTGAGCCAACGTGAGCCATTTTTGTGGTAGATGACTGGTGAATTCGGG
>JBLHRW010000113.1:0-12233 GCA_047626445.1 Neolewinella sp.
CCATTTTTGTGGTAGATGACTGGTGAATTCGGGAGTTTAACGGGTTAAGTGACTGAATTCGCTGGGAAATCTACCGCAAAAAGGGCCGCTTTGGGACGATGAGCGTTCTCTCCGACAGGCTGCTAGGCTTGCGGCTATTTTTTGATGGCGCGGGCGCGGGTACAGGCAATTAATTATAGGAGCAGAGTAGGAACGGACTGGTCTAATTGCCCACGGCAATCGTAAAAAACACCTCCCAAAATTCCTCGTGGGGAAGAGCTATTATCAACGATACGCATTTTTGAGGATTTAACGCTTGTGGACCTTATCTTGCAATTGCCTTGGCCGAATTCTCCGTTCTTGCCCGATCCCACCCGAGAAAAGCGTAATTTTACCACCAAACCAAGTATTAAGGCCCAACCAGCCAGAAACCAAGATAAAACTAAAAAAAACATGGCTCAAATAGAGCTTATTATGCCCAAGATGGGTGAGAGTATCATTGAAGCAACCATCCTTAACTGGGTGAAGCAAGTAGGTGATACCGTGGAAGTAGATGATACTATCCTGGAAATTGCCACGGACAAGGTCGATAGTGAAGTACCCTCTCCCGTAGACGGTACCATCAGTAAGATCTTGTTTGCCGTCGACGCTACCGTCGCCGTAGGTGAAGTGATCGCAATCATTGAAACCGAAGCCGGCGCTACGGTGGAAGCCAGCCCCGCTACTGGCGCAGCCGTCAGCGATGCTCCGGCTGCTACTCCGTCCCCGGCTGATCCCCAAGCTCCGCCTGCACCTGCGGCCGCGCCTCTTGCAAGTCAAGTAGTCAAGCAATCAACAAGTCAAACAGTGGAGGAAATCAGCACTTCCTCCTCCGGACGTTTCTACTCCCCACTGGTGAAGACGATGGCTAAAACCGAACACATCAGTCAGGCCGAACTGGACCAAATTCCTGGCTCTGGCAAAGATGGCCGGGTCAACAAAGCAGATATGCTCGCCTACCTGAAACGGCGGGACAATAGCTTCGTTACAGGAAATGAAGCTGCTGTGGTAAGCCCCCCGGTTACCCCAGTAAGCTCGCCTGCCGTTAGCCGCCCGACGTCGGTGTCCGGGCAAGACGAGATCATCGAAATGGGCCGGATGCGTAAGCTCATCGCTAACCATATGGTGATGTCTAAGCAGACCAGCCCCCACGTAACCAGCTTCATCGAAGTGGACGTGACGGACCTGGTGGACTGGCGCAATGAAACGAAAGGCCGCTTCCAAAAACAGCACGGCCAGAAGATCACCTTTACGCCAATCTTCATCGAGGCCGTGGCGAAAGCCATCCGGGACTTCCCGATGATCAATGTTTCCGTTGACGGGACGAACATCATCAAAAAGGCGAACATCAACATCGGCATGGCTGCTGCCCTGCCGAACGGTACCCTCATCGTTCCCGTTATCAAAAACGCTGATCAGCTCAACCTCACCGGTCTGGCCAAGTCCGTTAACGACCTCGCCAGCCGCGCCAGGGAGAACAAACTGAAGCCAGATGATATCCAGGGAGGCACCTTTACGCTGACCAACGTCGGCACCTTCGGTAACGTGATGGGGACCCCCATCATCAACCAGCCGCAGGTGGCCATCCTGGCCGTTGGCGCTATCCGTAAGAAGCCCGCCGTGGTGGAGACGGAATACGGCGACCTGATCGCTATCCGACAGCTGATGTTTATGTCTCTGAGCTACGATCACCGTGTCGTCGATGGCATGCTGGGCGGTAGTTTCCTGCGCAGGGTAGGGGATTACCTGGAGGCTTTCGATAAGGGGCGGACGGACGTGTAAAAGGGCAAAGATGAAAGGGAGAAAGGAAGTCGTCATTGTTGAAACCCCAACGCTGGTTACCAGTTATTTAAGTAGTGATGTAATGCGCCTCCTTTTTCCCTTACTCCTTTTCCTCTTTCTTCCCCTACTCCTAACCGCCCAACGCAAGGAAAAACTAGACCGTGCTAACCGGGAGTTCACCACCGGAGACTATTCCGGTGCCATCCGTACCCTCCAAACCGTCAAGGGAATCGAGGGAGATGCCGAAGCGTCGTTATTGCTGAGTGTAAGTCAGTTTCATACCAATGACCTATTGGCGGCAGAGGCCGGCTTGCTTGCATTGGCGGAACGGGAGAAAGACAGCTACCCCCTGGTCTGGTTTTACCTGGGCAGGATCTACCACACACAGCATCGGTTTGTGAGAGCGGCAACGGAGTACAAGCGTTACCTGCGCAGCCTAAACTCGGACGGAGCAGAACGACGTACGGTGGTCAACCTTCTGCGTAATGTCGATAACGGCATCCGCGCAGGCTTCGTGACGGACCAAATGGTGACGGAGAATATGGGCCCACGGGTAAATACCGAAAACGACGAATTTGGCCCGGTACCCAGTCCCCTGGGCGCCGGCCGATTGTACTTCAGTCTGGTACGCCCCGAAATCGCTACCGGTAGGGTCCAGAGTGATATTGTGGTGAGTACCAACGCGGCTTCGGGCTGGGGCACACCGACGTCGCTGAACCCTTTCATTAATACCACCGCACAGGAAAGCCTGGTTGACATCAGTCCTGATGGACAGAAACTATATTATTACCGGGGGAACTCGGCCGTTGAAGGCCGGTACCTCGTAGATACCTTCCGGGCCAACGGTAACAACGAACTGGTGACGCTGGACGCCGGCGCGCCCCTCTACAGCCGACAGGGAGACATGACACCCTTCTTCGGCGCAGCCGATGGGGTGTACTTTGCCAGCAGCCGCCCAGGTGGCTATGGCGGTCAGGACCTGTATCGGATGGCCCGCTTCCCCGGCGGGAGCTTCGCCCCACCCGTCAACCTGGGCCCCAACGTCAATGGCCCCTACGACGAAATCTGCCCCTTCGTAGCACGCGATGGCCGTACCGTTTACTTCAGCACCAACGACCCCGAACATAGTGTGGGCGGTTTTGACGTAGTCCGGACTTTCCGGGTTGTCGGTAGGGACAACCAGTTCACCGCTCCCGAAAATGCCGGTATGCCCCTCAATTCAGCTGGTGACGATACTCACTTCCGACTGGCCGGAGATACCTTCACCGGCTTCTTGGCCAGCGATCGTAAGGATGGGCTGGGTAAGCGGGATATTTACATCGTCTACTACGTGGAGCCAAGGGAGGAAATGCAGTAAATCCACCTACCTTTGATCCATGTACCTGGATCTCCTCAAATCCCTAATTTCTACCCCCTCCCTCTCCCGTCAAGAAGGCGACACCGCTGACTTGATTGAAGCCTTCCTCCGGGAGCGTGGCCTTTCCCCAAACCGCCACCTCAACAACGTCTGGCTCCGCAGCCGAAACTGGCAGGAAGGCCAACCGGTTATCCTGTTGAATTCCCACCACGACACCGTTAAGCCGGCCGCCGGGTATACCCGGAATCCGCACCACGCCGAAGTTATTGACGGTAAGCTCTTCGGGTTAGGAAGCAATGATGCTGGTGGAGCGCTTGTCTCCTTAATCTCTACTTTCGTTGAGTTAGAGAACGATCAGGACCTTGGTTGTAACCTGCTCCTGGCAGCAACGGCGGAGGAAGAGATCTCCGGCCCCAACGGTATTGCATCGTTGTTGCCCTTGCTCGGCAACATCGATGCAGGCATTGTTGGAGAGCCAACGTTACTCGATCTGGCCGTCGCGGAGCGCGGCTTGGTGGTCATCGACGGAGAATGTCAGGGCGTCAGCGGACACGCCGCCCGCAAAGAAGGGATCAATGCCTTGTATTTGGCACTCGATGACATCCAGGCCATCCGCAACCATGTGTTTACCCGAGCAAGTGAATTGCTGGGCCCAACCAGTGCCAACGTAACCGTGCTGAATTCAGGAACACAACACAACGTTGTGCCTGACCGGGCTACCTTCCTGATCGATCTGCGGGTCAATGAGGCGTATCGTAATGAAGAAGCAGTGACTGAATTGCAAGCGGTTTGTACGGCTGCCAAGCTCAAAGCTCGCAGCCTGCGGCTGCAGTCCAGCGGCATCCCGTTGGGTCACCCCTTGGTTCGTGCCGGGCAGAAAGTCCGCCCGGAAGCGAAAGCCTACGGTTCTCCCACCCTTAGCGATCAGGCACTAATGCCTTTTCCTACGTTGAAACTTGGACCAGGAGACAGTGCGCGCAGTCATACGGCTGATGAATTTATATACGTCGAGGAGATCAAAGCGGCACAGCAGATGTATGCAGCGTTGTTGCGGGAGGCATTCTCTGCGTAGGCTTGGACTTATTGGGCCAAAGGTAGGGGGGGCTGTCACTGTTTAATACTTTGCCGCTCGTCTGACGAATTCTTTTCAGCGCCTGGTGCAGCTGGTGCTGAAAAGTTCGTCAACCGGGTTTGGGTTCAGGATATTAGTCGGCAGCCGAACTTTCGTCCGGCTACGCCAGGCCAAAAGAATATGCTTCGCAGTGCTTCGTGCTCGGCTGACGACTTCGAGCGAAAAGCCCAAGTCTATACGGCCAATAATTTTTTTCGCCACAAAGCAGCGTTCTGATCACCCCTGCCGTTCTAATTTCAGTTTTGATGATGAAAGATTCTACAGCCTCACTTTATTCTCACTAGTAGTTTTGTTTTATAGGCTGTTTATGAAAATGGGGAAAGTGGATTTAGTCCGTTTTCCCCATTCTTTTGTCTGCTGCTAACCTGGCTTGGCGCTTTGGCTTAGAGCTTGCTTTGGCGGGCACGCAGGATGCAAGGCGGGTTGAATGGGCAATGTTGCCTACTCCTGCTAGCTTCAAAACCTTCAAAAGATATTAAGTGAGTTGAAGAAGAGTTGTTAAAGTCAGGTATTTTATTTGATACATCAAGTAAATGCCGCTACCTTCACTTTATAATGAAACAACAAGCACCGATCGAAGACCCCAAACTTGAGGGTGTTCTCTTCTACCAAATCGAACAGGCTATGCGCCAAAGTATTCGGTACACCCACCGGATATTCTCAGAGGCAGGCATTGATTTGACGAAGGATCAGTGGCTGGTACTGAAAAAAGTACATGATGAAGACGGTGTTGCCCCGCTCGAAATCGCCAACGTTTTGGGTAAAGAAGCGGCTTCGATGACCAGAATACTGGACATCCTGGAAAGAAAACAATTGCTAAAGCGTGAGCAGAATCCCGCCGACCGCCGTTCCAGCCTCGTTTTTTGCACTAATGAAGGGAAAGAAATTTATGCCCGGGTTTTACCACTCGTCAAAGACATACGTAACCAGGCAGTTCGGGGAATGACTGCTGAAGAACTCAACGAGCTTCGGATCAGCCTGCAAAAAATTTTCCATAATCTGGAATAAGCTATTTTTTTAACCATGTATTTGATGCATCAAATAATTTCATTTGATGTATCGGACTAAAATTATTTAACCATGTTTTTTTTCTTCATTTGCGGATTACTGTCCGTCCTTGGCTGTCATCCTGCAGCAACTCAATCATCTGATATGAACAACCAATCCGCTGCCGAGGCAGTCAATAAGATCTTCGCCCAATTCGTAATCGGCGGCGATCAGCAAGACACCACGATGTTATCTGCTGTCCTTCATCCTACTTATCGCCTGGCCATTAACCAGTTTATGGGGGGAAGGACGTTATCCTCATTGATCGTGCCGGCTACCTGGGCATGATTGCCGGTAAAAAAATTGGTGGAGAGCCTCGTGCCATGAATATCCACTCGACAGAGGTCGTTGGGAATTTTGCGCTGATCCGGGCAGAGTTGCGAAACAGTACGCTCAAATTCGAAAGCCTGTTCACCTTTGTCCGGGATACTGACGGCCGCTGGTGGTTGTCAGGAGATACCCCATTCGTCACGCCGCTTTAATCAGGAACCATGCAAACCCTTCTGTACCTCGGCCCAATCTGGCTATTGACCTTACTACTAATGAATCCACTGAGCGTTTCTGCACAACCTCAGCACCGTCAGGTGGGGAAGATGACCGTAAGCTGGACTTACGAAGGGGAAGACATCCTCTTCACCGTCACCAGCCCTGATAATGGTTGGATTGTACTTGGCTTCAACGATGAAAATAACATAGTTGGGGCTACGCTCCACCTGGGCGGCTACAGGGAAACGACCGGAAAGCAATATTTCTCTGAAAGGCTGACCCTCGCTCCTGGAAACCATCGGGCGAAGGTTGATCTTGAATTGCCTACGAGAGTTACTGAGCTTGAAATAACCACAGGAAGGAAAAGGGGGACCGTAATGCGTCTGCGACTTCCCATCTTGCCGGCGACATCCGGAGAATACGACCTACGTTCTGGCACTGACCTTTGGCTCATCCTCGCTTACAGCGTTTCGGATGACCTGGACCATCACAGTAGGTTTCGACGGCACATAAAAGTGACATTGTAGACGAAATCTCACTACGTTCAATTTCTTGGTAGACGGGCTTTGCTCTCGGTAGATTGATAGTGCGAATCAAGACCTAAAAGACCAAGTGCGGACCCTCGGAGGTCAATTTTCAGATGGATCGCTACGCGACAACTTGAAAATTCACGCTCCGAGGTCCTCAGTCCCGCAGAAAAGGACAGTGCAAGGACCTCGGAGCGTTGCGATCGATGGAATTGTGCAGCAATTTTGTCGGTCGTAACCTCCGAGCGTCCGACCTCCTGGTTTTAGCCCTTGATTCGCGTTGATAGTGCTACCGCAAGTACATGCTCGCTACGCTCGTGTACTAACGGCAGTTCTGTTTATGTACCATACTTACGTTATCCATAGGTTACACCTTACCTTACAATGAGAAACTTGAGAATACCTCATACTTTTCGAACTGTCAGCCATAGACGATGAGAAGGGAATACTGTAGGCAGTGAAAACTCACTCATTTTTATAGATAGTAACTAGATTTTTATGAAATTCTCTTTAAGCGTTATTACACTACTTTACTTCTCCTCAGTGTTGTTCTCTCAACAGAAACGCTCTGATATTAATCGACCTTTACTCGACTACAACTGTAGCCAAAAAATCATTCAAGTTGCCCAAGACGGGATAAATGAAATAGTGAAAGTCGAATCAGCAATATTCGTTTACCTTTCTTATGACTCTCTTACTCAAACAGTTGAGGTGATTTCTTACAGTGCCTTTTTTAATGAAAAAGCAGGTTCTGGAGTAAGAGACAGCTTAGATAAGTTTTTAATGACTGATGTCTCTAGCGTAGAGGTCGTGAATACTTGTGACTTTAATGATCAAGAAATATTTGTATTGCCCATTGTCATGAAGAATGCCCATGTTGACATTTGGACAGCTATTCAGTACAATCCGATTCGAGACAATTTCCGTGCTAGAAGATTTTACGCTTTTTTAAGGGCGACACTTAAGAAAAACGTACTACCTATTTACTATTTGAAGAGAAGTAATAAGGTCTTTTTTGGAAGGTAAGACAGCAAAATAAGCAGTTTTTAGAGGGGCGTGGTAGCTTCGATTAAACAACAAAACGGCCGCCAGCACCAAAGCTGACGGCCGTTTATCATTTTCATTCATTTCATTAGCCTCACAAGCGAAGCGAGCAGAGCCGTGCGGTAGCCTATCAATCTACCAGCGCGTAGCGCGTCTACCAGGTTGCGAAGCAACCGTCAACAAGCAAGCGCAGCGAGCGTCTAATTAAGCTCGCTTTAGCGAGCGAAATTAACGGCCCGAGTCTCCCGAATCACCATAACCTTAATCTGTCCAGGATACTGCATAGATTCCTGAATCTCCTGGCTGATCTTGAAGCTCAGTTCATTCGCATGCTGATCGGATACCTTATCGGCTTCCACCATAACGCGGAGTTCCCGGCCTGCCTGCATGGCAAAAGCGGACTCTACGCCAGGGTTCTTCTTGGCAATCTCTTCCAGCTCTTTGATCCGGTTGATGTAACCGTCCAATACTTCTCGCCGGGCGCCCGGCCGGGCACCGCTGATGGCGTCACACGCCTGCACGATGCAGGAGATGATGTTGTTCATCTCGATCTCGTCGTGGTGTGCACCTACGGCGTTAACCACAATGGCGTCTTCTTTAAGTTTCTCACACAAGGCCATGCCATAAAGGGCGTGGCTCAGTTCGCTGTCTTCTTCGGCCACTTTGCCGATGTCGTGCAGCAGTCCGGCGCGCTTAGCGAGCTTGATCTGTTTCTTGTTGAGGCCCATTTCTGCCGCCATGGTGGCACAAAGGTGAGCGGTCTCTACGGAGTGCTTCAGTAAGTTCTGCCCATAGCTGCTCCGGAAACGCATGCGGCCGACGTAGCGGATCAACTCATTGGGTAAGCCGTGAATGTCCAACTCCACCACGGTCTTCTTACCGATTTCCATGATCTGCTGGCCCAGTTCTTTGCGGGTTTTGGCCACAACTTCTTCCACGCGGGCGGGGTGGATACGGCCATCGGTTACCAAACGCTTCAACGATAGGCGGGCAATCTCCCGGCGGATCGGGTCAAAGCTGGAGATGATGATCGTCTCCGGCGTATCGTCTACCACAAGTTCTGCACCCGTCGCCGCCTCGATGGCCCGGATGTTCCGGCCTTCCCGACCAATGATCTGGCCTTTAACGTTGTCGTTGTCAAGCGCAAATACGGAAACAGTGTTTTCGATGGTCATCTCAGCACACATCCGTTGGATGGTGTTGATGACAATCTTTCGGGCATCCTTTGCCGCCTCTTCCCGCGCGTCTTCCAGGAGCTCCCGCTTTAGGTTCAGGGCTTCGTTCGCAGTTTTGTTTTTTACGTCTTCCAGCAGTCGGATCTTGGCGTCCGCCTGGCTGAGTCCGGCAATTTTCTCCAGTTCGTTCGAGAAGCGTTCGTGCTGGCTCTCCAGTTCTTCCTGCTTCTGCTTGGCGAGGGCTAATTCCTGGTCGAGCAGCTTCGTCCGCTCGTTAAGTTTTTGTTCTTCCTGGACCAAGGCCTTTTGCTCACGAGAAATATCTGCGCGTTCGGAGTTGAATTCGGCCCGCTCATCTTTCATGGCCGTCGCTTCTTCCCGGAGTGCTTCCCGCTTCTCTTTCAGTTCGACCAGCTCGTCCGCTTTTTCTTGCTTGAACTCCTCCTTAAACCGCTGGAATTTATCCCGGCTCTCCTTGATCTTCTCTTTCTTAAATACCTCCTGCTTCTCCTTGAATTCAGCAAAGGATTTCTCTGCCTTCAATCTAGCTTCGGAGACCGTTTTTTCAGCTTTCAGCTTAGCTCCGGCAATAACCTTCTCGGCTTCCAGCTTATAGCCTTGGTCTTGTTTGGTATTGCCGTCCTGCAACTTCTTGCGCTGCCCGGCTCCGACGAAGTACATGACGACAACGCCCAGTACCAATCCGACAAGTCCTAAAATGTATTCCATTGTAGTAGTGATTGTATAGATGAAAGTAATTGTGCCGTCGGTTATTCCCGCAACACGGATAATGTGCCGATGAAATCGGCGCTACAAACAATCAACAACCAGGGGTAAATCTTCTCTACAGCATGCCATCCACCAGCGTATTTAACGCTTGTAGTCGGTGGGCCAGCTCTCCTTCCTGGCTGGTATCAGCCAATTTATGGGTACTGCGGAGTTCATCAGCATAAGTCAGCAAGGTCATGACCAGGCAATCCTGTTTGTCACGGTCTGAATACTTGACCTGGAAATCATTGAATCGTTCGTTGATTTCCTGGACGAGCGCACGCAGGCTATCCTCTTCCCGAGCGGCAATGCGCAATGGGTAAGGGCGGCCGGCGATGACCAAGATGATGGGGTTAGTATCCTGGGCGGATTCTGGCATAATGCTAATTCCGTTGCAGCCAGTCTAGGCACCGGTCTACCTCCTGGAGGCAGAACTCGATGGTCTCCCGCTGTTGTTTACTGATGGCGGCGTCACCAGCAGGTGCCTCCGTTTTATCCGTTTCAGTTTCAGCTGCGGGCTGACTGCGTTCTAATTTATCCTTCAGCGAGTTCACGATTCCGGTTTGGCGATCGAGGACTTGCTTGAGTTGTTGATTTTCGGCAAGCACGCGCTCGTAGTCCGCCCGTTGGCGATCAGCGGAGGCGTTCAGTTGCCGGAGTTTTATTTCCAGACCATCTAGTAGTGCTAGAGGTTCCATTGTTTAGTTAGTGAGTGAGTGAGAAGGGGTAAGCTCTTCCCTTACGTTTAAGTTATGGATTGCAGGTTGCAGGTTACAATATGCAGGTTTGACGTTGCAAGTTAATACGACTGGCGGAATAACTTGCAATCTGCAATCTGCAACCTGCAACCTGCAACCTGCAACCTGCAACCTGGAGGTTAACGGCGTACTTCGGCACCCAATTGTTTACTGAGGCTACCTTCGATGGAAGACATGACTTTGTCGACCTGTTTGTCATGGAGCGTTTGCTCGTTGCTTTCAAGCTGGAAACTGACGGCGTAACTCTTCTTATCCGCGCCGAGCTGCTCTTCGTTTTCGTAAACGTCAAACAGATTGATGCCAGTAAGGAGCTTCTTCTCCGCTTTACGGGCCAGCCGTTCCACGTCCGCAAAACTGACTTTCTTATCAAGGATAAGCGCGAGGTCACGACGGACCGATGGGTATTTGCCCGGCGTGGAAACCTGGACGGGCTTTTTGGGCAATACCTTCAGGACGTTGTCCCAGTTGATGTCAGCGTAGAAAACGTCAGCTTTTATTTGGCGCGCACGCAGGTGCAAGGGAAGGACCTGCCCAAAGTCCGCTAATACCATCGGCCCTTTGTGGTACCGTAGGCCGTAGCTGAATTCGTCGGCAGGCGCCTCGTCGGTCCGGTAGCCGGCAATGCCGAGCCGCTGGAACACCAGCTCCACGGCTGCCTTCAAGGTGTAGAAACCAACTTCGTTCTTACCTTTTGAGGTAGGGTGCCAGGTTTCGCGCTGCCGCTGCCCGGTCATGGTCAGTGTGAGGTGGTTGACTTCCTTATAGCTTCCCCCTTTACTCCCTTCTTCCTTTCCCCCTTTACTTTCGAGGTGATAGCTGCGTCCGAATTCGAAGAGCCGCAGGTTGTTCTGCTGGCGGTTCAGGTTGTGGCTTACCGTGCCGAGGGCGCTTTGCAGCATCCCCGGGCGCATGACGTTGAGGTGAACATTGGAGGTGTTGTTGATGTACACCAACCCTTCCATCTGCTTTCCTTCTTCTACGTCACCGTAGAAACGACTTTCGTCGAGGGACAAAGCCATCATTTCATAGAAACCGTTGGTGGCCAGTAGGTCACCCGTAAGTTCCCGAATGTAGTTGGGGTCCGGGTTAGGTGCCACGATCATCGCCGTGGTGATCATCTGTGGAATCGGCACGTTGTCGAAACCGAAGATGCGGAGGATCTCTTCGATTACGTCGATCTCCCGCAGCACTTCAGACTTGTTGGTCGGGACCGCCACGACGAAACCGTCGTCGTCGTTGCTAACGATGTCCATGCCCATGCTTTCCAAGATACTCTGCACCTGCGGCCGCGCCAAATCGGCACCAATCACGTCCACCACCCGTTGGTCACGAACCCGAATCTCCAGTGGTTTTACTGGGCTGGGGTACATGTCGAGCAACTCGCTGGTCACTTTGCCACCAGCTAATTCTTCCAGCAAGAGCGCTGCCCGCTTAAGGGCATAAACCGTGATGTTGGGGTCACTTCCCTTTTCGAATACCCGCGCCGCATCGGTCCGCAGGGTATGCCGCATGCTGCTGCGCCGGGTCGTGCCGGCTTCGAAATGCGCCGCTTCGAGAAAAATGCTGGTGGTACCATCGCTTACGCCGCTGTTGGCGCCGCCGAAAACACCCGCAATACACATCGGTTGGTGGTTGGCATCACAGATCACGAGGTCATCGGCGCTGAGCGAACGCTCAACATCGTCGAGGCTGAGGAACTTAGTACCTTCTGGTAACTTTTCGACGACGATCTCTCCGCCATCGATTTTGTCCATATCGAAGGCGTGCAACGGCTGGCCAAGTTCGTGCAGGACGAAGTTGGTGACGTCCACCACATTGTTGATCGGCCGCACGCCGATGGCCTGCAGTCGGGTACGAAGCCATTCGGGGCTGGGGCCCACGGTCAGGTTCTCGATGGTAAGGCCCGCATAGCGAGGAGCCTGGGTCGCGTCTTGTACCGTAACTTTTACCGGTGCATTGCTGCCGGCTTTGAAAGCACTGACGTCGGGCCGTTGTACCGCGACACTTTTATCATAATTGACGTTGAGCGCTGCCGCCAGGTCAAAGGCCACTCCGAGGTGGTTCGTGGCGTCAGAACGGTTGGGGGTCAGGCCGATATCGTAGACGTAATCCTCTTCAAGTTCGAATACTTCGGCTGCG
>JBLHRW010000114.1:0-12208 GCA_047626445.1 Neolewinella sp.
CCCTTTTTGCGGTAGATTTCCCAGCGAATTCAGTCACTTAACCCGTTAAACTCCCGAATTCACCAGTCATCTACCACAAAAATGGCTCACGTTGGCTCAGATTCGGTTCTCCCCGACAGGCTGCTAGAGTGTTGGACTTCGCCCAAGTTTATTCTCTATATTTGGGAATGGTGTCCATTCAAGGCACACATACACAAAAAGCTACACGATAAGCCTCCTTCGTCGCCCTGCGCGTAGCCGGACCGGTTGTACTTGATTAAAAAAAACGTGTCGCATTTAAACCGTCAGCAAACGTATTGCAATTTATGCTGCCTGTACGCTTCTCCCTTCGCCCTGCCGACATACAATAGAAATCCCAATGCTGACTTTCAATGTTGCCAGGCGCTACCTAAGTGTGCGACAAAGCAACGCGGTTTGACCCTTTGCCCCTTTATCCATTTTCTGCCCCTGCGTTCCCGCCCCAAAAAACGAAAGGGGCCCATCTTCCCACACTTTATACTGACCTACTATGATAACTTCCTAACAAACGCTGAACTAGAAACTAGTTTCATGCCAAGGTCTTAACTAACTTTGGCGTCACCCAATCTTCCACAATTATGATAAAACGCTTGTTCGTACTGGCCGCCGTCGTCCTTTTCAGCAGCCACGATATGTACCTGAAGCTGGATACCTTCTTTCTCCCGCCCAATACTTCCGCCAACATTCAACTGTTCAACGGCACCTTCGATAAAAGCGAAAACGCCATTGCCCGTAACCGGATGATCGACATCAGCCTGGTCGGTAACGGTACCCGAAGCAAGGTGGATACTACGCAGTGGAGCGAACAGGACAATATGACCATCCTGAGTTTTAAGACGGGGGAGGCCGGTACCTGGGTCGCCGGTGTTTCCACCCGATCACGTGATTTTGCCATGGACGCAGCGGCCTTCAATGAATACCTGGAGCACGACGGCGTAATTGACATGCTGAAATGGCGCAAGGGAAATAATGCTTTGGACCAGCCTGCTGTGGAGCGGTACTCCAAGCACGTCAAGACCATCTTTCAGGTCGGCGAGACGAGAACGGATGATTGGCAAACCGTCTTAGATTATCCAATTGAGTTCGTTCCGCTCAGTAACCCATACGATCTGCATGCAGGGGATATGTTGAAAGTGAAGCTGCTGTTGCAGGGGAAGCCATTGATCGGCCAGTTGGTCTACGTCGATTCGGACCAATCAGGACACGGCCACGACCACGCTGCTGAAGCCGCGCATGAACACGGAGAAGAGGCTGGCCACGACCATGCTGCTGAAGCCGCGCATGAACACGGAGAAGAGGCTGGCCACGACCACACTGCTGAAGCCGCGCATGAACACGGAGATGAGGCTGGCCACGACCACGCTGCTGAAGCTGCGCATGAATACGGAGATGAGGCTGGCCACGACCACGCTGCTGAAGCTGCGCATGAATACGGCGGCGAGGACGGGCATGACCACGCTGAGGAAGCGGGACATGAACACGGTAACGAAGCAGCGGAAGCGCATCATCACGATTCTGCAGCGCAGTACCGTACCGATGCCAGGGGGGAGATGAGCTTCAAAGTCTCCGCCGATGGCATCTGGAACCTGCGGACGATTTATATGGTTAATTCCGATGAACCCGGCCTTACCCACGAATCCAACTGGGCGACGCTGACCTTCGAAGTGGACCACGGGCAAACCCATGAACACGCTGAGGAAGGACACAGCCACGCTGAAGAGCACGAGGCAGGCATCCCCGGCTACGTCTACTGGGGCGGTAGCCTGGTACTGTTGGCAGGATTATTTTTTTGGTTTAACCGTAAAGACTAAATGGGCGCATCAACGAGAAAATTCAACTTAAGCTTCGTATTACTACTGCTGCCGCTATTACTTGTTGCCCATGGCGTGAGTTCCGCTGATCAGGAAACCCTGAGTAACGGCGGCCTGCTTGCCTACATCCTTGTAGGGGCTAAACACATGGTTACCGGCTACGACCACCTCCTGTTTTTGGCGGGGGTTATCTTTTACCTGAGTGGTTTTAAAGACATCGTACGGTTCATTACTGTATTCACCATCGGCCATAGTATTACCCTGATCAGTGCGACTTACCTGGGTATTAAAGCGGATGAATACCTGATCGACGCAGTCATTGCCCTCAGCGTGCTGTACAAAGGCTTTGAAAACCTGGGCGGTTTTGAAAAGCTGAAGGTGAAGTCGCCCAACCTGCTGCTGATGGTATTCCTTTTCGGGCTGATCCATGGGTTTGGTCTGTCTACCCGTCTGCAGTCTTTCGAAATGGGGGCAGAGCTGTTCCTTGCCAAGATCGTTTGCTTTAATATTGGCGTAGAACTTGGGCAGATTGCGGCGTTGATTCCGATTGTCTTCCTCATCACCAGGTGGCAGAAGCTGAAGAGTTACGATGCCTTTTACCGATCGGTGAATACTTACCTGGTGATTGCTGGGATTGGGCTGTTCCTTTGGCAGATGTATGGGTATTTTAATGGGGGGCATTAAGGGTGGGCTGTCTAATCTGTCAGGCCATACGACGTTCCTCAAAGCTATTGGGCTGGAGGGCAAAATAAGGTGGTCCAAAAGCATGGTTTATTTATTTCGCGTCCCTAAAGGAGTAAATTGCCAAATAACGATCAACCATTGCGCCGATCGGAAACGCCTCTTCGGCTCGTTGGCGGCAGCGTGCCCGGTCTCTGCTTCTTTCCACCTCTCCAAGCACCTGCGCCAGCGCCTGAACATCATACTTTGCCACTAATACGCCTACTTCCGGTGTTACGATTTCCGCAGCCGCACCACTGTCAAACCCAGCCACCGGTGTGCCGCAGGCCAGCATCTCTGCGAACACCAGCCCAAAGGGCTCATCCCAGACCGAGGTAATGATCCCAACGGCAGAGCGTCCCACCAGCTCCGCCAGTTCCGCCTGTTTGAGGTGCCCTACGTATTGGACCGTATCGTCGAGCTCCGGGGCGACCGCCCGGTCAAAATACGCCTGGTCGTAAACCGGCCCGGCCAGGGTAAGCCGGTACCCGGCGGCACGTGCCGCAGCAATAGCATACTCTGCTCCTTTCTCGGGCGTAAACCTACCGTACCAAATGGCCGTCTTCGGTTCTGGAGTAGCCGAATAAGGCCACGCCGCCGGATCGAGCCCATTGTGAATGACGGTATAATTCTCCCCAATAAAAGGCAGCCACTGCCGGCCCAGAAAATGGCTGATGGCCGCGTAATGGTGGTTAGTAATCTGTTTCGTCAGCCTTGCCGTGAGGCGGTGCGATTTGTAAGGCGGGGTGTGTAAAGTTGTCACCATTGGTGCCGCAAGCCCCTGCGCCAACAGCGGCGGCAGGAAGTGGATGGTGTTGTTATGGACGACATCGTAGTCCCCTAAACCAGCAAAACGGACGGCCCTTCGAATGGCCCGGGTGTAGGTCAGGAATCCTGCATTTTCCTTTACGGCTATGGGGGCAAGGTTAAACTGTGGATCCGAGTCCGGATGCGCAAACAAGGTTACCTCATGCCCGCGTGCCACCAACTCCCGCGCCAGCAAATGCGTGTGCATCTCCAGGCCGCCATGAAACGGCTCGGCGATGGGGAACTTCAGCGGGGCTAGGATGGCAATTTTCATCGGGTGGGTAAGGTACGGAACGTCCTAATGGAAGCCTCCACAAGGTTTCGGTAAAACTTTCGCCAACGGGCGGGGGCAAGCCATGCCCTTACGGGCTAACGTAGCATCATTCCGCGTTCGCGCAGCGAACGCAGCTGCCAAACCTGACATTGGTACGGGCTAGGCCTCCAAAATGCGGCAGTTCCTACAAAACTACACCCCCGCCTCCAAAATGCGGCAGCTCCTATAAAACTACAAGACCATCAGACTACAAGACTACACCCCCGCCTCCTCAACCAAAAAGCCCAACTCAAAGCGCAACTCCCGGGCAACTGAAAGTGCTTCCTCCCGGGAGGCTTCCTCAAGACTGCCGAGGTAGGCCTCCGTCCAACCTTCAAGTAAGGCATTTTGTGCCCGGTAGAAGTTGGGGTCGAGTTCCAGGTGTTTGAGCGATTTCAGCAAGTACAGTGCCTCCGCCCAGGCTGCGGGTTGGGAGAAGCAGGCTTTGATGATGCGGTGCAGCCGGTCTTCGGCTGCTTTTCGAAGGTCATCGGCTTCGCGCCATTTGTATTTCCAGTGGCGGAAATCGGCCACGAGGCGGTCAAGGCGGCCAGTGTCGAGCGTGTTGGCTTTGGTCAGTACGTCTTCGAGGCGGCGGTGCAGGGTAAAATTGATGGCGGCCACGTAAGCATCGGGTAGCGGCATACCGTTGTCCCTCATGGTACTCATCAGTTGGTAATTATCGTAGTAGACATTTTTGAAGTTTTTCGCGGCAATTTCCAGACCCCGGTCGGTCATGGAAAGGAGAATTTTCCGTTTCTCGTCACGGAATAGGTGCCAGATGGAGAAGGTCTCTGAGCCGAAGCGGGCCGTGAGCATGGCAATTACTTCGCCTACGTGACCACGGCGGAATTCCTGCTCTAATAATGAGGTGGCCCCGGCGAAGTCTTCCGCAGAAAAATCATCACGGATACTCCCGATCATGGTCTGCTGGCCAAGGTAAAGCACGCCAAAGCTAAAGGTGGTACTCGCCGCGGTGAGGTTGGAAACAATGGTGATGCGGCCGAGAGAAAGCCGGTAGCCACCCGCCCGCAGCGGATGCAGGGTGTGGATGTCCACCCGGTAATTAAATAGCTCCAGGTCGTCCATGTCTTCTTCGAAGAGGCTGGAGGTGGCAAAGTGCATTCCCACCCGGCGTAGGCCGACCCGTGCAGGCATTACGCTTTCGCGGTAAGCCTCTGCGGCATTTGCGAGCACGTTGCTTTCAATGTTCTCTAAGTCTGTGAGGAACGCCGGGTGATGATCCTTACCGGTAATGACTTCACAGAGGTGCAGCGCCCGGTTGGCGTATTGCAATACCTGTAAGGTCTCAATACCCGTCACCTCGTTGAAGAACCAGGCACAACTGGTGTACATTAGCATGCAGTGCCGTTGCATTTCCAGCAGCCGGAGCATTTTTACTTTATCGGCAGGACTGATTTTTTTACCGCGGGCGTGTAGGGCCAGGAACCCATCTGCCCGGTCTATCGAACGATCCAATACCAACTCGACGTAGGCATCGCGCGCGGCCCAGGGATCCGTAAAGAGGCGCGCGCCTTCTTTTTCGAAGACGGCAACTAGTTTTTCCCGGACGCCGTCGAGGGCTGCACGGAGCGGTTGCCGCCAGCGCTGGTGCCAGCCAGCTTCGCCGCCGGTGTGGCAGCCACAGTCGGATCGCCAACGTTCGACGCCGTGTACACAGGACCAGGAGCTGCTCTCATGAATGCGAGCTTCCCAAACGGGCGGGTAAAGCTCAAGGAACTGGCCATAGTTTACCAGCTCGAAATCGGGGTTCTTATCGATGTGGTTGAGGGCGAAAGCCAGGGCCATCTCCCCTTTTTTATGGTGGTGGCCGTAGCTCTCTCCGTCGGTGGCGATCTGAGCGATCTGTGGCGCTTCAGGGTGATCGTCTAATGTATTCATCAGGCGATTGGCCAGCAGGCGGCCGTCATTAAGCAGGCCTTCGAAGGCTACGCCCTTGGAGACGTCACCGTCGTAGAAAAATAGATCGATACTCCGGCCGCTAGGCAATGGGCAGCGGTAGGCCCGGCGGGTATCTACCCCGCCATGGACGTCGTGCCACGCTTCACCTTCCTGTAATTTAACGGCCTGGCACTGACGAGGAGCCAGCACGGTAAATTTGATGCCATTGTCGACCAATGCTTCCAGGGTGGCAGTATCGACGGCAGTTTCAGACAACCACATTCCTTCGGGCATCCGGTTGAAGCGGTGCTTGAAATCAGCAATGCCCCAACGGATCTGCGTCTGCTGATCGGCAGCGTTAGCCAGGGGCATGATGATGTGGTTATAGCTTTGGGCCAGGGCATTGCCGTGGCCGCCGAAGCGGTCCATACTGTCCCGGTCTGCCTTTTGCAGCCGGGCGTAGGTGGCTGGGTCATGCTCCTCCAGCCAACTGAGTAGGGTAGGGCCCATGTTCCAGCTGATCCGGTCGTAGTTGTTACTGATGGTACTGATGTGGTCCGTATCGTTCAGTACTCGAGCGGTAGCGTTAGGGGCGTAGCATTCCTCGTTGATGCGTTCGTTCCAATCGTGGTAAGGTGCGGCACTGTCCTGCACTTCAATCGTTTCTAACCACGCATTTTCGCGCGGAGGCTGGTAGAAATGGCCGTGAATGCAGATGTATTTCTTGGGGGAAGCTGACATGGGCGCGAATATAGTCTGCCAGGTAAACTGCTTGTTAGTCGTATGCTACGCCTTAGTTGGTGATTTTCTGATGGCTTAGGACATCGGCTACCGGGTTTAACCCGGACCGAGTACCCTCCGCGTGCGAGAAAAGGCGGAGCAGGAGTGCTTCGCGATGAGGTGTTCCTTACATACTCGCACGCGGAGCGTGCTCGGTCCGGGCTACCGCCTTCAACAAAAAAGGAGCCGCAGACTAAAAGTCCACGACCCCTTTTTTGGGTTAGTAAGTTGTTTCCGAGGGCATCGCTGCCCCTTCGCAAGGCTGTTGAAGCTTACTTGAGTACGACCGTACCCTGGCCAACAAAGAATCCTTTATTGTACAGTTCGGCGGTGTAAGTACCTTCAGCGTATTGCTGAGAAGCTACTTTCCACTCGGCACAGTGGCTGGCCGCGGAACCGTCGAACGCGAAGCTGACGGCCTTAGTGTAAGGAATCTGGTCACCGGTATCGGCGCTGGTCAGGATACCACTTCCTTCGGCGTCGATCTGGATCGTTTCACCGGTGGGGTTGATGATCCGCAATTGGAAGCTTTCGTTACCTGGTTGCGCAACACCGTTGTCGAGGCTGTTGAAGCATACGTAGAGACGGTCAATGCTATTGGCATTTTTACGGTCGACAAACTTGCCGTTGGAGCGTTCCTTCTGGCCAATCACGGTTACGTTATTGGCTTTGATTACGCTGGCGATGCCAACCTTACGGTTCAGCTCCTGGTTGGAGCTGGTCAGTTGCTCGCGCTCGGAAACGAGTACAGCGCGTTCGCTGTTCAGGCTTTCGTTTTGCTGGCGGCTAACCTGAAGGTCACTGCTCAGCAAGTCGCGTTCGCCGGAGAGGCGCTCGTTGTTCTCGGTGAGCTCTGCATTTGCGAGGCGCATTTCTTCGAGTTGAGCGAGGAAGCCGTCGGTCTGTGTCCGGAGTTCTTTCAGCTCGCGGCGGGCAGCTACCAGGTTGCGGCTGTCGCGGGTGAGGCTGGAAACTTTATCCTTCTGTGTACGGAGCTCCACTTTTTGCTGGTCGATCAGCGCATTGAGTTCCTCGTTGCTGCCGCGCATCTCTTCGAGTTCTGCGAGGCTTTCGTAGTACTGCTTTTCGGCAGTTGCTTTGAATTGCTCCATTTCGACGAGGTCGGTAGCAATTTCGGCGTTCTCCGTGCCGCGGTTAGCGTAGCCGATGCCGAGTCCGGCAAGGGCCAGTAGCAACACCGCAATAAGCCCTAAGAACAGGGGCGTGCGGTTGGGCTTCGGCGCCGGAGTCGGCGTGAACTTGGGAGATGGAGTGGAGGATGGATTATTCTGAATGGTAGCCATGTGGCGTTGGTTTAGTGATGGCTTCCCTCGCTGTGGCCAGTGCAACGGCCGGGAGCGAAACCGGATAAATGTCCCTGAAAGATAAAGTGTGTTCGTTGGTCAGGACGGGGCTATTAACGCACCTTTCCCGAAAAGTATTACGAATTTATGTTAAAATTTGTTCGGCACACTGCCTTGGTGTTGTCTTTTTTGCTGAAAAGGTGGCGTAAACACTAGGATTAATGGGTTTTGCGAGGGGTGGAAATGTTAGATTAAAAGGCGGGAACGCAGGATAAAGAGGAGGTTTTGGGAGAGTATGGGAAGGACGAAGCCGGTCTTTTTTTCCACGGCCTTTCCCAGAACTTATACATTCAGTTGGAGGCCAGGTCGTTATTGGTACATTCCCCGGTTTTTTTTTGATAATTAGTAGAATAACTCTTACCAGTTAGTTGAATCTTTTTAGTAGCTTGTGCCCGAAATGAAGAAATTATAAGCCAAAGGACTGCGATATTTGGCCCCGTTAAAATACGGGGGGCGCATTTTTGTGACTTTTATTTTCATGACTTCTAAAGCATACTTTAACGCAACCATTTCACGATAAGATTCAAAACACCTTTGGCCCCTCCTCGCGGAGCCATAAGGAATGGAGCCAAATCACTCCAGCCGATTAAAAAACACTTTTTGAGTTTTGACTAAGCTTCGAAAGTCATTTTAAATATAGTATTCGATTCCTAATCTCAGCACACATTATTGTTATGACGACCACACAATCTTTATACCCTTCCGGGACCTCAGCAGTGCTGTCGTTCTGGCCTCGCCACTTACTATTATTGCTACCCTTACTATTTGGTGCTGTTGGCTCCCTTGGCCTGTCTGCTCAAAACTGTTCGTTGGAACGGGGCCCTGGAGCAATAGTAGCCCGGGACTATGACACGAATCAGGGGCCTTACACCACCGACGTAGACATATACGATAGTGGGCTGAATCCATTCGTTACGGTCACTTCCAATGCAGTGGTTACTATTTGCTTTTGGGGCGATATGAATTTCTCTAACGAGACGTTCACTGCAACCATTGCTGGAGTCCCTTTTAGTACTGGAGCTTTTGGTGCTAGTCCAACTGCAGCCGACCCGGCCTGTCGCAATTTCACCGTCCCTGCTAGTAATATATACGGCAACCTGACCGACGGTGATATCGATATTTCCTACGGGAATTTCGGAGCTGGCTGGACCATCCCCCCCGTAACGGATCCCCCTAACCCTAACCCTGGTGGTGATGAGTTCAACGCTCAGGTACGGACGGTCATGTTTGATTACGTAGTAAATGAAGGCCTCAACGGCGCAATGGATCAGTGCCAATCCGGCACCAATCTTTCTTTCGTAGGCGTACCAGCCGACGGAACCCAAACAGGAGACAGCGGCACGTTTGACATCTTCCCTGTCGGAACCACCGCTTTTAACGCCACGAATAATACTTTCGATGTAAGTGAGGCCGAACCTGGTACCTACATTATCGGGTACAGCTACACCGTCGCCCCAGGTTGTGTGTATCGTACAGATCGCGCGTTTGAAATCTTCGAGCAACCAGATGCTACTATTGAAGACATGGAGATCCAGTGCGGAGGTACGGGGGTAAACCTCACCTCTCTTTTTACAGCGGAGACAACACGTGGAGGTACTTTCACGACGACTACAGCCGGAGCTACGATTAATGGAAACAGTCTTTCATTTGATAACTTTGGTTGTATTGACATCACCTACGAGACACCGAATATTACCGGTTGTGGTCCTTCAGTAACGGGTACGGCAATGGTCTTCGCCCCGGAGCCAGTGAGCCCATCTTTTGTAATCACTTCTTCTACCAGCTGTTACGATGGTTTGGCTCCTCTCGCGATTGTTGTTGATCGGGCTAGCCCTAACTACACTAATACTCCGGACATTCTGTGGACGGCCGTTGGGACGAATAACATTGTAACTGTTATGAACGCAACGAGTGAAGTGCCGACAATTACAGTAACGCAAGCCCCCGGAATTCTTGGGTACGTAGATATATGTTTGAGTGAAACAATCACTACTGTAGGAACCTGTACAACGGATAACGATTGTAATAATCTCCGTTGCCGGAGGATCACGCTGTCCAGCGTAGCGTGCAATGAAGATTGTACACTGTTTCAGGGCGATCCGGATGTATGTCCCGTTGAAGTGAACCCGTCCTTTAGCATAGGCTTCTTTGACCTTACTTTTGATTTCTCTGATGCAACCGGTGGTGACTTATTTAAAACCTGGATCGTACCCGGTATGTTTACAGACGCCACTAATCCCGGTCTGGGCGGCACCCTTCCCCCTTCACTTTCTTGTGAGGATCCGGGTATTCAAGTAAGTTGGGATTTTGGATTAGAAGTCCCTAGTTTTCCTGGTTCCAATTCCCCCATCGTTAATGAAATTGGATTGCAGCCATTGTGTGATATCGCAACTTTTATGCTTCCTATTCCTACCGGTTTCTGTGGAGATTGTGGACCGAACGCAGGATTATGTATCGAAATCTTTGGCTTTGATCCGTGTATCACCCTGAGTCAAGAGACGCCTTTCGGCTTCCTGGATTTTGAGATTATAGATGGTATTTCGATTTGTTCCGCTACCGTTGATAATTTAATCATAGCTCCGTTGACGACGCTGGTAAACGCCACCGCCAGGAACGTTGTATGGGCTGATACGGACGGAGATGGTGCTTTTGATTATGTTTTGGAATCAAGTGGTACCGCCGCAGGTGGCTTTGGCACCGTACCGAATAATGTACGTGGGGAAGGAACCATTACGGTTCGTAACCTGGCCGCATCTGTTAAGCTTCCTTATTCTCCATGTGTTGCTCCCGAGGGAGTTAACCTCTTGGACCTACTCCCCATTGACTTCATTCCAATTGCTGGACCGATTATTCGTCAAGTACTTACTACCGCTGGTGCTGACGTAAATATTGCGCTCTCTAATGTTACTGATCTGCCCATTCGCGTGCAGAACGATCAGATGCCAATGTTTCTTAATTTCCCTACCCAGTACGTATTTACTACGGGCGAGGAATGTACTACTCCCGTAAACTGGTCTGCCCCCGTAGCCGTTGACGGATGTACTGGCGATATCATCTCGGACGTATCTCAGACGGCTGGCCCCGCCCCCGGTGACGTACTGGCCGTTCCTAACCCTAACCCGGTTGATCCTAACAACCCTAACCTCTACCGCGTCGAGTATACTGCTACGGCGTGTAATGGTATGACGGAAGTACAAACTTTCGACCTGATCGTATCTTCTGGTGCCCCACAATTGGTTTGCCCAGCAGATCTGATCATTAAGAATGACATTGGGGCCTGCTCCCGCGTAATAACCGGCATCACGCCCCTTCAGGGCATTGGCTGTAATACAACGGTTACTTGGGCAGCTCCGGGCGCAACTCCGGCTACAGGAACCGACGACGCCAGCGGAACTACCTTCCCGGTTGGTACTACTACGGTAACTTACACCATGACTTACGTAGACGGCCAAGGCGCAATGCAAACGGAAACGTGTGACTTTGAGGTCACTGTTAACGATGACGAAGCCCCTACCGTATTCTGTAGTGACGTTGAAATTCGTCTCGACGAGAACGGTTCTGCTACCATTACGGTGGGCGATGTAGACGGTGGTACTACCGACAATTGTACCGCTACCGAAGACTTGTTCCAAACAGTTGCTCTCACCGATATGGTTTTTGGCACAAGTGTGACTTTTGACTGTTTCGACGAAGGTCAGAATACTGTTATTCTAAATTCCATCGATGAAGCAGGTAACGCTCGCCGCTGTTTAAGCCTCATCACGGTAACCGACTTCTTCGAAGAGTGGACTGCGACAATGGACGTTCCTGAGCTTTGTCTGGAATCTAACAACAACGAGCAACTCGAATTCAGCAACTACCTCACGATTACTCGTCCTGACGGTAACTCTTACAACGCCCTCCAAGAAGCCGGCAACGGTGATGATATTGGTGGTGCTTGGGGTATCATTGCTTACCTCCCATCAACTCCGGGTGAAACCATCGTACAAGGAACCAGTGTTGACAATCCTGGCACTGCCGGATTTATCCACCCACTTACAGGTGTATACACGCCTGGTTCAGGTACCGGTTTTATAACCATCAGTTACGTACTCGCTATCGATCAGCAAGTAGGCTTTGGTGTCGTCGGAATCGAAGGATGTTTCATTCTTGCCACAGACGTATTCGAACTCCGCCAGCCACTGGCCATGGATGACCCCGAGTGTGAGTGTATCGTACAGAACGACCGCGTAGTTAACCTCGGAGAGGTAAGCGGCGGTCTGGAACCATATACTATTCAGTACTCCGGTGTACAGTTTGACTTCGATAACGATGGCATCGCTGACGACCAGAACGGTGAGTTTACTTTTGTAGGTAGCGTGACAGGTTCTTCCGGCGTGGAAATGACCTTCGATACAACCAACTTCCTCCAGGACATGGGTAACCTCCTCGTAGATTACACCCAACCAACCTGGTCCTTCACCATCGTAGACGCTCGAGGCTGTGAGCTCTTC
>JBLHRW010000115.1:0-12129 GCA_047626445.1 Neolewinella sp.
GTCAGTAGAATCAATGCTCTTTTTACAAGTAACAGCGTACTTGAAAATCTCGTTACTGAATGGGGTGTCTGCTATCAGTAGAATACAAAAGGGGAAGGACTGCCCAAAGCAAGCAAGTAGGTACGTATGGAAATTAATTGCGGTGGCTAAGCGGCAAAGTCTTGTGGCCGATTCGTCTGTTCTGATTCCTTACCTGAAGGAGGCTTTTAAACTGGCAGAACACCACCACTTTGTCGATGCCTCCCGGGTAGCAGTGGAGTTGTTGGCTTTGCTAAGAGCAAATAGGTATTACCATAAGGCAGAATACCACCATTACCGGACCCAGGCAACCTATTACCGGGAGCTTTGCCGGAGGCTTCGTAAACTAAAAAGCGCGATTAACCACCTGGATTTACTCGAGCGGAGCTGGCCGCCACTACAAGAGAGGGATGTTGCTGTTTCTTTTCTACGCGATAAGATGCAGCGTTATCGTGAGGCCACCAATAATCTGCGTTTTAACCTGACTTACTTCTCGTTTGAAGTAAAATGTTGCTTCTTGCTGGCAGATTACTCCGGGGTGATTACCAAGGCGCACGAAGCCATTAATTACTGCCGGGCTAAAGAGGATAGGTTTCATTACCTCCAGGCGCCATACGTTGCCTCTCTGAGCTATGCCCTATTGCAAACGGATAATTATGCTGAAGGTCTGGTATATGCTAAGAAGCTTTTGTCTAGCCAAGACGTGGACAGCCTTCAGTATTTGAAAACAATAGAATTGATTGTGTTGCTGTCGTTCCGGGCTGGAGATTTTCAACAAGCTGCGGATTACTTTACCTTACTACAGAAGAATCTGCGCACCCAGCAGTGGGAGTCCTACGCGCTCTTCTCCTCCTACTTATTTTTGCTTAACAAGGCAGAGAAAATCGAAGCTACCGATAAATTTATAAGAGGTTCAGGAAAGAAGTTAAAAGAAATGTTAGTCGCCTTTAACCAATCCCATCCGGATTCCCATAATGGCGTACACTTACTGGTGGTAGAAGCTTTTATGGAACTCTCTCGGAAACGCTATTCAAACTTCTGCCGTGTTATTGACAAGCTGAAATTGGTTAAACAAGAAGAATGCAGTAAACGTGCCAATTACTTCGTCAACGCCCTGAGTATTCTTCCCGAACAAGCCTTTCACCAGGTCGCCGTGTCAAGGCACGCAAAGAAATTTATAGATAAGATTGGTCAGTATCAGGCGGAGCGGCCACTAGAAGAAATAATTCCATTTGAATTGCTCTGGGCGCTTTTTATTGATCTATTGGGACTTAAACGAATTAGCACCAGAAAGCCTCGTGCCCAAAATACTAAGTCGTGAAAAAAATAAAAGAATTAGTGGGGTTGTTGGGGAAGAAGCACCTGCCCTTGGGCGATACCAAATCAGGGGAGCAAGCCAGGCTGCTCTATCTGTATGCACGTAGGGTTGCGGAGCCAACGGACGATGGAGGTGCAAAAAAACTAAACCTTCTTAAGAGCAGCCCTGCTTATCGAAAAGTAAAGCATAGGTTGAAATACGCTTTACTCGATGGTATTACCGCGGTGTCTTCGGATCCACGAGTTCCGGCCAATCGTCCGGAAGCCTCGTTACGCTGCTGGAGCAGCATCGCGTTGGCAAAAAGCAATCATTACGCTTATGATCTGCTTCCCCGCGATTTGATTGACGCCGATATTCAGCTTTCCCATGAGTATGACCTCCTAGAGGCCTCTTCTCTGCTGACCGATGTTTTGGCCGACCGCCCTTCCGTTGGGCCTGATATTGTGCACTACCTGGAACGGAGTGACTATTTGGGGGAGTTGGGGGTGGCTATGGCGGAGCTTTATGATGCTTCGTTTTATATTGCTTCGCTTAAAAATGAGCACTCGTCTTCAAGAGAGATCAGTAGCGCGGCTATTAACGCAATAGAAAAAATAGATAGTATGGAGATCGAAAGGTTTGATTATGTGCGATTATATTACTACCGATATATAGTTATAATAAATAAATTTATTGCTCAGCATAAATTTGTATCAGTTATTGAGGAGTCTAATAACGCTCTTGAGATGATAAAGGAGAAAAGTAAGGATAAGTGGCACCGCTATTCTATTGTTTTTAAAATTTACAAGCTTCAAAGCTACGTACAACTCGAAAATTTTAAAGAAGGAGTAGGCCTCGCAGAGGATTTATTGTCACAACTTAACAAAGACACTATAAATTATGCGAAGACTCAAGAGTTGATCGTTTTGCTTTGTTTAAGGACAAGTAATTTTCAAGAAGCGTATATGTATTTTAATAAATATAACATAGTTGACTTTGGAGGAAATATGGATTCTTATTTTGCTGAGACAATTCTAATTTTCAAGGCCTATATAGGGGTGTTAATAATTACAGGGGATATTAAAACAGACGAAAGCAAGCCTTTAGTAAAATTAAAAATTGGAAAATTTATTAACTCCTTTGAGCACGCTCAAAAGGAAAAAACATTTAGGAATGTTCAAATTGTTTTGATAAAGTTGGTTTTTGCAGCAATTACTTATAATGGAGATAAGCTTTATAATGAGATTGATGCTTGCAAAAAATACGTAAACCGCCATATGAACAAAGAAAATCTAGATAGGAGTAGATGGATAATAAAAGCTATTATTTATAGTGTAGAAAGAGGGATGACGACTTCTAGTGTGGAATTCGTTACAAGGAATTATGTTAATAAGCTTGGCGAGTTTCCTATTCTAGAAACTCGCCAGCATAGTCATATTGAGGTGGTTAGATATGATGTATTGTGGTCAATTATTCTTAAACACGTTGGTCGGAATTTGGGTTAAATGTCAAAATCCTCAGTAACAACAACCCCCGCAGGATCAAACACCCCATCCAAAACAGTTGCCTGGTCATCCGACCCACCAAAAGTCTGCTGGAGTTCTTTTGCGGTTAGTTCTTTTACTGGAATGGTGGTAATAACATCTTTCATGATAATTGAATTTTTGGATTAGAAGATGTTCCAAAGTTGGAGGGGTGAGGCGCCTTAGAAAAAGACGGTTTTAACTGGGCTGTTCGGGAGCTTCTATTGAGTAGAACCTTTATTTTGGTGCAATGGGCTGTTATTCAAATAGTTAAGTGCAGGCGTGGGCCTATTGACCTCCTATCTTAGGCTTTGATAAGCTTAAAGCTCAAATCGAGCGAAAGTAGTTGTGGCGCAAAGTTGTTGGAAGGAATTGCCCTCTTGGGCTGTGCTATAGGGTGAAGGCAATTATTTGTTAATCAGCTGTTTGTGCCATGATTGAGCCGCAGGGGGGAGTGGGGAATGGTACGGCAGCATAGAATTCACTTTTATTCCCGGCTCCCCTCACCTTTGGCCCTGTCAGGAAGCGAAGCTGACTTAGACCAATACCTTCGAAATACATATTCAAACGCTAATTACCCGTAATTGATACTGCCATCGTATCTCCCCCAGCCAACCCCATCATTCCCGAAAATCAACCTCCTCCAACCCAAACAACTTCAAATTATCGATCGCCAATTGATCATAGATGTAATCACTCCAGGCGGCCATCTTTCTTAACCGTTCACCTCGCCTCGTTTCTGCGGCGAATTTTTCGGCTTCGCGTTTGAAATTATCGCTGTACGTCTGATGGAGGGCATCGAGTTGTTCGACCGTAGGGTGGTTCATCAGCTTAAGCTCCGCTTCAAGTTTCCGCTTTTGTACTTCCATTAAATCGAAATACATGTTCATGAAGGCATGGTCGGTGTTCTTGAGGTAGAAATAATAGAAGGTTTCTGCTGGATCCAGGATAGATATCAGCTGATAGGTCAGCGAATCTCGGATGAAATTGACGTCGAGGTAAAGCTTTACGTTCAGGTGGTATTTCTCTATATTATACCTTCGTAAATAGGTGGGCGTTTCAATTTTAGCGACAGGTGCCTGGCTCATCTTGAACCGATTTTTGTCCCAATGAATGTAATTCCACTGGAGCTGCTGTCCACTGTCCTCCCGGTCAGCATAAATGATGTTGTTCTCGATGTGGTTGTCCTTGATAAAGCGCTCGACTTTGTCGAGCCGGTCATAGAACCTGAATTCCGTCGTCCCTTCCCAAAAAACGGCATCGTAGGGCGTCAGTACTATATTCCGATAGTCCTGATGGAACTGTCTGGTGAATTCGAAATAAGGCAAGTTGAATTTTTCGCCGTAATCATAGGCCTTGGAGAAGGCTTTGGTGGAGGCTTCCAGTTTATGGCCCAAACTGTCGAGGTAGGAGACGTTATAATTGAAATCAGCAGAATTGAGAAACAAAGCATTATCGATAGGAGTAAAAGACGTCGTAATTTCCATGTCGACGCCCAGAATCCTATTGTACCCAATAGGCGTAAACGGATGCGTGCCAGAGTTATGAATATTAAGACTGAACTTCAGCAGTCGATCATTGCTTTGGTTAATCCAGAGCGTACCGTGAAAAAGGTCGCTCCCTTTCCCTTTGGGATGAAAGTTAACTACGTAAATCTTTGATTGTCCCTCTTGGTAGGTATTTCTTAAACTTAGCGAAAAACGTTTTTTTAGCGCTCCTCTTTTTATGGAAAGTGGATTGTCCGGAAATAAATGGCTCCGGGCAAACACATCGTACATAGAAAACAAGCGGGAAGATTCTGTGGAACTGAAGTACCGCTTATTGATTGGCCTGAGGCCAATCCTGCCCTTTTTAAGTTGTAAGCCCGTAGTGCCGTAATTAGCGTACTGGCCGTTGTAATAAGCTTCGATGATCTCTACGGGCTTACCAAAGAGCTTGGTCTCCAGGTAGAAGTAGGTCTTGGAAATTTTGGTGGCCGTTCTACTGTTTTTCCTAGCCTGCCGAACTAACTCATAGAGGTAACTATCGTCAGAACGAACGACCACCTCTGCCAACAAACTAGGGTTCGGCTGTAGTTGAATCTGACGGGGGAAGTCCGGTGTCGCAATGATTGTCTTCACCAGGTAGCCTAAATAAGAAATCGTGATGGTGTCTCCCGTCCGGTTGTTGGGCAATTCAAAATACCCCTCCAGGTTGGTCGCCGTACCGGTCTTCAGCCGCTGGTTGAAAACATTGGCGTAGGGAAGGGGGGCGTTGATTTTTTTATGCACCACCGTAGCTTTCAGGGAAAAGGATCTGTTTTGAGACAGGCCGGGGATGGCCTGGAAGATTAAGAGTAGGAGAATTGCTGCTTTTTTCATGGGCGTGAAATGTCTTGGGTAGATAGACGGGCATAAATGGTTCAGACCGTAGAAACAGACCTAATAATAACTCTGCTGAAATATACTTTTTGCAGTTTCGATTACTTAGACAGGAGGATGACTAAATCAATAAGCCTGCCCTCAGAGCAACCACACGTTAAAAAAACGCCTGCACCTGCGCCCGCCCCACATGCGCCGTCTTAGCCTCCCCCGTCTGCCGTCCCTCGTAGCTGAGGGTGAGTTGCAGGTATTGCCCGAGTTGACGGGTAGCGCCCAGGTTCCAGAGCAAATTTCGGCCGGGCTGCAAGCCCTGCAGCAGGGCATAGCCGACGGGGCTACGACTGTCCCCCTCCAGCGCAATATCGATCCAGCGGAAGCGGGCGGTGAGCCAGTTTTTGTAGTTGCCTTCCAGCTCCAGTTCGAGGCGATCGGTGCGTTCGCCGGCACCGCCGGCGAGGATATTTTCTTCCTGGCCGAAGATGATTTTAGTCACCAGCCGCACGTCCCCCGGTTGCCAGTTGATGCTGGGTTCGAGCTTACGAAAGTCGATCTGGTAATCCTTATTATTGAAGAATTCGGAGTCGGCTGCGCGGGTACCGACGGCGCCACTCGCTTCCAGGCTTAGTTGGTCATTGGGGCGGTACCGGAAGAGGAGGGTCCAGTCCTGCGTCCGGTTACTCTCGTAACCGGTGGTAAGTACCCGGCGATTGCGGCGATCGGCGTTACTCAGCTGAACGTCGTACTTCGGGTTGGCCCGGTTGAAAAAGAGGCCATGCCGACGCTGGACGTTGAGGGCGACGAGGCTGGAATCCGACACGTTCAGTTGTAGCGGGTTCCAGGATTGAATCCGTTCATCCTCCCGGGTCTTGCGGTCAATGATCACACTGGTGTTGAGGGCAAAACGGCGCAGCGTCTTTCTTAGGCCCTTTGCTTCCCGCCACAGCCGGGCCGGGTCCCAGTTGATTTTCTGGTTAAGGGAAACGTTGTCGGTCCGGATGAAGTCGTTGCTGAAAATGGAGACCCGTACGTAGTCGCCAATATCGGCAAAGGGGGTGATCTCCATCTCGTTCGGCTGAATGCGACCGTCGTTATTGTACAAGGTGTCTTGCCAGATGTACTGCCCCTGGCCGGGGCCGACGTAGAGGTACTGGAAGTCTACCCGAGGCTCCTGCCCGCTGCCGACCTGGTAGGTAGTCTGTGTTCGCAGGCTGCGCTTTAGGGCATTGACCCGCAAATCCAGTCGGCCAAGGAAGGTCCGGCTCGGGGTGTCATCGACCAGCTCCTGGTCGGCAATACGTAGGTCCCGGTAGGTAAAGTTGCCGCCGAATTTCACAAACTCGCTGGCGGTATAATTGCCAGTTGCCGTCACCTCCCGGGCTTCGGTACTGGTGGTGAGTTCGTTGTTTTTCGGCAGTAGGTCCGTCCGTTGATTTGCACTGATATTGAAGGCGTAGTTGGTGTTGCCTGGCGCTGCCAGGCCGACGGTATATCGATCAAATTGAAAGGAGGTAGGCAGCAGGCTGTCCTGCTGGGTGGTGCGCCGTTCGGAGCGTTCTCCCAGGTAGCCGGATTGCAGGGTCCAACCCCCAAGCTTTTCGAAGGTTTTATCGATCTTGAGGGAGGGGCGGCTGAAGGTGCCTTGCGCCGTTTGGTCCCGGCTGTCGAGCAGGCTAAATTTACCGTCAACCAGCCAGTTGGCTGCGGCGAGGCGAAGGTTGCCAGCGTGGCGTTTACCGGTATAGCCTTTGCCTCGGGTAAATTGCTCGTAGTTGTAGTCGAAGCGGCCGACGCCTGTTTTTACCAGCCCCAGGCCACCGCCCAGAATCTGTTCGTTCTCCCGTTCGGGTTGCGCGGTGCCCAGTCGGTTACTGAGGTTCCAGTTCCGGAAGAATTCAGGAGACCGGTAGGGGTTGATGGCATTGAAGGTGGCCTGGACGAATTCATAATGAGTACGACCGGCCACTTGCCAACCGGAAGAATCGGTGCCAATATCCAGGACCCGGTCTGCATCCAAGCGGAAGGCACTGCCGCTGTCGTCGCCGGCGTCTTCCTGGCTGAATCGGTTGAGGTCCAGTTTACTCTGGGAGCCTTCCACCCGGAGGCTACCTTCTCCCTTGAAGCGGTACTCGCCGCCCAGGGCGATGAGCTGCTGTTGCTCCGGTGCGACCAGGTCAATCAGCGGGGCAAAATTGCCGAGGGGAATACAGGTAGCTGGGTCCTGCCCCACGTAGCGGAAGACGCGTTCGTTGGCCGGTCGGTCTGGGTCTAGTTCGTAGTTGCCGGCACCCGGGCCACGATCGGTAAAGGTGGCTACGTAGCGGCCGGTAGTGGAAGGCTGTAGGTAGACGGTATCGAGGCTAATACCGGCACAAGTATAGGTCGTATCGCGCAGTTCATAAGTGGAGCGCTGCTCCGCCCGGCCTTCGAGGGTATCCAGGCTGAGGATGGGGATGCCGCCCTGCTGGTCGCCGAAGCGACTGAGTTGTTCCCGCTGGTTGGCGTTCAGCTCCAGGTCGCCGGTGGCGGTCCGGCTGTCTTGTTGGGTGTAGGCATTGAGGTAGGCGCTGAAGCGTTCGGTATCGTACCGGCTGCCGCCGGTCGCCAGGGTACGGAGGTACCGCTGGTCGGCGTATTCGTACTCTGCCGTGATGCGGGCGTCGCGGGTGATGAGGCGACGGGTGGTGAAGGTGAGCTCGGCCAGGTTGTAGTCGATGACGTAGTCGCCGTCTAGTCCCCGGGTGATCAGCTGCCCATCGAGGTAGATCCGTTCGGTACCGGCCAGGATGATGAGGAAGCGTTGCCCGCCGCCGTTGCCGGTGAGCTTGTAGGGGCCTTGGTTTCCTTCTGCGGGTTGGATCTGTTGGCGGGTGAATTGGCCGCGGGCTACGGCTATGCTGGCGGTGTTGAGGAGCGTTGCTCCTCCCCCCGGACTCCGCCCGACGCTGCGCGTCTCGCTCCGTCCGGGGTTAAAACGATTTGATCCCTCCGGGATCGCTTGTGAGGGTGCCTGCTTTCCAACGCTCCCTGCACCCGCGTCCCCGCCCGAAACAGTCGTAAAAGTAGCCCCCTCCAATTTCTTGAAAAACCGGAGAAAGTACCCGTCCGGATTCCGCAGTTCATAATCTCCCGCCGTGAGTTGGGTGCGGTCCTTGCGCAGCTGAATGAAGATCTTATCGAATTCCCGCAACTGCTGCGTCGTGCCTTCGGGCTGTACCGGCAAACTCTCATCCGTGATGGCCGCCGACACCTCGATGCCACTGCCTAATTCGCCGTTCATCTGTAGGTTAAACGCGGAGTTGAGGACCAGGTCCTGACGGTTGCCGAAACTGATGGCCCGGCTGAAACTGCCGCTGGTGCGCACCTTACCATCGTTGTCGAGTAAGCCCGATCGGACGTATTCGTTGTACCCACCGATGACCAGCCCAGCCTCCTCCTGGATAAGCTGGCTCGAATCCAATAACCGGACCGTAGCGTCGAGCGCAAAGGGTAATACCCGGTATTGCAGGCGCACGGAATCCGGTAAATCGGTGCTGCGCCAGACCAGGAACCTGCCCGACAACTGGTGCGGTATCGCGGGCAAAATCGTGAGACTGCCGGGAACGATCATCAGGCTGTCGACCAACTGGCCGGCTGGGTTGACGGCCACGACGGTATCCTGCAAATTGGACAGCGGATTGGTCTGGGCCATAAGCCCGCTAGTAGCCAGCAGCAGGGCTGGCAACATCCACATCCACGTTTTCGATCCGATCACGGTAAGAGGAACGGTTGAGGGAGCCGCTTTGGTTTGACCTTAACCAGTTTCGTGCTGTCGCTCGTCCGTCAACTATACGTTTTTTTGATAATCTTTCCTAAAGATAGGGGCGCGGCCGCAGGTGCAGGGAAATGGATGAAGGAGCAATGGAAAACAAGGGGTTAGCTCCGACTTCCAGACGGACAAAGGGTAATTCTGGTAAGGTTTATGAAGGATAGACGATAGGCTTTGCAACTTATGTACGTGTAAATGTGTTTTTGTACGTATAACAATAAAGCATGGCAGCTACAAAACTTACCTTAAGGCTCGACGGCAACGTAATTGAAAGAGGAAAGGCTTTTGCGAAAGAGCAAGGAACTAGTTTGTCTAAACTCTTCGAGAAGTTCTTACGCGAAACGACTCCCCAAATTAAGAAAGAACATATTGCTATCGAGCCCGATCTAGATGTACTCGCACTTATGATCCCAAGAAAGGAAGGAGGTTCCTTTGCGGAGAATTCTGATGAACTTGGTGAATATTATGACTACGTCAGCACAAATCACCTTAGTACTGAAGAAGAATGATCGTATATCTTGACGTAAATGTAATCGTAGACTTTGTGACTAGTGGAGAGCGCTTTGGTGCTGAAGCCGCTGAAATTATCACCTTCGCCAAGCAAGGGGATTTCGTGGCGCTAACAGACCCTAATACTTTTGTCATTGCTTTCTTTCGCATGAACAAGATTATTAAGAATCCTGAGAAATGTAAAAAGATACTATCCGAAGTACGCAAGATGGTGAAGTGCGTCAAAATGGACGCTAAGACGCTTGATTTAGGGCTAGGAAGGGCAAAACCTGCTGACCTGGAAGACGGCGTTCAAATTGAAGCTGCCCTTGCAGCTAAAGCGGATATATTTTTGACAAACGATAAAAAAATGCTTAAGTTCAAGGACTTAAAAGTGATGACGACGGAGAAGTTTCTACAGACTCGCCCGTTCAAAAAATAGCTTTTAATCAAGTCCAATCATCCACCTCATCCACCCGCTCCAGCGGCACCTCCTCCCGCAAATCAGCAACGAATTCGCACCACTCACAGTCGTCCTCTCCGCAACCCGTAAAGTGCTGTGCCTGGATGCCTTCCCAGGCTTTCCGCATGATGGCGCGCAGCGCATCCTGGTCCTTCGGGCCCATGCTCACGCCAACCTCCGGTTGCTTGCCGGCGGAGTTGACCAATAGGAAACTGATCTTACCTTCCTTCACCCGACGTATGTTCCCCGGCCGGTTATCGTAGAGCAACTTGTAAAAATTCAATTGCCGCCAGTAGCTGCCACCATCGGGATTAGCAGGTGTGGGGGCTTTGGTTTTCTTACTTAATGCCTGCTTGCCGGAGCCACTGGTCTTGTAATCCACCACCTGGACCCAGGCGTCGCTAAGGATGTCAACGCGGTCAATCATTCCGACAAGCGGGATGCCATCGACTTCTACGTTGCGGATCAGCAGTTCGACTTCTACGTCTGCCAGCCATGCCTTCCGATACACATCGTAATAACGGGCGAGCTCCTGATGGCCCTGGCGCAGTCGGTTGTCGAAGCTTTCAGGGCGAAGTAATCCCCTGCGTTTTCCAAGCGCTTGCTCGAAGTTATACAACAGTTCTCCCTTGCTGGGGAACATATTCATGGTGTCCCGTTTCATCCGTAGGAAGTAGGTCTCCAGGGCGTCGTGCAGGGCCGATCCGTAGAGCGTTTGCTCCCGTTCCAGGTCCGGCACCCCAAGCAGCTTTTCGTAGAAGAAGGCCGTAGGACAGTTCAGGTAGCTGTACAGCGCGCTGACGCTTAAGCGGAAGTCTTTGAGTAACTCGGCGATGGCCGAGGCTTCGAGGCCGGGGAGGCGACTTTGGTCGGTAGGCTGCAATTGCAGCGCGGCGGTGGCGGCCGTTTGTTCGGCGGTCAATCCGGCGTGTACTATGCTAAGGCCAGCTTCGGCCACCAGTTCGTCAACAAAGGAAACACGTTGCTGCGCTTTACCCTTGGCATCCTGATCGGCCACCGACATAACGACTTCACTCTTTGCCCTGGTGATGGCGACAAAGAAAAGGCGGCGCCGGGCTTCGTCTTCACTCTCCGCCCCAGTATAAGTCAGGGTATCCGGCAGTTTGAATTGACTCTTGTTGCCCCGGCCTTTGCCCCACTGCGTTTCTGCGCAGTCGAGCATCCAGACTTTGTCGAATTCCAAACCCTTGGCGCTGTGCGCCGTGACGAGCAGCACTGCTTCGGCTTGGTCGAGGTGGCTGCGTAGTGGTAGTTGGATACGGTTTTCGTCCATTTGCCGGAGGGTTTCCAGCAAATCTCCGAGTATGATACGTGGTCGGCGGGCGACCTCGGCCACGGTGAAGTCGGCAAACGTAGCCAGGTGCTGCAGCAGTTCGGCGCGATTAAGATGGCGGAGCACGGTGGGTAGCAGGCCCGATCCGTTCATGGCTCGTTCCACGTATTCTGTTAGGGGGTACAGCCCGATTTCTCCGATCATGTCTTCCAGCCAGCCGGCGGCAACTTGGATCGAATCGCCGTCGCGCAGGTCCGTGGGCCAGCGGGTGGGTATTTGCAGAAAATCGCGCCAGGTGGGGGAGAAGCCGTCGGTATCCTTGGTGGCCAGCCGGGCGCGGTTGAGCCGTGCCAGATCGTGCGGCCATAGGCCGAAAGAGCGGAAGTGAAGCACGCGAAACAAGAGGTGTTCTCCGGTGCCAGGCCGGTCGTATTCGGATTGTAGGTAGGTTAGTAGGTCGAGCAGCTGGCGGACCGGCCGGCCATCGAGTACGTTGGGGCGGCGCTTACTCCGGTACGGAATGTCGGCCCGTTCTAGCAAATTACGTAGTTCATTAGCCTGACCGTGTTTGGCGTAGATGATCGCTATTTCGGACCACGGTGTGCCGGCATCGTGCCATTGGCGGAGCTGGTTGATCAGGTAGCCCGTTTCTTGGTTGGGGTCGGGGAAGGAGAGGATTTTTACGGGCGCGGTCGCAGGTGCAGGGGAAGTTTCCGGAGCAGGGGGTGGACTCCCCGGACTATGCTCGTCGCTGCGCGACAGGGTGTCCTTAGGGTGATTGCCGCTTTGCGGCGGGGTGCTCCCCGGACTCCACTCAGGGCTCCGCGACAGGGTGTCCTTAGGGTGATTGCCGCTTTGCGGCGGGGTGCTCCCCGGACTC
>JBLHRW010000116.1:0-12094 GCA_047626445.1 Neolewinella sp.
TAGGCCCTAGTTCACTGTACTATACTACTGTTGGTCACTTGAGGTGAAAACGTTTTCGCGCCAGTGAACAGGGCCCTCCTACCGACTGCCAGTAGGGAGATCCCTTGCGGTCGGCCGTACTGGCAAACGTTTTTACCTCGTGTTTCCGACATGAGTGTAGTACATGAAAGTGTAGCAAAAAGTGACTACTTTTACGAACCAAGTATCAATTACAACATTTAGGTCCATATATCATGCGAACAATTCTATGCTTAATCGTCCTCAGCTGTAGCTGCAGTTTACTACTTGCACAAGATCATGAACTGGGAGACCTGGTGGAAGGAGGAATTGTGTTTTATATATCCGAACATAAAGACACGCTGTTAACCAGCGCGATAAGAGATCAGGGGATGGGATTGAGTTGGGAAGAAGCCAAAGAACGTTGTGAGAAAACTTTTTCCTTTCAAGATAGCAAATTGTACAGGAACTGGCGTTTGCCCAATAAGAGAGAGGTCCAGATCATGCGGCGCCTAAGGGACCTTATCAGTGAGGCAGCTGTAAAGGCCAATGGAACGGCTTTTGACAACTCAGTGTCTTCTTACTATTGGAGTTCTACCGAAATTAGTACTTCCTATGCTTGGTTGATGCCCTTCGGGTTTGATCAAATCAAACAGATGACTAAGGGATCTAACCTTTTCAATGCAAGAGGAGTGAGAACGATCCTTCTAAAAGAAGGAAAGGATAAATAGGCTACTTCACCCCCGCATACACCTTCCGCACCATCTCCCCTATCTCTTTAGGTTCCAGCCACCGGGTAATGATCACGAGATCTTCCCGTTCATCCACCACAATGAAATTCCCGCCGAAGCCGGCAGCGTAGTACAAGTGGTCGGGCACGCCTTCCCACTGGCGCGGGCCCTGGTTGAGCCACCACATATAACCGTAGCTGGCGTTGGCCGGGGTAGGGGTCTGGATCATGTCCGTCCAGCGCTGGGAGATGAGTTGGCGGCCGGCCCAGTTGCCCTTGCGGGCAAAGAGGAGGCCCAGGCGGGCATGGTCAGTGGTGTTGACGAATAGGCCGCCACCATGATGACCACCACCAGATACGGATTGCATCTTCAGCCCGTCTACGTTCACCCAGGTGTTGTCATAACCGTACCAGCGCCAAGTGGTACTGGCACCGATGGGGTCCATGATCCGTTCCTTCATGACCATGGGGAGCGGCCGCCGCCATACCTGGAGCATGCTGTAAGCGAGGACGTTGACCCGTACATCGTTGTACTTGTAGTGCGCGCCAGGTTCGTACAGTTCCCGGTAGCGCCATTGGTCGAGGTCGCCTTCACGATCGGGGCGATCTGCCCAATCGTAGAGGCCGAAGAGGGCGCCAGACCAGTCGGAGGTTTGGTGAAGCAGGTGCTCCCAGGTGATCTTACCATTGTGCTCCCCGGCAAAGGTGCCGTCCCAAACGTAGTCGGCCACCGTGTCTTTAACGGAGCGGATCAGGCCATCGTCCAGGGCTAGCCCTACGGTAGTCGAGAGGTAGCTTTTGGTGACGCTGAAGGTCATATCTACCCGGTCTACATCGCCCCATTGTGCTACGATGTAACCGTCTTTGATGATCATACCAGCCGGCCCGCCTCGTTCTTTAGTTGGCCCCTGCAGCTCGTGGCCGGGCTCCCGGCTGAAACTCTGCAGGATGGCCAGGCGGAGGTCCCGCGCACCCGAGTATTCGTGGGTGAGGGCGAAGGCTACGGCGCTATCTATGGCCGCGGGGTCGAGGCCAACCTCGACCGGGGATTTGTCGGCCCAGGTGGTAGGGGTGGGATAGTACTGAGCACTGATGGTGGTCGTGAAGAGGACAAGGAAAAGACAAATGTATTTCATGCTTGTGAAGGTAAAACATTTGGGCGAGGCCGCAGGAAGCAAGGCAAGTTGAAAGGCAAAGTGAAGACCGCCATCAATAATGCTTTAACTCAGAAGAACAACACCGCCATCAACGCCGCAATAGTCGTCACCAGCGGCAATAAAAACAGGTAACTCAAGCTAATTAATACAGCCTTGATGACGGTTTTTACCCAGCTTTGCCCATACACTCGTTTCATCGCCAGCAAGAAATAAACCACTACGGCAATACCGCTTAGGATAAGCAGCCAATGGGTACCGGAAATCAACAGTTCCAGGGCAGCAAAGAACTGTGTCAGGAATAAAAAAGCATGCGTGTATAACGTGAAAATGAAATGCTCTACGTACTTACGCTTGTGGCGAATATAGATCAGTTTGAGCATGCCTGCCGAAAGTGGAACCAGCAGTAATAGTCCCCAAATGGCTTGTCCCATCAGGAGACTCACATCCGATACGCCCAGGTGAGTGAGGCGAACTATTTGCTTAATTAGGAACTGGTCGAAGGTCCCTTCTATCTTATACTTATCTACCAAGTCTGATGGGGTAAGGAGATCATAGTCCCCGCTACTGAACGTGATCTTCTTATCGGTAAAACCCATCCCGTCAGCGTAGCTCGGGTAACCGATGGAGAAGGAATCCGTAGTAGAGAATTTTAATAAGGTCAACAAACTGTCGGTGGCTTCCTGTACGATCGGTGCGGGAAAGGTCGCACGAATACTGTCCACGCCCTCCTGGAGCTTTAGTCCGTACTTGCTCTCGTAGGCTATAGCCCTACTTTCCTCATTGCGTATCTCCAGCTTATCGCCAATTCCTTGCGTCGTTACGAAGCTGTAAGTCGCCACCATCAGTACCCCGCTTACGAAGAATAGCCGCAGGGGGTGGAAGTAAGGTTTTTGTTTGCCGGAGAGAAAGTTATTAGTCAGCCTGCCGGGAATCATCAGTGCGGCAAGGGTACGGAACAAACGATTGTCAAGGCTGAAGACCGTCTCGAAAAATTCTCCCATCAGGTGCCAGAAACTGGGAGGGCCCTGGTAGGCCTTTTGCCCGCAATCCGAACAGAATGAACTGTCTGGCCACATAGGCTCGCCGCAATTGGGACAGGTAGAAATGTTCTTTTCGGAATCGGACATGGCGGGTAAGTTTTGATTCACGGATTTACAAAGTAAGGCTACCTTTCTTAAGGCACCGGCTTATTCGTCTCACGCTAGCCGTAGATCGTTGAATAGGGAGAGAGCCGGGTTGCCTGCTTATTAACTTTCCTTGCATCCTGCGTACGCGCCTTATTAGTTCATCGTTAACCACTAAGAAATTGCCAATATGCGGTAGGGGAAGCCGAAAATTCCTGGAGGCGTTCACCAGGCTACTCCGCCGCCAAATTTCGTACCCGATCCGGGTAATTGGTAATGAACCCATCGATGCCCAGGTCCAGCAAGCGGCGGATTTCTGCAGGGCTGTTAGTCGTCCATGCAAAGATCTTGAAGCCAGCATTACGTATTTCCTTTATCGACGCAGCGTTAAGGCTGCCGGAGTAAGCGTTGATGGAATAAGCGCCTATTTCTTCGCCTATTTTTAGTGCCTTTAACGGAGCACCGTTGGGCAGGATACCGATTTCGATGTGTTGGTCAAGCCCCCGCATGACCTTTAGTTCATCGTGTTTGAAACTGGAGATGTGAAAGTCTTCAAGTTTCCAGCCATGTTCCCGGATGAATTCGTTGATGATGGCGTAGGTCGGTACAGCGGTGCCCGGGCCTTTCAATTCTATGTTGATGCGCAGTTGTTTGTCGGTCAACAGCAGGGCATCCCGAAGCCGGGGGATTTTATATTTACCGCCCAGCATCAGCTGGTTGAGTTCTGCCAGGGTGTAATCCGCAATCTGACCTTCCGTTCCGGTTAACCGCTTCAAGTTGGCATCATGAAAGCAAACTACCTCTCCGTCTTTCAAAGTGAAAACATCAAGTTCAATCATATCAGCTTCCATCTCTACGGCTTTTTGGAAGGCGGGTAGGGAGTTTTCCAGGGCGTAGCCACTGGCCCCACGGTGGGCAATGATCAGGGCGCGCGGCCGCAGGTGCAAGGAAGAGACAAGGGCAAAGTGGTCCGACGGGAAACGCCCGTCTACCGCATCGGTCAAGGTCGCATAATTGAGGACCTTCACGCCGGGGGAAACCATGATGTAATCGATCCTACGGGTAGCTGGCTTATCGTAGTTGAAGCCGGTGAAGGTGCCCACCGGGCCGAGGCGGATAGCAGCAGCGTGGTACGTATCCGTCAGTGCCGAACTCAGCTTTTGCAAGGGGGCGGTCTCCGGCGTTAGGTTCAGGTCTCCGGTAACGACGAAGGGCAGACCATCCTCGTTCAACGAATCGATCATGGTCAGGATGAGGTCCACACTTTTCAGGCGGGCGGTTTCTCCGACGTGGTCGAAGTGGGTATTGAAGACCAGAAAATCCTGGTCGCCGGTACGCTCAGCGAAGCGGGCCCAAGTGACGATGCGTGGCAGGGCGGCATCCCATCCCTTAGAAACTTCGCCTGGCGTTTCGGACAACCAGAAGGTGCCGGATTGGCGTACTTTGAATCGCTTGCGGTGGTAAAATAAGGCAGAGTACTCTCCGGCATGACCACCTTGCCGGCCTTCTCCGACATAGGCATAGTCGGCTAGTCTGCTATCCAACCAGTCAATCTGCTCCGGGAGCCCTTCCTGGGTACCCATAACGTCGGGGGCATGAAATTCAACCTGGCTGGCCAGGAACTCCTTGCGCTTTGGCCAGGCGTTTTCACCGTCATTTGCAGTATTTAACCGGAGGTTATAGGTCATAACCTTTACCCCCTGCGCTCCATCAACATTACCTGGCACCTGCGCGCCGACGCCCAAAGAATAAAGGAGGAAAGGAATAAGGAGGAAAGGAGATGTGGGCAGAAGCCTGCCAGATGTGCGAAAAAAGTAAAGGTTCATGCCGAAAGATAAGAAGGTCGCGGCTGAACTACTCCAGAGGCCTGCAAATTCAATATTGATAGACCACTAGTGGTCTATTACAATCCATTCCGCTCCACCACTCTTGCATACTATTTCGCCGAATGTTTAGGCGTATGTTCCAGCGTATGGCTGAACACATCCCAGATGTGCAGGCCTTTTTCGCCGGCTAGCCTGGCGCCCTCTATTTGATAAGAGGAAGTGGAGGAACCCCAGAGGAAATCAAATGGGAAGGTATTTGGGTTAGTGGGATGGCCGTTTTGGTAACATGAAACTTACTGGCTAGCCCACTAGTAAAATCTAACCAACACCTGGCTGCTCCGCTTCAGGTCGCTGATCTCGCTTAATTCGATCTTACACTTCAGGGAGCGACGATCGGGACTGATGATGATGTTTGGCTGGTCTACCGTCTTTATGCGATCGGCAAAATGTACCGTCAGCAACATGGTAGCACTACCCATTTCCGAGCTGAAGGTCTGGTAATCCTTAAAGTCCATATTAAAGAGGTCGACATTGAGGATATTCCATCGTACTTCCTTCCGGCTCACTCTGGTAAATGTATTGGGGATGTACTTGAAGTACCACTTTGTGCCGTCCGAGAGCTGGTCCAGCAAAAGACCGTAGGCTTTCTTGTCTCTGACCTGCGGCTGCTCGCTGTTGAAATTGAACGAGACCCGGAGGTACTTGTCGTCCTGCTCCATCTTGTAATTGCTGATGTTGTCGAGCTGGGCGAATAACTGTTCGATCACCTGAATATCCGTCCCGGCTTCACCCATGGCTTCCATCAGGCCGGCGCGAATGGCTTCTTCGGTAATCTCATCGTCAGCCGACTCCTCGTAGAGTTCATCAGCAGATTCTTCCATTTCGTTTTCGAGGGTATCCTCGTCTTCGCTTTCCTCATCAAACATCTCATCCATAAAGCCGCTGGTCTCTGGCAATTCGAATTCTATCACCTTGGTACCCGACAGGTCTTTGTTGAGGGTGATGGTCTCGCCGACCGTACAGCTGCACAGGCAGCATGCGGCAAAAAGGAGGGGTAGAACGTGTCGCATAACTTAGTTTTTAGGGGGAAAAGGTAAGGGCGAATGTATTAAGGTACCACTTTTCCGCCCTCTAAACGGTACTTCTATTCGCCACAGGTCGTCGGCAGCATGGCTGTTGGCAAAGATGGTGCGGGCCTCCGTTTCGTGGGCGGCCCCATTTTCGTAGCGGGTGCTGAAATGGCCCATGACCAGTTTCCCGACTCCGGCATCACGGGCAATTGTAGCTGCCTGAGCGGCGGTAGCGTGTCCTTTTTTGGTGGCATCTTCCGCCATGTCTTGCAGGAAGGTGGCTTCGTGATACAACAGGTCTACTCCGCTGATGAAATCAGTGAGTTCCGGAAAGTAAATGGTGTCGGAGCAGTGCGCGTAGCTGCGGGGTGGGGGAGGTGTTGTCGTTAGCTCAGCGTGAGGAATTATGGTGCCGTCGTTAGCGGTATAATCTCCACCGGCTTTGATTGCGCCGATGGCCTGCCAGGGGATGGTGTGCCGGGCAATAGCCTCCTTGCTGATGTTGGCTTCACGGGGCAGTTCGCGGAGCAAGTAGCCGTTGGTGGCGATCCGATGCTGGAGCGGAAAGGCCAGTATTTCCAGGTCGCCAACAGTGTGCAATGCCTCCAGGGCGTTAGCGTGGAAAGTGTGGAAGGTGACTTCGAAGGGCAGGTCGTACTTGTCCATTTCCAGCACCGCACTCAGGCGCGGCCGCAGGTGCTGGGGGGAGGTAATGGAGAGCGGTGCGGTGCGTCCGTTGAGCCCGAGACTGGAAAGCAGGCCCGGTAGGCCGAAGTAATGGTCCCCGTGCAAATGGGTAAGAAGGATGTGGGACACCTTTCCCATCCCCAGGCCTGCCAGCATCAATTGACGTTGGGTTCCCTCCGCACAATCAATCAGGACGTCGGTCGTGTCCGTACGCAACATCGCGGCAGAACAATTCCGGGCGTCGGTTGGGACGCCACCGGAGGTGCCTAGAAAAATTAATTCGAAACGCAAATTTTAGTGGGTAGTGTGGGTAGTGAATAGTAGGTAGGCTGCCGCACTCGGAAGCTCGCTTCGCTCGTTTCCTCGGTAGACACGCTTCGCGCTAGTAGACAGCCTTCGGCACTAATAGATTGATAGGTTGCCGCACGACTCTGCTCGCTGCGCTCGTTTTTTGGTCTTAGAAGTTGATAAGTTGCCGGACGAGCGTAGCGAGCTATCACCTGCGATAGCATACTACTCACTACCAACTACTCCTCTCCCTGCAAGTCCCGCTGCAACTCCTCCATCATAATGAAGTCACTGGATTCGGAAACGGTAGGTAGAATGGTAAGTACCGAATCTACTTTAGATATTTCCACTAAGCGCTTAACGGCTGGGTGATCAACGCCGGTTACTACGAAGGTGCCGAGGTTAGACCACAGGCGGCGGGCCGTCAGAATGGCGCTAAGGCCAGAGCTGTCAACGTAGTGCACAGAACTGAGGTCAAGGATAAGGTTGGTGATGCCCTCGTTGGCGAGGATCACGAATTCCGACTTGAGCTGCGGCGCAACGGCGGAGTTCAGGTTCTCTTCCTCCGGCTTGATGAGCGTATAGCGTTCCTGCTTGTCGATGCTGAATTTCATGCAATTGTATTTTGGCGCAAAGGTAAGATTTTGCTGTCTATAGTTAAGGACGGCATAAAGTATGCCACTTTTAACGAAACAAACTACCTGCCGGTGCAATTGTAGGTGTGTTTGGTCGTCAGTTAACCAACTAAATGAAGGCTGCATTTGTTTCCTTAGGGGGGCATCGTTTATGCATTCATGCAAACACGTGCGAAGCTGTCAGGAAACCGGCGAATTGTCAGGTTTTTTTGTCAGCAGATAACGAGTGGCATGTTTATTTCATCGTAGATCGTAACTTTTAAGTGTCAATGGACAACCTTATTCCCTAGTTCGATCGTTGCACCTGCGACAGCGCCCTTAAAAACAGGCTTCCGATGCCGCCTTACCCAATTAGGAATTTTTCCTTTACTTTGGTACCGGCGGAAACCGACCCACTAAATGATGAATTGCTAAATATCTATTGAATGAATCCTAGCCAGAGAGAATTTAACCCCGAGATAAAAAAGGCCATGGCCCGGGGTAAGATGGAAGCCGAAAAGATGGGCCATGCCTACGTCGGTCCCGAACATTTGTTGCTTGGCGTTCTTAGTATGCCCGATACCCTTGCCTCCCGCGTTTTGCGGAACCTGGCGGTGGATATTCAGGCGCTGAAGGATACTATTCGTGATAATGTTAACCGCAATGGCGGGCAAACCAGTGGGCATACTATCTCGCAATTGCCCCTGAATGATAAAGCGGACCGGGTACTGAAAGTTACTTTTCTAGAAGCCAAGGCGCTGAAGACTTCAGTAGTCAGCCCCGAACACCTTATTCTGTCTATCCTCCGTAATAAAGAATTGCCGGCGACTAAGATCCTGCGGCAGTTTGAAGTGGAGTATGACATTTACAAAGCAGAACTCGATTACGTGAAAGACGAAAAAGATTTTACCGAAGAAACCAACCTGCCCCTCGGTGCCGCTCCCGGTAACGACGATGAGCCGTATGACGAAGAGAACGAGCAGGGACGTGGGTTCCAAGGTGGAGCCCCCCGCAAGGGAGCAGCCAATAAAAGCCGCACCCCGGTGCTCGATAATTTCGGCCGTGACATCACTACCCTCGCCGATGAGAACAAACTTGATCCGATTATCGGACGGGAAACGGAGATCGAACGCGTTAGCCAAATCCTAAGCCGGCGGAAGAAGAACAACCCGATCCTGATCGGTGAGCCCGGCGTTGGTAAAACCGCTATTGTGGAAGGCCTGGCCCTCCGGATCAAGGAGAAACGCGTTAGCCGTACCCTTTTTGACAAGCGCATCGTGATGCTTGATCTGGCAGCACTCGTGGCCGGTACCAAGTACCGCGGCCAGTTTGAGGAACGGATGAAGGCGATCATGACCGAGCTGGAAAAAAGCCGCGACGTGATCCTGTTCATTGATGAAATTCACACCATCGTAGGTGCGGGTGGAGCTACCGGTTCCCTCGATGCCAGTAACATCTTTAAGCCCGCGCTGGCCCGCGGCGAACTTCAGTGCATCGGTGCTTCCACATTGGACGAATACCGCCAGCACATTGAAAAGGATGGTGCTCTCGACCGGCGCTTCCAGAAGGTGCTTGTCAACCCTCCAAGTGCCGAAGAAGCGGTACATATCCTTAATAACATCAAGTCGAAGTACGAAGAGTTCCACAGCGTGGAATATTCCGACGAGGCCATTGAAGCCTGTGTTAAGTTCAGCGACCGGTACATTACCGATCGGTTCTTACCCGACAAAGCGATCGACGTACTCGATGAGGTAGGTGCCCGCACTCACCTTAAGAACATCGTTGTACCTGAGCACATTGAGCAGGTGGAGGCTCAGATTGAGGAAGTAAAAGAGGCTAAGAATGCTGCGGTGAAAAATCAGCAGTACGAAAAAGCAGCCGACCTGCGCGACCAGGAGAGCAAGCTACAACGCAACCTCGAAGAGGCGAAAGTGGAGTGGGAGGAGGAATCCAAAACCCGCCGGTACCCAGTCAACGAAGAGGATATTGCTGAAGTGGTGTCCATGATGACCGGTATTCCCGTGAACCGTGTGGCGCAGAACGAAAGCAAGAAGCTCGTCGGTATGGCCGATGACCTGAAAGGTGCCGTAATTGGTCAGGACAACGCGATCGATAAGGTCACGAAAGCCATCCAGCGTAACCGCGTTGGCCTCAAGGATCCGAGCAAGCCAATCGGCACGTTCATTTTCCTCGGCCCTACCGGTGTCGGTAAAACCGAACTTGCCAAGGTGCTGGCGAGGTACATCTTCGACAGTGAGGATAGCTTGATTCGCGTCGATATGTCGGAGTACATGGAGAAATTCAGCGTGAGTCGCCTGATTGGTGCGCCTCCCGGATACGTGGGCTACGAAGAAGGGGGACAGCTGACGGAGAAAGTCCGCAGGAAGCCTTATAGCGTGATCTTGCTCGACGAGATTGAAAAGGCCCACCCGGATGTGTACAACATCTTACTGCAGGTGCTCGACGATGGTCAGCTGACCGATGGTATGGGTCGTAAGGTGGACTTTAAGAACACGATGATCATCATGACTTCAAATATTGGCGTCCGCCAGTTGAAGGACTTTGGTCAGGGTGTCGGTTTCGCCACCAAAGCCCGGACGGAGAACGCCGAAGAGAACAGCAAAGCGGTGATCAATAACGCGCTTAAACGGACCTTCTCCCCGGAATTCCTTAACCGGATCGACGATGTGGTTATCTTTAATAGCCTGGACCAGGATAATATCTTCAAGATCATCGACATCGCGTTGAACGATCTCTACAAGCGCCTGAGTAGCCTCGAGTTCACGATGACGTTGAGCGAAGAAGCCAAAAAGTTTGTAGCGGAAAAAGGCTTCGATCCACAGTTTGGCGCACGGCCGTTACACCGGGCGATCCAGAAGTACATCGAAGATCCGCTCGCCGAATTTATCCTCAAGAACAACCCCGAAGGAGGTGCTGCCCTGGTAGCTATCCTCAACGAGGAAAAGGACGGACTGGACATCAGCCAGGAAGCTGCTGTGAGTACAGAGGCAGAGTAATTTGCCTCAGAATATAGGCTGACAGCCGGTTACGCTTGCGTAGCCGGCTGTTTACTTGGTAGCCATTATGACAACAAGTCCATAATATCTGAGGGCAGACTCTATAAAATCCCGTCCTTTCACCTATTTTTGTTCTAAGTAGAATAAACGTAACCGGAGAATCCTGTATTTACCGGGAACTTATCTTGCCAAAAAACCTTTTTACTAAGGTATAACTACTTGAAATGCAGTCGCCTCGATCATATACCAATAGAGACGCCGCTTTCTTTTTATTAAACTAAACGCCATAATTTTTTGGGTAGACGTAAAGGCGGCGGCCGTAAACGCACTTTCCGCAGAGAAGATACTGCACCGAAACACCGGATCAACGATATGATTCGGACTCCAGAGGTTCGCCTCGTGGGTGATAATGTAATGGATGTTGCTACGGAACTAGGGCTCGACATTGGCCCCGGCCAGGTACACGACACCCGCAAGGCGAAACAGTGGGCTCGTGATGTGGACCTCGATCTTGTAGAGATCAGTCCGAATGCTGAACCACCTGTTGCTAAAATCATCGATTACAAAAAGTTTCTTTACCAGCAAAAGCAACGGGAAAAGGAACTCAAAGCCAATACGGTGAAAACGGTGGTGAAAGAAGTGCGTTTCGGTCCTAATACCGATGATCACGACTTCGAATTCAAAACCCGCCACGCCCGTAATTTCCTGGAAGATGGGGCCAAGGTGAAAGCCTACGTCCACTTCCGTGGTCGTTCGATCGTCTTTAAAGACCGTGGAGAACTTTTACTCCTGCGGTTTATGAAGGAGTTGGAAGACCTCGGCGTTGCCGAGGCCATGCCTAAGATGGAGAAGCGCCGGATGAACGTGATGATCGCGCCGAAGAAGCGGCCGAGCAAGAAGAAAAAAGAGGACGGACCGGGTAAGAAAAGCAAGGCTAAGAAGTCAGCTGCTGAGCAAGCAGAGATCGAAGCTAAACTTAAATCCACCGGAGAGGAAGAATAGGCCAACTGTTCTTTAGGGATGGGAAATAAATAAAACACGATTTTTGACCGCCTTGTTTTGACCTCACCACACTTGAAAATTCTTTCCGTAGCTATGGCTATGCAAAGAATTTTTCAAGAACGGCGAGAACAAAAGCGTCAGGTCAAGAAATACGTTTTATTTAATTCGCGTCCCTTAGTTTCTTTTCGCTAAAAAAATAGGGTAGTAAACGGTAGTGGATGCATGGCATCTGTTATCGTTTACGGCCCTTTTTTGTTTGGGTACTTGCCGCCTAACGGCTAAAAGTAGGGTGGTCGGTCTGGTAGCAATTCTGCCCTACGATTTTTAGGGCTTAAAATATCCTCTGCCAATGGCGGAAACGCAACACCCAGGTGGCCTCTCGTTTCACCTCCCTGCCGGGAGGCTCGGCGTTAGAAAGCCTATAATCAAAGTGCCAGAATTAAACTTGACACTGTACTAGTGGTCTGTCAACATTAAATGTTGGGGTAATCTGCGATGCCTTTTGGTGCTGAATTTCGTTGAAGAACTCCTTCCGTAGCTACGGCTATGCAAGGAATCCTTCGCCTCATTCAACACCAAAAT
>JBLHRW010000117.1:0-12093 GCA_047626445.1 Neolewinella sp.
CCGGCCAGTTGTTTCCGGTCAGGTTGATGGAGCTGAAGGTTAGTCGTGATGGAGGGAAATTGAAGGAAGTAGCCACCTGTACCACATCGGTAAACCGGGTCACACTGACTGGTACACAAACTTGATCGTTGATGAAGCCGGTGGCATCACCTACGATTAGGCCGAAGCCATTGGGGAACAGCACACAAGCTTCACCATTAAGGGATTCTACGTTGACGGAGTTACCGCCACTTTCGGTAGTGACTACTGTGGAGGGGATAAATTCAGCCAAACCCAATTGTTCACAGTCGCCAGGTGCTGCATCGTCAGTAGCCCGGTAGCACATGGAACCAATTGATCCACCATTAGGAATGGTGATTGCGGGACCGTTGTAGGTAAGCTGCACCAAGCCAGAGCCAGCTAATACCGTGGCCGTAATACCCGGCAGGGAAGGTGCGAAACTGCGGAAGTCAAAATCACCCAGTGACAGGAAGGTGTAGAGAGAAAACTCAGTTACGTCGGTAAAACCATTTACCAAGACATCAAAACAGATGTCTTGAGTACTACTAAATCCAATATCTGGAAATTCCACCGCAACACCATCCGGTTGCAATACGGTGATGGCGCAGTTGGTGGGGTTTAGGCCGTCGAAAAAGCCGTCTGACGATCGAATCTGGTTTCTGAAATCAGAAATGACGATGGCGCTGGTACCACCGAAGCCGATAGCATTAAAGCATACTGCGAAGGTGACGTCGCCTTCCGCCAGCGTTACCCGGCTCGCGCCGTTGGCCGACCAGTCGAAAGAAATGATCCCGTTTCCAGCCTGCAGGAGGTCGAAATCGTTGTTGACGTCGATCAGCATAGCTGGGTTGCGTTGGGTGATACTGGTGAACTCCAGCACCGAAGGATCGAAATTGATCAGGTACTGGATGTCCCGCATGGTGATGAAGTCATCACCAGCCTTGATCTGTACACACACTTCCGTGTCGCCAAAATTGACGGGGGTATCCGGACAGTCGACCACTACGTCGAAACCAGTGGGATTACAATCGTCGATGATAAAACGGAATCCGTTGCCAATAAAAGGTATACTGGCTAAAGTGGCATTTTCACCATTCACGTCCGCTGGGCGGAACCGCATATTAGGGTTAGTAACTACATCGCCCGGAACGATGTCCGTCCTGTCGCTACAATCACCTACGATTTCAAAACAAACGGTGAAAAGCGTTCCGTCATCAGGGATATTGTAGGGGGTATCGGGAAAGGCATTCCAAACGGCATAGACGCTGGAACCCCGGAACAGGTTGAAGTTAAAGTTGCTGATCCTGCTAAATTCAGGATTAACGGTAGTAGAAATGGCGCGGATGACAGTACTGTCAAACTGAATACCGAACTGCATTCCCTTGAGTTCCTCAAACCCAGATTCCACATTTACGTCCACACAATAGGTGTCTCCCGGTTGGAAGTTTCCCTCTACTTCAGGAATGGTAAGAATGAGTGGCTTTACGCCAATGGTGATCGATCCATCAATCCAGCCGGGAAAAGCGTCGTTACCAGTATTACACTGGGGAGGCTTGTTGAAAACGATGGGGACAGCATTGCTCGGGTCACCAGGAGGATTGGTGTTCGGTTTGTTGAAAAATCGTACGGGGTGGTTAGTGGCAATTGGACCGTTTACATCAAAGCATATTTCAAAAAGGATTTCACCATCATCAAGTGTAACGGTACCAATAGCATCCGAGCAGTCTTGCCCACCGAAGTAATTCCCCCACACTACGGTAATGAGGCCATCACCCGAAAAAGTAAAATCGAAATCATCCATCCCCAGGAAAGGGACGTTGCTGGGCATAGGGATGTCTACGCGGTCGAAAGTAAGCGCACCGCCGTCTTCCGGCTTGTCCCACTGAATGGCGAAACTGAATTCAACACCCGAGGAAAAGTTGATCGCCGTAACCGGTAAGCAGACGTTTGTACCAGAGTCCGCATCAACGTCGGGCAGTATAAAGGTAGTAGAGTTGGACGTCTGGGCAAAAGCGGTGGAACCGCAAAGTAGGCCTAAGACAAGGTATAAGTACCGCATGGGTAAAGAGCTTAAAAGATAGAATTTGGGATGTGAGAATGCTGTAGGCGCTAGGAGCTAGGAAATAACTAGTTCCTAGCTTCTAATCAACGTGCCAGTGAGACGGCAATTTGTAGCTCATGCGTTCCGCCTAAACTAGGGCCGAAGCTACTGAAAGAATAGTCGTAACCATAGCCGATACGGAAGTTCGTATCCGCATTATAGGACTGGCCGACATTGATGCCCGCCTCAAAGTGGAAGTTGCCGGCAGAGCTCAGGCCCATACCCATATAAGGTGCGCTGGGAAGTTGGTACCGAACGGTAACGTCGGCATTAAGCGGGGCACCCTCAACGTACTTAATCCAACTGCTGACTTCCAGCCAACTGTCACTACCCGTAAACCAGTACCATCCGGCCATGCCGTAGTAGTGGCGAACGCGCTGAATGTCGAATTCTCCGTTGTCGTTCTGGAAGGTAAGGTCAAAGCCAAGCATCTGAGGAATGGATATACCGCCGTAAAGTAGGTGGTCGTTGCCAACGTAGTTGTACGCATAAATTCCCAGCCCGATGTCCGGGTGGCTCTGGCTTTGGTCTACGCCCGTCAGTGGATCACCGATGTCGCGAACCATAAGCTCGCTGCTCTTTAAGCTGTAGCCTACGTAGCCCGCAGAGAGCGCTACGCTGATACCTGCGTATTCAGGGTTGCTGCCGATCACGGTACCCACCCGACCATAAATACCAGTGAACCCAGTCGGGCCGGTCTGGTCATTTATCAGGTAACCGCCAGCGGTAAAGGTGGCGCCGCTGCGATCGTTGTCGATGTAGGAAAAACGAAGAGATTGTGTCTCTGGCGTGTTCTCCTGCCCCGCCCACTGGCGGCGGTAGTTGGCACCGAAAGTAATGTTATAGTCCCCCTCCGAAGTAAGGAAGTCGCTCTCCATTGCCGCTGGATTGATCAGCGTGGCGTTTTCCCGGTACTGTGTGAAAAGGGATAGTTGTTGTGAAAAGAGGGTGCCGCCGCTCATCAGGGCAAGCACGAACCCAAGACCAAAGAGTCGGGTATACTTCATAAACTATTTTTTAGCGACCCGCTAAAGGCCGGTCATGGGATTACGTAATAGATAATGCCGGATGGCTCATTCCGCGGTAAACGAATTGAACCTCCGCTATTGTTAGTCGGTATTTCGGTGTTTATACCTTTATTTCCTTTCCGGTTAGATGAACCGTGAAGCACTGGGAGAAGATAGCACCACACGTAATCGCTTAAGCCAGGCAAAAATACTACCAATTCTTGCTTTTAAAGGTTAAGGTTCGCCTCGTTTAGGAAGCGGTGGGGGTTTGGGCAGGGACGGAAGGTAGTTAGGTAGTCAAGGAGTCAGGTAGTCAGATAGTCAAGGAGTCAGGGATTCAGATAGTCAAAGCGTCGGGGAGACAAGCCGTTAGCGCGTCAGTGCTCCTTACCGTTTGACTATCTGACGCTTTGACTATTTACACGCTTCTACCTTCCGCTGATAAGACTGCAAGTGGACATATTTCATTTGACCAACCTCCTGCCGTTGGCGGGCGATGGCAAGTTTCCGTTCGCTACGGTCCCGCACAAATCGCATCTCCTGGCGGTGTCGGCGGCGGAGGGTTTTTAGTTCTGCCCGTTGTCCTTTGCGGAGTACCCGGCCTGCGGCCCGGCAGTTGATGGGCCCGGAGCGGTAGTCAACGGCAGTAATGGTGATCGTCTCCTTATCAATAGAGCGCCACACGTTATACGCACAATAGGGCTTTTGCCGCAACCCCCGGTCATTAGTGCGTAGCAGCGTCTGCTCCGTAATGTAGTTGCAAATGCCGGGCCAGGTCGTTAGCCGCTCATCGGCAAATACTTCCTGCAAAGCGTACAGTACCTCGCTGAAAAAGATACCACCGTCCCGGCTCAGGAAAGTCTCGTACTCCCGGTCTGAACTGACCAGGTCGATGACTTTGGTAAAGCCAGGCTGGTCGCTGAATAAGGTATGGTAGGGGCGATCCTGTACGGGGACGGAAGCCAGACGACTCCCGGTCGGGCCAATATCCTGTGGTTGGCCGGGGACCGCCTGTCGGTTGGTCTGGACGGAATTACAGGCGATAACCAGATTGATCAGCAAGCTAGGGTTCTTTTCAAGTAGGCGAATGCGTAGCTCATCGCCATCCATCGCACTGTCGTAGCCATTGAAATAAAATTGTGGGAACTGGTTGGCGCTGCCAGCTTCCCGGAAACCGTGGCCGGTATAGACGAATATGATGATGTCGCGTTCCTGATAGGCCAGCTGGTAGTCTACCACAAAATCAAGCGCCTCCCGGTTAAAGTGTTGACCATTGAGGTGGTAGTAGTGGACGTCGGAGATCCCAAGCGCCTTTTGCATCCGGTCGACTTCGCGCTGAACACCATAGTCAATGCTTCGCGTGCCCTCACGGATCAGGTAGGTTGGGCTGTTGTTGTCCAGCATCTGGATGACGTGGATGTGCCGGGTTTCGGCGTGTAAAGCGGTGAAAAACGTAGTGCATAAGCACAGGAGAAGCAGGCTCCGCAATTGCATGAGTTAGAGGTTAACAAGTATTTGAATATGGAAAGCTTGGGGAAGCGGGAATGAAACGGCGGGGTGTCGTGCTGTAGTATGAGTAGGGCGTTTTTTAGGGCGCGGCCGCAGGTGCATGGAAGGGTAGAGGGCTTGCAGCCTACGGACGACACGCAAGTTTATAATTCTCGGAGCCATGGACTTTAGTCCATGATGTAATAGTGTTTCTCATGACTCAAGCCCATGGCTACGCGCCCAAATCATTGCACTAAAACTTCTCCCTGCACCTGCGCCCCCGCCCAAAAAAGCAACCCGTACCTTTCTCCGGGAAGCTAAGTACCCGATAACTTGACAATCAGACAACTCGATAACCTTACAAATCGACCTCCATGATCCCCATCCTCCGCCAACTCTTCCAGCGCGACCTCACCCGCCTACACGACGAAATCTCCGCCTATAACTCCGAAGCCAGCCTCTGGGCGACCAGCAGCGAAATTACCAACTCTGGCGGAAACCTATGCCTGCACCTGGTGGGTAACCTCAACACCTTTATCTGCGGAGAACTCGGTAACTCAGGCTATGTCCGGGACCGCCCGGCGGAATTTAATGCCAAGAACATCCTCCGGGAAACCCTACTTCAGCAAGTGCTTGAAACCCGCGACCTGGTCGACCGGACTTTAGCCGACCTCCCTCCCGATTCCCTCGACAAGGAGTACTCTGTAATTCTCCGTCCGGAGAAAATAACCACCGGCCTTTTCCTCACGCACCTGGCTACTCACCTGACTTACCACCTGGGGCAGATTAATTATCACCGTCGGCTATTGCAGGAACCATCCTGATACCAGCGGGCAATTCTAGGACAGGGTGACTTCCTCTTTATTGAGGAATAACCGGGGGATGGCGTCAATTTCATAGCCCTCCATCATTAGGGAAGCCAGCGCATAATCAAAGGCTCGGGGAATATCGTCAGGTGCCTCGGCCAAACCAAGGTAAAAACCGCCAGCAAAGCTGATGGCCATATTATCGGGAATTTCCTTAGCCATTCCGATGGCATGAATGCCGTTACCAGAAATGGCCCTGGCCTGTTCCATGCTGTCGCAGGCGTTGAGCAGGACCACCTTAATCTCAAATTCCCTTTTCAGTAAGCGGAACATATTGGCCAGCGCCGGCCCTGAAACTACCTGAGGATTCCGGTCCCGGTCCTGCAAAACGATGCCGGCTGGATTAAAGCCTTCCGTGCCTTTATCTCCGTGCCCGGCAAAATGGATGTAAGTCGGCTTTTCCTCCAATAAGGTCTTGATCAAGGTGTCTGGCCGCTGCTCAAACATGATGTTCAGGTTGAAATCTGGCGCACTGTCACCCAGCTGTGTCCTTATTCTGACGTATTCTTTCTCAAGGTTTAGCCTGCCCACCTCCCGTGGGTCAGAAGCCAGAAACAGTATCCGCAGCGCGTCTTCTTTCTTATCTGATTCCGGAATTGGCGGTGGAATCGTAGTATTCGAACTGCGCGAGTCTTCAATGTCATAACGCCGCGCGGTTTCCAGAATAGACTGGGATATTTTTGCCTTCTGGCGCATGGCGGAGTCCATCGGAATCAACATTTTGGTCTCCTGGTCCGTGATGCTGTGCAACTGCGCAGAGATCATGATGACCGTGTTCTGATAGCGGTTGTCCGAGTGATATTTTGGATGGTTTTTCAATACTTCCATAGCCTCGTCAAGACGTGCTTCGGAAACCAGGGTCGTTAATTGATTAGGCATAAATATTAGCTTAATTTAGTTTTAATCTGACGTTTAGGTAGGCTGTCTGAATGTTTTCGAAAGCAAAGTATGTACTCAGTAGTTATTCGTAGACGCTCATCGAAGAATTATAGAAGTTGACGCTACTTATGCCCCTCCTTCGTCACCGCCGCCAAACAACCCACCCAAATAACCTTCATAAACAGCAATCGAGGCCTCGTTCATAAAGTAACTCATGTGGTCACTACCAATGGCTTCTTTCAGGCCCGTGATGCCAGGGATGTCCTGTTGGCTTTTCACCGACACCGCAATGTCCGTGGGGGACTGAAAGAACAAGGCATCAACACCGTCTTTCCAATCCAGTCGGGCCATGATCTTCTTGAAAAAGCCCATGTCTGCAGCGGTCACATCAGGAATCAGCCGGATGTCTCCGTTAATGAGGTAGTAGGGAACGCCTCCCCGATTTCCTTTCTCCGCCAGCATTTTCAGAAAGTCAGAGCCAATTTTCATCTGCTTGAGCGTCTCCAGGGCATTATTGACAAACCACCGCAGCCCGAGAAGCGGCGCCAGGTATGGGTTGTAAGCCGCGCCGCTGGCCAGGGCGCGGGAGAGCAGCGGCGTCATCCACTGCGCGGCGTTACCGTAAGGGCTGCCGCCGTTGGGCGTGCCGAACTGGAATAATAAGCTGACCACCTGCTTGCCTTGCAGAACTTCGATGAAGCAACGGCTCACCAGTCCACCCATACTGTGGCTGTACACGTGCAGCGTTTTGCCGTGGCCGGCTCCCAGACCAATGTCTTCTAGCTGCTTCTGCAGGTCTTGCGCCGTTTCCATCAGCGGCGTTTTTAAGTTTTCGTAATCGTAAGTTAATACCAGGCCATACTGGTCGGCGGCGAAGGTGCCGTCGGCCATCTTGGCCCGCTTAAGGATCAACGGAGAAGTAGTAGTATCGCCGATGATGCCGTGCACGAACAGCGCGATGGGGCGGGTGGCTTTACCTACCTCCTGTTTAATGACGTTGGCATTGTCCGACACGTACTTGACCTTCATGTCCTCCGTGATCTCCGCCTGGCGCAACTTATTGACGTCGCCGTCAAGCCAGGGGATGTAATCACTGACGACCTTCCGGAAGAACAGTTTAACCGAGCCACCCAGGCTGCGGGTGTACTCCTCAGGTACCGGTTTGGGCAGTTGCTGAATGACCATTTCGCCACTTTCCTTATCCGGAAACCCAATGGGATAGTAGCGGCCAGACTCCTCATCGTAGGCGAAAACCAGGCAGCCGTCTTCAACGGCGCTACCGGCCTTTAACCTCAGGGGAGTGGCCTCGGTAACGGCGTCTTCGTTGCTTATCCCGAAGAGCTGCACCATGTCCAGTGGTGTCTCTGCCGCAGCCATGCTGCGGCTATTAACGAGGCTCATCGGCTGGAGGAGAAAGCCCTCGGTAGGGCAGGGTGGAGCCGTACCGGCGGTCAGCGCCCGGGTGGTACTCAGCGAAGCGTCGAGCATCATCTGTCCCATGACCAGACCGGCTGGTTTGCCGACTACCGTCACCGGTGAACCAGCTGTTTCCGAACCGTACATCTTTAAACCGGCATTGGCGAAGAGGGGGCGGTAAATCGTGATGGGAATATTTTTTACGCCCCAGCGGTCCCGCCGTTCCTTCGTCTTGAAGGTGGGGACGCCCATGCCCCGCATTCCTTTACCATCCGGTAGTTTTTCTTGCAGCTCCAACCCTTTCTGGTCGTGGGAGGAGAGGTCGATTTCGGTTTCGGAGACGACGACTTTCAGGTAATTCGTGATTTCCGTCAGGCCCCAGCGCTGCAGTTTGTCTGGTAAATCCAGGGCGATGAAATTGTAATAGACCTTATCCCCTTCGTCCGTGTCCACGCTGACCCGGGTAGTCAGGGCTTCGTCCTGGGCCGTCAGCTTGGTCACGGGCATGGCCTCACCCGAGACCCCAAAGGACTCATCAAGGTAAAGCATACCTACGTATAAAGGGGCGACGTAATTGGCTTTTACTTTTACCTTAAGCCGAAGCATTGGTGGCTGTAGGTTATTGTCTTCGTCGGCCTGGTACGCAAAGACGGCAGTGCCGTCAGTGGCCTTGTCTTTTGAGGGTAAGGCATCGCCGTAAGCATCGATGAAGACCTGCTCCAGAGTGATGTCTACTGCCTTGTTCAGGTCCAGAACGCGTTCCTTTGGGGCCAGCCTTAGCGTGCTTTCGTAGGTGGAGACCTTCGATAGTTTTTCCACGAAGCCAACCGCCCAGCCCCTAGTCGCTTTGGGAACAGACTCGAAAAGGGGACGCTCTTCTCCCGGCAATACCATGCTCACACCGTAGCCTTCAAGGAAGGTGATGTGATAAGTGGCCGCATTGGCGTCTTCCGTCAGGGCCAGCGTCGCCTTTTCCCGATTGATCTCGTTGGTCAGGGCACCGGTTATGATTTTAGATAAATTCTTGCTGTCGAGGTAAATGAGCATCGGTTCTCCCTTCCCACTCAGGCTAACGAGGGGGTAGGGGGCCTTGGCGGTGTCCATCCAGTCTTCTCCATTGATGAAGGCCTTGCCGGCGTCGACTCGGCTCACGGTGATCTCCCGTTCTTCCTGGCCATCCATGACCAGACCCTTAGTGCCGGCGGAGATGCCGGCCAGTGCACCACGGTCCACGTAGTAGCGCAGCTTGTCGTCGAAATGCATCACGTAGGCCCGGCTGCGCTTGAGTTTGCCGTTCAGAAAACGCTGATGGAGGTCGGCACTACCGGTAGCTCCTGCAAAGACATCCTGTTTGCGGTACTGGTTTTTTACCATTACCCGTACCCGGTCGATCAGTTCTGCGTAGCTGGAGGCAGCCAGGTCCATACTGTTCATCGTCTCGATGAGGAACCAGGAGAACAGACCCCGGTTAACACCGTTCATGGGCATCTCCATGGCCAGTTGTTCGGGGCGGCAGGCGGAGAGCGTGATGTGGTGGCCCACGGGGGGATGACGGAATTTTCCTTCCTTTTTATAGGTCTCCGAGCCGAGGAAATCCTCGAAAGAAACCGGGACGTTGTTGGGGGCAGCCGTCCGAGGAATGGCTTTGGCCATACGGGTGATGGTGCCGGAATGACAGCTGTCGACGATGGCCAATACCTGGCCAGCGGCTTTGGTGTGGGTGGCGATGAGGTAGCTGAGTTCTTTGTCGGCCAGGTCCCGGCCGCCGGGTAGGCGGCTGTCGTGCAGGACCATCGTTTCACACTTCCGGTCGGTCTCTTCGTCCCAGAACTCAGGAGGGGCAGGCATCTGAGCGCCGTGGCCGCTGAAGTACAACAAGCATACGTCATCAGCGACCGCCTGCCCGAAGTGGCTGAAATTTTCGATTACGCCCTGCCGGCTGGCGGCTTCGTTGAGTAAAAGGACGGGCTTGAAGTCGACTTCGTTGATTCGGGCGTAATCGGAAAAGAAGTCTTCCATGGCGGCCAGGTCCGCTTTGCAACCCGGGAGGTTACTGATGCCGTCGGGGTATTCGGAGACGGCGATCATCAGGGCGTAAATAGTCATGTTGGGTGTGGCTATGGGTAAGGAAGGAACAATATATAGTGAACCAGGGCACTAAAGGTGTGAAAAATAAAATTACCGTGACTTTCACAGAGAAATTAAAGGCAAAGGACTATTTGACAGCTGCAAATCGGACAGTTATTGAATTGACGTTCCTTAGTGGCCTGGATGGAAAATTTCAGGGCGGGGCCGCAGGTGCAGGTGCAGGATGAAAGAGCAAGAATCTGGGCCAGGCCCGGAGGACTGCGGTGTCCATTTATTTGGAAGACCTATCCGGCTGACCGCCGCAGGCACACATGTACCCTCGGCTTCAGCCGAGTTGGGCAATACGCTCCTTACTCCCGTGTATTTTTCGTCAAGGTGAGCAAGCGACCGCCGAAGGCAGCCATGAAGTGCACCGCTGCGAACGGCAGTTGCTACAGCCATTCTCTCCTTCACCATTTTTTTCCGGCAAACAATAACCTACCCACCCCCTCAAATTGTATACCTGATATGAAATTAAAATTTGCAGATACTTTTAACCGGGAGCTACCCGCCGATCCTGATACGACCAATACGCCACGGCAAGTCCATGATGCCTGTTTTTCTTACGTGACCCCGAAGGTCCCCGCTAACCCTCAATTGGTCCATTTTTCAGAAGAAATGGTGGAGGCCATCGGCTTGGATCCTGCAACGGCTACTTCGCCCGAATTCCTGCAAACGTTTTCCGGGGCAGCGGTACCTGAAGACGCCAAACCCTACGCTATGTGCTACGGCGGGCACCAGTTTGGCCACTGGGCCGGGCAGCTCGGTGATGGCCGGGCAATTAACCTCACGGAAGTGGTACACGCAGGTAAACGCTGGGCCCTGCAGCTGAAAGGCGCCGGCGTGACCCCCTATTCTCGTACGGCGGATGGGCTGGCGGTCCTGCGATCTTCCGTTCGGGAGCACCTGTGTAGCGAAGCGATGTACCACCTTGGTGTGCCGACCACCCGCTCCATCTCCCTGTCCCTTACCGGAGACGAGGTCCTGCGGGATGTGATGTATAACGGTAATTCTGCCTACGAAAAAGGAGCCGTCGTTTGCCGGGCGGCACCGTCGTTTATCCGTTTCGGTAATTTCGAAATATTTGCCCGAAGGGGGAACGTCGATAGCCTGAAGAAACTGACGGACTATACCATGAAACACTTTTTCCCGGACCTTGAACCTGGAACGAAAGAAGGCTATATCTCTTTCTTCCGGGAGGTCAGCCACCGTACACTGGACATGATCATCCACTGGCAACGGGTGGGCTTCGTTCACGGCGTGATGAATACGGATAACCTCTCCATCCTCGGCCTGACGATCGACTTCGGACCCTACGGGTGGCTGGAAGGCTACGATGAAGAATGGACGCCGAATACGACCGATCGCAGCCACCGCCGCTATCGCTTCGGCAATCAACCCGGCATCGGTATGTGGAACCTGGCCCAATTAGGGAGTGCGCTGATCCCCCTGATTGAGGAAGCCGAACCCCTGCAGGCTATTTTGGAAGAATACAAAGAAGCCTACCAACAAAAATTTCAGGCCATGATGCGGGCGAAATTAGGCCTGCAAACCGCAGCAGAAGCAGACGATAAGTTAATCGGTAAACTGGTGGAGACCCTCCAGCTGACAGAAGTGGATATGACCATCTTTTTCCGGAACCTGGCAACCTTCTCCCGGGAGACCTCCGTCGGTGAAGGCACTGACTTGCTCACCCCCGTCCTCGAAGCCTTCTACGAGCCTGCAGCATTGACCGGAGAAACGTTGGATACCTGGACAACCTGGTTCAAAGCCTACGCCGAAAGACTGGGTAGTGAAACAGTAACCGATAGTGAACGCCGCACCAGTATGCATGCGGTCAACCCGAAGTACGTACTACGCAATTACATGGCACAGCTAGCCATCGACAAGGCAGATGCGGGAGACTATGCATTGATAGAGGAACTGCACCAGCTGCTGAAGCGGCCGTATGCCGAGCAGCCAGAGGCACAACAATGGTTTGCGAAACGGCCGGAATGGGCGCGGAATCGGGTGGGGTGTTCTATGTTGAGTTGTAGCTCCTAGTGGTCGAGTTCTTAAGTCTTCGAACATTTAACGCAGGCAGCGTCGTGCTGGACGACTAACTGAAAGCCGATCATAGCCATAGCTACGTGAGGTTTTCAGTTGGGAAGTACAGCGCCGCGATGGCAAGTTAAATGGATGAATATTTATGCACTCGACCACTAGTACA
>JBLHRW010000118.1:0-12080 GCA_047626445.1 Neolewinella sp.
TAGCTTTCGATACCAACAACAAATACGGGCGCCAACGCAAGCCCGTCACAATTACCGCAAATACTTATCCTGCCTCCACAGTCGTATACGTGGATGGTACTGTAATAAACGAAAAATAACCATGGAATCTCTCTTTCTTCAAGCCTCTGGCAGTCCACTCACAGGCTTACTGCCAATGTTTTTGATGCTCGGTGTCATCGTCGTCTTCATGGTCCTGCCGCAGCGGAAAAAGGCCAAGGAGCAAAAGACCTTCGAGGAAGCACTCGCGAAAGGCCATGAGGTGGTTACCGCCAGTGGTATGCTTGGCCGGATCGATAAGATCGAAGGAGCTATCGTCACCATCAACGTGGGTAATAAGACGTACATTCGGGTCACAAAGAATTCTATATCAAAGGGGCTTTCCGATGCCGTTTACGCTAAAGACACTGATAAGTAATAATCCACTGGGGCAAATGACGCCGGAAGACCGGAAGATTTTGCTTGTTTGCCTGGGGGCCGCGTTGGTCTTTTGGCTTATCCTGAATTTGTCCCGTGACTATGACATCAACCGCAGTGTGGAGGTCAACTACCTGGTTGATCCCGAGCGGGTGTTGGTAGGGCGGATGCCCGAACAGCTCGAAACCAAAGTCAACGGAAACGGCTGGAACCTAATTTGGGAAAGCATGCGCCCCGGGAACCTCCCGGTAGAAATCGACGTGCGTAACCGAGATAACCTTCGACTAACCAGCACCGATCTGTTGCGGCAGATCAGCCGGAAACTCTCCAGTTCCAAACTTACGCCAGAACTCCCTGGCTTTGAATCGATACCCATACTTACCACCCCGAAAGAGGGCAAGCGGGTACCCGTCGTCAGTATGATTCGAGTAAAGTTTGCCGATGGCCATATGGCCCTGGAAGCTCCGAAAATTACGCCCGACAGTATCACGATTACCGGTGCGACGGATGCCCTGGAAGGCACCAAAGAATGGCCAACTTCCAGCCTCAATATGGAAGATGTGAACGAAGACATCGATCAGGTGATTGGCCTTGAACCTTCCAAGGAAGGGCTTACACTCTCCCGCCAGGAGGTAAGGGTCCAACTTGATGTAGAAGCGTTCATTCAGGAAACAATCACTGTGCCCGTTACCGTCGAAAACGCTCCGGCCGGCCAGGCCTACGAGTATTCCCCAAAGGAAGTTAATTTGGTCCTTAGCCTCCCCCAGAGTGCTTACGGTAGCTATCGTCCCAGTGACTTTTTGATGGTCGCTGACCTTTCGGGGCATTCGACGGGGAACAGTGGTAATACTTTACCACTCACCTTGGTCCGGAAGCCTGCTTCGGTGGTGGGGGCTCGGTTTTCTCCTCGGGTGGTGGAGTATTACCTCGTTGATTAGACGGCGCTACGCGCCTTGTTAGACGCCGGATCGCTTCGCTCCCGGCTTTGTAGACGGCCTACGGCCTTGGTAGATTTATAGATTGATAGCGCTACCACGAGGGAGAGCTCGCTTCGCTCGTAAGGGTTGTTTAACCAAATAATTATCCGTTTATAAACGCATATAAGCGTAAGTATGCGAATAAATGACGGCTAACTGATTACTCGATCACGTGATTTGTGAGAAATCACATAGAGATGGCAGTATCATTCTTTAAAAACTGGATGGCTTACCGGAAGGGCTTTTTGTTGCAGCGAGAGATTCGGAAGGTTTCCAGCAGTTGGCCAGCAGCAGAAAAATTTAGCTTGACGGATCAGATCAAACGTTCTTCCCGCTCAGTCGGCAGCAATTTGGCGGAGAGCTTTGCCAAACGCCGGTACCCTAAGCATTTCATCGCAAAGATCACCGACGCTGCTGGTGAAAACTATGAAACCCAGGCTTGGTTGGATGTAGCCTTGGATGAGGGATACATCAGAAGGACACAATATGACGAGCTGATAGAAAAATCCGAGGAAGTAGGAAAACTACTTTCCTATATGGTCAATCACCCAGAAAAATTCTAACGTGCTACTACGAGCGAAGCGAGCTGGCCCTCGCGGAGCGCTATCAATCTACAAGGCCGAAGGCCGTCTACCAGCGCGAAGCGCGTCTACCGAGAAAACGAGCGAAGCGAGTTTTCGACTGTGCGGTAGCCTATCAATCTACAAGGCCGAAGGCCGTCTACCAAGAAAACAAGCGAAGCGAGCTTTCGTCTACCGAGGCGCGAAGCGCTGTCTAGCTAGCGGCGCGAGCCGCTACGAATCACCGACACCGGCATCAACTCATCATAAGTCCCCGTAAGCGTAGGCGTCTGGATATTGCCGGTATAGCGGCGCACCTCCCGGTGCACGAAGTTGAATAATTCCTGAATGGAGACGAGCTTGTCGCCATTGCTGTCGGCTTCGCCCTGCATGCCCCGAATGAGGTAGTGGCTGAAGATGCCAGAGCGGAGCCCGCCGTCTTCGAGGCTGATCTCTTCGCTCTTGCTGGAGAGGAGCAATGCTGTAGAGGCCTGGGCGTTGTTCAAGGCGTCGTAGTAAGCATTCAGGGTGGCGTCAATGCCACCACCGGCTGCACCTCCTTTGGCGTTATCTCGGCCACCGAGGCTACCACTGTGGCAAGCATCAGCGATGACGAGTTTGTGGCGGGCACGGCTGGCCATCAGGGCATCACGGAGTTGGTAGTGCTCGAGGCGGTTGGCGAAGCCGTCGTAATCAACGGGCAGGAAAGATCCTTTAAGGCCGTGACCACTGAAGTAAAACAGGATTACGTCGTTTTCATCGGCCCGGCGGTAAGTCTCCCGCATGGCCATGATGATGTTGCGGTGGGTGGCGTCCTCATCGATGAGCACTTTTACCTGCTCGTTGGGCAGGGCCCCTCCTTCAACGCTGCGGAGGAAACCGGCGAGCTGGTAAGCATCGTCGTCGGTGTATTTGAGGGTCCGCATGTGCGTGTAGCGGGCTGCGCCGACCACTACGGCCCAGACTTTTACTTGCGGATCGAAGTTGGGGGTTATGTTTTGAGCTGGGCGGCCCATGGCGGTGAAGATCTTGCGGTAAAGGGCACCGTTGCGCCAGATGCCTCCGTGCATTTCGCCGTCGGCGTAATACATAATGCCCAGGCCTTCCGGCTGGTGGTTATTGAAGCCACCGTGGTAGGTATTGCCGTTCGTATAGGCTACCGTACCGTTTCCGGCAGGGAGGCTGGAGTTCACCTTGCCGTAGAAGGTGGTGCCGTTGGGGTAACTGTACTTACCTCGGTTTTGGTCTGGACAACCGCCGCCGTTGCAATCTGTTGCCGCGTCGAGGTCTCCCTGAAAGCCAAGGGAAGACCAGTCGGCATGATAATTATCACCTTCCCAGTCTCCGGCGAGTTCCGTTCCGTCTTCGAACAGCATTTTGCCCTTGCCGTGGCGCTGGTTGTCTTTCCATTGGCCAATGTACTTATCGCCGTTGGCATATCGCATGGTGCCATTACCGCTCAGGTTGGTGCCGTCAGTTTCCCCTTCGTAGTAGTCGGTATTGGCGAAGGTGAAAGCGACTTCTCCTTTGAGCCGGTCAAAGGCCCAGACAGCTTTCATTTCATTTTTATTGGCAAAGGTGACGGTACCTTCTCCGTGGCGTTTGCCCTGATGAAAACCACCAACGTAGCTGGTGCCATCGGCATCCGTCATTCGGCCATTTCCCTCCTGGAGAGAGTTCCGCCAGTTGCCCACGTAGCGGGCACCACCCGGATAAGTGAGGATGCCGAGGCCATGAAACTCTGCCTTTCTAAAAGGACCTTCATAGGTGGCGCCATCAGGAAAACGCATTTTCCCATTACCGCTCAGGCAATCCCCCCGCAGGCATGTTCCTTGCGCGGAAAGCGTAAAACAGGCGCAGCAAAGGCAGGCCATAAAGAAAAGGCGAATCATGTTTTGGGAATTTATGGTTGGTAAAACAGCTTTCTTTAAATCGGTTGCCTATTTAGCCGTCAAATGTGGGTAAAAATTGTGGAGTATAGTGTTAAGGTCGGCTTAGTATGATGGAACGGTCGGTTTGGGCGCGGACGCGGGTGCAAAAATCCCCGGTTGCGCCGCTGGCGCAGCCCCCCCAGAGGGGGTAGGGTAGAGGAGCAGTGGCGGCTCCGGGAACCACTAAGGCACAAAGGCATTAAGGGCTACGCTAAGCATCAGTGGGGGGATGGTGAAAAAACCAGGCACTTATACCTGCTTACTCTACCTCTATTTGTACCTGTAGCTCGGCTGCGCTCGGCATAAAGGCCAACTCCGATGGCCGCGCCTTATTAGTTGAATAACGCGAATCAAGAGCTAAATTAATTAAACGATTGCCTAAGAGCCTTCGACCACACCTTCGACTCCGCTCAGGGCAAGTCGGGCACCGGTTCACGATGGTAATTCGTGCCTGCCCAGTCAAAACTTCTTAATGCCCAAATCCCCTTAATGATTACTTCCCACGCCTTCTTCCTTAGTGTAGCGCTTAGTGCCTAAGTGTCTTAGTGGTTACCCCCCCCCTACTTTTCGTAGAGATTTCAGCAACGTTCATCGATTTCAAGCCGCAATGCTTGATTGGTGGTAATAATTCTCGTAGTATTGCACTGTATTACTTCACTAATACACTAAAGTAATGATAATAGAAGCTAATAATCTGAATCATTCATACGGCAGCCTTGAGGTGCTGGATGGGGTGAGTTTTACCATTCAGCAGGCTGGGATTACCGGTTTATGTGCGCCGAACGGGGAGGGTAAAACGACGCTGCTCAAGCTGATTGCCGGCTTGCAGTTCCCGACCTCCGGCACCATCGCAGCCTTGGGGCAAACCCCACGGGACCGCCCGCTGGATCTGTTACAAAGGCTTTACTTCTTGCCGAGCGAACCCTACTTTCCTAAATGGTCTCCGCAAAGAATAGCGAAATATTACGCATCCTTTTACCCCAACTTCAACCATGAGCTGTTCGAAGAAACCCTTCAAGCGTTCCGGGTGGAAGCCAATAAGCCTCTGAACAGGGTGTCCTTCGGCCAGAAGCGGCGGGCGCAGCTCGCCTTTGCCCTGGCTACCCGGACGCAGATATTATTGCTGGACGAGCCGACCATCGGGCTTGACATTCAGGGCAAGGACCAGTTTCGGCGCTCCCTGATTGCCGGTACGGAGGCAGGACAAACGATCATCATCGCGACCCACCTGCTTAGTGAAATAGAACCGGTACTCGACCACGTCCTGCTGCTGAACGGCGGACGGATTGATGCGCATCTGGCCATCGACGTAGCCCAGCGATTTTACAGTTTTAACCTGAGTACGCAGCCTTTGCCTTATGGCGATAAAGGCTATGCCCGCAGGGTGCCCGGCGGGTGGCTGACCGTACACACCGACGGCCGCCCCGGAACCGCAGCCTTTGACCTCGAAACCCTTTACCTGGCCCTTACAGACGGTAGTCTGGACCACCCGGTCGATGCACTAAAAAATACCTGATCATGAATAGTTTCCAAAGAGTTCTACTGGCGACACGTGCAGGCATTAAGGAAATGCCTGCGATCAACTACTTCATTTCCACGGGGCTCTTCTTATTAGTGGCTTTCTTTATCGGAATGATTAACTCGAATGCCGACGTTTCAGTAGGTGTTCTGAGAAATCAATATCTCTCCGTAGATGCGGGTACCATCATTGCCATCATTGTGTTTACCGGTTGGTTATCGGCAACCATCATTTGTGGCTCAGTCTTTTTTAAAGAGTTCAAGGACGAGGCGCTCAGTGTGCGTTTCTTCTCTCTGCCTTTGAGTAATACAGAGCGATTTGTCAGTATTTTGTTACTCAGTCAGGGCTTTGTTTCCGTCATCTCTTTTTTGCCGCTTTTCTTAACAACATCTCTCGCCTGGTTACTTGCGCCTGATTTTTTGCTGCTTCCGGCTCCTAGTACTTTATTGCTTGCGTTACTGGCCGGGCCATTAGTGCATTTTGCCTCGAGTTGTTACTGGATGTTTTCCTCGATCGCTTACCCAAAACTTAGCGGCCTCTTTATTTTTGGCTTTATCGGCTTTTCCGTTTTGTACTTTCTGCAAACCAGGAATATGTACACTGACCGGGTAGACATAACGCATACGACGACAGCATTCGATGCTACTAATGTGGTAGGGCTAATGGAGTATGAATTCCTTGTGGAGGAAGCAACTCCAGCTCAAATTAAATACTTTATCGGAGAGTGGAATACGCCATTTATCGTACTCGGAATACTATGCCTTTTGGTTATGCTGGCGACCGCAGCCATGGCCCTGAATCGAAAAACCACCTGACCCATGAATATTCAAGAAAATAACCAGGGGATTTACCGGCAAATTGCAGAATTCGGTATTGAGCAGGTGCTGAATGGGGAATGGGCCGACGGTGAACGAATCCCGTCTGTCCGCCAGCTGGCCGCTGATGTGGGGGTGAACCCTAATACGGTCATGCACGCCTATGATTACCTCAAGTCACTGGCGATCATTGAAACACAACGTGGCAAGGGCTTTTTCGTGGCGGAAAAGGGGCGCAAAGCCGCGATTTCTCTCCGGCAGCAATCTTTTCTCGAAGAAGAATTACCCCGCCTGCGCAAGAACCTTGAATTGCTGCAGATCGGAGCAGAGGAGTTGCTCCTTCTTCTTTTTCCTCCCTCAATTATCAAATAGTTATGAAGCTTCCACTCCTAATTTTTCTTAGTTGCATACTGGCCGTTTTTGCCGGAGATTATTTCCTGACCGTATTACCCAACGTTGTAGTGAAACAGCAAGGGGAAGCACATCCGCAGGTGCAGGCATTTATCGAAAGTATTGACCAGGTGGTAGACGCCACCCAGGGGCTAACGGTAGAAAAAGGCTATTACGTTGGCTTCATTAACCGGATTACGATTTACCCCGGAATTCGTGTAATTCATGACCCTTCGATGGGGACCGAAGTGATCGCCTCTGGACCGGAGGCTGCTTTGAAACACCTGAACATGGGGGGCAAGCTTGGGCGGATTGTTCCTGATTTTAACCGGCCGGTCCGCCTTGAAAAACTGGTGGAAATTCGCTTGAACTTACACGCTCATGGCTCGCAGGAATTGCGGCTGAGCATGTGGAGGGTCCCTGAAGAAAGGACGACGTTGCAGCCGGATTTTGTGACAAAGGGACCGTTGAGTTTCCAGATGTTGCGCATCGTCCACTTTCCCGACCATCCACTACGAATTGCCAGTCGGGACCTGATGGTCTATACTTCGGATAACCTGGACAACCTCCACGGATCGGTCGACCGGCTGGAAATTATGTACGACGAGCCGGGAGATGCCAAGAACCTGGCTACGGCGCCAAATCTGAAGTTTAGGAAGCTGCTGCGGACTAAGTTTGGGAGAGACTGATGGACGGTAACCACGTCTTTTTATGGGGCGGGGTCGCAGGTGCAAGGGCGGGGTATTAGCAAGGACAATTTCTCCAACGAAGACGAGTGGTCCCTCGATCCTGCGGATCTGCGCTTACCCCTCGCTACAAGAGACGGCCCTCCGGGCCTGTCCCAAGGCCGAACCCTGCCTTTTACCCTTCCAATGCACCTGCGCCTGCGCCGCCGAAACACATTCAATCACCAATAAAATTAATATTCCATGCTACGCTACTTACCCCTCCTCCTACTCTGCTTTTCCTGTGGCGAACCAGCACCAGAACTTACCCTGAATGAAGGGAAGATACATGATGAAAACCACCGGGCCAACATCGGTAAAATCGCCTTTATGACCGACCTGGTCGGTTATGACGATTTCGATGAAGCCGACCACCTGACCAGGGTGGACCTGAACATGACCACCGAACTCAACGCCCGGATGTACCTGGATAAAACCATCATCTCCCACCTACACGATCTGGCACCAACCCGCTCCGTGCGTGAGTTGTGCGCCGCCGGTAGTTTTCAGTTTACTTTTTTGGTTGACGATGCACCGATCTACGTGTATAACCTGCAAACTGGCGCTGGTTCCTGCGAATACAAAAATGAAACAACCGTTTACGGCATCCCATTACGAGGGACTGAAGAACAGGACCATTGGGGCCGTTTTTTATGGATGAAATTCATGAAACTCGGGGGCGGAGATGCAGCGCTCAGTGAAGGGAATCACCTGTTGGAAGTCGAGGTCCGGCCCTATGTGGATACGGGAGAAGTGGTCATCGGACCATTGATTGCCAAAGGCAATATTCGCGTGAATTCTACCGAGCGGGAGATTGATTCTAAAGAAGTGGTCGTACAGGCCATCGCTCCTACCGATCGGTTTGCCATCGCTGCCGATGCCCCTGGGAAAGGCCGGATCGAGGCCATGAACCGAAAGATCGTTTCCGGCCAATTCGAAGATGTCACCAGTATCGTTGTGCTCAAAAACGGCGCACTCGTCCTGGAAGAGTACTTCAATGGCGCCGACCGGATGACCATTCATGATACCCGTTCCGTAGGGAAATCATTTGCGGGGACTTTGCTTGGGCAGGCGATTAAAGACGGCTACATTAAAAGCATTGATCAACCGCTATCTGACTTTTATGACCTCAGTAAATTTGATCATCCTTCCTCCTTTAAAGCTACGACTACTCTTCTGCAGCTTCTGACCATGACGGCAGGTTTTGCCGGCAATGACGCCGATCCTGATTCTCCCGGATTGGAAGACAATATGTACCCCACAAAGGACTGGGTCCGGTTTACCCTCAACCTGCCCGCCCGGGAGAAGACGGACTGGCAGTACTTCACCGCCGGGGTGGTCGTGTTGGGAGACATTGTGCACCGGGCGGTGCCCGGTGGGCTGCAAGCCTACGCCCGCGAGCAACTGTTCACCCCACTCGGTATCACCGATCAGCAATGGCAACGTACACCAACTGGCGTGGGGAACACGGCAGGAAGCCTCCAAATGTCCTCACTTTCCCTTGCTGCTTACGGCCAGTTGTACCTCGATGGCGGGCGGGATTTACTTCCGACCGGCTGGGCCGCTGAGAGTCTATCTCCCCTCGTTGCCCGCAACGACGAGAAAGACGGGCATTACGGCTACCTTTTCTGGCATGATGTCCTGACGGTAAACGACGAAGCCTACTCGGTTGCTTATGCCAGTGGTAATGGCGGGAATAAGGTTATGATGATTCCTGCGCTGGAGGTTGTTATCGTGATTACAACAACAGCCTACGGCAAACCGTATGCTCACCGGCAGGCTGATGAGATGGTGGCCGATTATCTGCTGGAAACTGGATTGAAAAAGTAGCGATAGGTTGGAGAATGTATTTCCCCTCTAGGTTTCTAATTGACGGTTTCCTTCCTGCTATCATTGAAGGACGCCGTATAAATAACTTACGCCTTTTGACCGCATCTCTTTTCTCCGCGCAATTCTTCCTCTCCTCTTACCTCCGCGCGAGAATGCTACAATTTTGCGCGCGGAGGGCAGTGAGAAGAGGAGACGCGCGTAGTTGGCGTTAGAATAGAGACGAGTGGATTGGCAAACATAAGTTAGGTGATTATGAAAACGCTTGTTGCAAAACGTTCCGTCTTCTTCTCGGGGTACAGCCCGCTTGCCCCTTAAAATTTCCCTTGAACCAGTACCTCGGCTGCGCTCTGCATAAACGCCAACTCCGTTGGTCGCGCCTCTTGAAGAGCTAGGAACTAGGCGCTAAGGAACTAGTTCACTGGCGCCTAGTTCCTAGCGCTTAGCGCCTAATTCCTAGTTTCTAATTCCTACCTTTGTATCGTGAAATTTACAGATTATCCCCTCGCTTCCGAAATCATACGCAGTATCGGTAAACTGGGCTGGAAACGGCCAACGGACATCCAGTACAAGGCCATCCGCCACATCTTGGCCGGAGAGGACGTGATGGGCATTGCCCAGACGGGTACCGGAAAAACTGCCGCCTTTGCCATTCCGGTGGTGCAACTGATCCACACGGGTAAAGAAAATGCCCGCCGCAAAGACGGCATCAAGTGCCTGATCATGGTACCAACCCGGGAACTGGCCATGCAGCTGGACTCCGTATTCAGTGACCTTGCCAAAGGAACCCGAGTCAATGTATTTGCACTGACCGGTGGGGTGGAACAGGACCCTCAAATCCGTCAACTACAAGAAGGCGTGGACATCCTGATCGCCACACCGGGCCGGATGTTCGACTTGCTCAACCAAAAGGTCTTGCGGCTCGAACGGGTCAATATCCTGGTGCTGGACGAAGCCGACCTGATGCTTGACCTTGGCTTCATCGACGACATCCGGGGCGTACTCGGCCACCTGAAAATGCGCCGGCAAACGTTGTTCTTCTCCGCAACAATCAACGAAAAGATCAAAAAATTGGCCTATACGCTGGTGAATAAGCCGATCCGGATTCAGATCAGCCCCAAAGACCCAATTGCCAAAAATGTGGATCACTCGGTGGTCTTCATCGAAATGGACGATAAACGATTCTTCCTGGAACGGTTTCTGAAGGAAAACCCGGAGGCGAAAATCCTTGCCTTTGTGCGTACTCGCGTACGGGCGGAACGGGTAAGTAAGGCCATGGCCCGGGTGGAAATTCCCTCGCTGGTACTGCATGGAGAGATGACCCAGGAGGACAGGAACACCGCCTTGGAGGCTTTCCGGGCAAACGAACAACGCCTGATGGTCGCTACTGATGTCAGCGCCCGGGGAATCGATATTCCCGACATTACCCACGTGATCAACTACGATTTGCCGGATCAGGCAGACAATTACGTCCACAGGGTAGGGCGGACCGGCCGCGGAACCCGTCGTGGTTTCGCGTACTCCTTCTGCGCGCCCGAAGAACACGACAAACTACGGGCCGTGGAAGCCTACACCGGTACGGAAATCAAAGTCGTTGAACTGGACCGGAGCAAGTACCGGGAAACCCTCGCTTTTAGCCGCGAAGACGGCATGAACCTGAAAGAACTAATGGACGAAGTGGAAGAGACACTCCGTCGGAAAAAGAAAAAAGGGGGGAAGAGATAAGTTTCCGATACTACAGTCTAACTTTTAAACGGACAATATCGATGCATAATGCGCTTACTTTCTCCTTCGCCTTCCTGTTTTCGACTGTGTTGGCGGCTCAACCTATGTTTTCGAACCAGTCTGGTTTGCTGTCCACCAGCAACATCTACAAGGGGTGATGGCCGTGGTAGACATAGATAAAGATGGCCTGGACGACATCGTACGGTTAGATAACGGAACGACCTTTCGCATTGAATTTCAGCAAGTCGGAGGGAGCTTTTCTTCCTATGTTTTTCCCGGAACATTCTCCAGCAGGACTTGGGGAGTAACTGTAGCCGATGTCGATCAAAACGGTATGAGAGATATTGCCGTGGGGGGAACTGGGTCCAGTACGGAGATCTGGTTTGCCGATGGACCTTTTAACCCGGTGAGCTTCAGCAGCTTTGCTTTGTCTGATGTCAGTTTCCTCCAGGGGGCCAACTTCGTCGACATCAATAATGACGGACAGGTTGATTTCTTCGCTTGTGACGATGTAGACATATCAAAGCCCTACCTCGGCACCGGAGGCCAGTCTATGACTTACGACCTCAGTCTTCTGCCGGCGTATTCTACCGTCCCATCGGATAATTCAGGTAATTATGCTTCTATCTGGACGGATTACGATGACGATGGTGATATGTATTTGAGCAAATGTAGGCTTGGCGTCGGCGATCCTGGAGATGGCCGTCGTCGAAACCAGCTGTTCCGTAATGAAGGAAACGGCTCCTTTACGGATGTCGCTGAGGCGGCTGGCTTGTTGCCATTAGCCCAGAGTTGGTCGGCTGATTTTGCCGACATTGATAACGACGGAGACATGGATTTCTTCGTTGTAAACCACGATAAAAGCGGAGCGCTTTACCGAAACGACGGCAATAATGTGTTTACCGATGTCACCGCTGCCACTGGTATGGCTGGATCGTTACCCATTTCGTCCAACGGTATCCAGTGCAATTTTGAAGACTTCAATAATGACGGATGGATTGACCTATTGCTTAGGAACGCCGTACAAATAACTTACGGCTTTTGACCGTCTTATTTTGCCCTCACCAAATTTAAAAATCATTTCCGTAACTGAGGCTATGCAAAGGATTTGTAAATTCGGTAAGAACAAAAGCGTCAGGTCAAAAACCAGTAAGTTATTTATACGGCGTCCCTTAC
>JBLHRW010000119.1:0-12017 GCA_047626445.1 Neolewinella sp.
CACCCTTCGGCTGGTCGAGTAAGTAGCCTTTCTGTTTTTTGAGCCACTTTTGTTGGTCCGACTTCCCTCCTTTCAGGGTGGTAGCCACCTTGCCCAAGCGTTCACTGACATGGAAATAATCCGTTACCTGACGGTCTGTAATCGCTTCGAGCTGCGTCCAGTTTGAAACCGCTCCGTCAGCTACTCCTACATAGGTAGGCTGTACGGCGATGGCGTTAAGTTCTTGCTTCAGGTTATCTACCTCTCGAGTAAGTTGATAGGTAAAAGCAGGCTTGTCCTTTTGTGGCCCAACGCCAACATACGTGGTATGAATGCACTCAAGTTGATCGTTGTACAGGCAAATCACGCCGCACATACACTCTCGCCACCCCGCTACTCGGTTTGGAGAACCTTTCTTACCATCCAGCATATGCGCCATTGCTCCGTCGCGACTGATCGACACAGTCGCTACCTTTTTGAGCACGTCTACAGGGGCCGTTTGATAGCTCCAGCGTTCTTCAACTTCCTTAAGGTGGTTGCTTAAATGGTTGTGTAAATCGCGGACTAAATCCTTGGAGTAGCCGACTTGGTGATGGTCCATAAAGCGTTTGGTAACCCGACGGGCGGGCAAATCAGCATAGTCTTCCTGCAGAAGCTTGGCTAGCCGGGGAGTACTCTTTTTCACAAGTCGGCCACCACGATCAGCTGGGGAGTAAGTGCCGCCACCATAACTGGATTGATAAACGTGGCGGAACCATTCGACCCTACCGTAAGGAGTCGACACTACTTTTTTTTGGGCCCCTTAGTCGTGAGCCGCTTGCCTCGTAATGTAATTGGCTTTCCATCGGTATCGAAGTTTTCAAGAGCTGTCAGTGTTGCTAACTTTCCAGCCTCATTCAAGGCAACCTAAATAGCCTCCTCCTGAGTGAGCATACTACTCTTGAGATCCATATCAACTTCTATGGTGAGTTTACCCCCTTCTTTCTTCACAATCCGTGCAGCCATGCGGTTTTCAGGGTAAGTTACGTAAATTTGGGGTACATCAAAACACCGTCACACCCATGCGATCAGAGTGTTTCATTGGAAGATTATGGGCGGCATAGTGTGTAGATTACAACTAAAAAGTGTACCACCATTTCAATCGAAAGTGTACCACCCAGGTAAGCTTTTTCAAAGTTAGTTATTTTTAAGTTGAGCGCGTGTTTCCTTGAGTCAATAGGACTCTCCGTTCATGTCCACGAGGATAGATTTGTGGGTGAGCCGATCGACCATTGCGGCAGTTAAGGGACGCGAATTAAATAAAACGTGTTTCTTGACCTGACGCTTTTGTTCTCGCCGTTCTTGAAAAATTCTTTGCATAGCCGTAGCTACGGAAGGAGTTCTTTAACGAAATTTAGCACCAAAAGGCATCGCAGATTACCCCAACATTTAATGTTGACAGACCAGTAGTTCGTTTTCCATGGCCAAATTTACTCAACCCACACTAATCGACGAAGAACCGAATTTGTATCGATCATTGCTCAGATTGGTGGATTTACTAATTATTCCAATCAACCTCATCCAGCATTAAAAGTATTCTGGAGAGGATGGAAAACCTATCAGACAATCGTTGAATCCTATAAGGCATTCTTCCCAAAGGAGTGAAAATTTATGGGTAATCGATACATAGATAATACTGTATAATCAATCACCCCTACCCTACCCCACAGACCAGCATTTACGCCTTACGCGTTTCTAAAAATCTGCTAAAATTGAAACACTATCTGTCAATACTGTTTCACGACTTTTGATGGCCACGTTATCATTATCTTTCCAGCTATGAAACCACGCTACCTCCTCCTCTGCTCCTTAATCCTATTAGCCTGCACCAGCGTCCGCGCCCAAAAACCATCCGCCTACACGACGGTCAACGACATCTCCTACCGCCCCCAAACCACCGATGCCTACGCCAGCAAGCGCTGCAAACTAGACCTCTACCACCCCACTGACAGCACCAACTTCGCCACCATCGTCTATTTCCACGGCGGCGGGCTGGAGTTCGGCAACAAACACTTCATCGATGCCTGGAAAGAAAAGGGCGTCGCGGTGGCCACCGCCAATTACCGCCTCCACCCCAAAGTAAAGAACCCCGTGTACACCCAGGATGCCGCTGCCGCCGTGGCCTGGGTAATGAAGAACATCGATGATTACGGCGGGGACCCGAGCAGAATCTACGTTACTGGCCACAGCGCCGGCGGCTACCTCACCAGCATGATCGGGCTAGACACGACCTACCTTGGTGCCCACGGCCTCCACCCCGATAGTCTCGCCGCTTTATTGCCCTTCAGCGGCCATACCATCACCCACTTCACGCCGCGCAAAGAGCGCGGCCTGGCCTGGAATGACGTCGTGGTTGACACCTACGCCCCCATCGCCCACCTGCGCATTAGCGAGCTGCCCATCGTCCTCATTACCGGAGACCGCGAGCTGGAACTCTTCGGCCGCTACGAGGAAACCGCCTACTTCTGGCGGATGCTCACTGCTTCGGGCCACCAGCACGTAGAGCTGCACGAATTGGGTGGTTTTGACCATGGGAGTATGGTGGGGCCGGCGGCTTTGCTGACGCTGCGGTGGATACGAGCGCATGAGGCGAAGCAGAAGTAGTAGGCGCGGCCGCGGGTGCAGAGAAATGGTATTAAGCCGTGTACGTCCTTGCCAGCCACAGACTAATTTAGGCCCGGAGGGCCATTTCTCGTAGCGAGGGGTAAGTGCCGATCCGCAGGATCAAGCGCAGCCCCTCGTTTTCGTTAGGGTTCAAGTGCCAGGCTACAGAGATTGCAGGTGCCAAACACCCCCACGAGCAGCAGCTGCAACGCGCCGCAGGCGCACTGCAACAAGGAGCAAAGCGACTGGCCTGCAACGGCGAACGCAGTGAGCCACGAGCGCAAGCGAGCCTTCCCCAAAACACCGTTAGCCTTTTCCACGCCTATAACCATATCTTTGCCAGCAAAGCCAACCAAACCATGACCAAGAATAATTCCACCACTTCCCCCGCTTACCACATCGGGCTGGAAGACAAACACGGGGCCCACAACTACCATCCGCTACCCGTAGTGCTCAGCGAAGGCCGCGGCTGCCATGTTTGGGACGTTGAAGGCAAAAAATACTTTGACTTCCTGAGTGCCTATTCCGCCGTAAACCAGGGCCATTGCCATCCGCGCATCATTGACATGATGGTAAAGCAAAGCCGCAAGCTTACCCTCACCAGCCGGGCTTTCCACAACGACCAACTGGGCGAATACGAGAAGTACCTCACCGACTACTTTAACTTCGACAAGGTACTCCCCATGAACACCGGCGCCGAAGCCGTTGAAACCGCCATCAAGCTCTGCCGGAAATGGGGGTATGATAAGAAAGGCATCCCAACCGATCAGGCCCGCATCATTGTATGTGGACAGAATTTCCACGGCCGGACAACGACCATTATCTCTTTCAGTTCCGATCCCGATGCAAAGGGTAGTTTCGGTCCCTACACGCCCGGCTTTGAAAGCGTCCCTTACGGTGACGAAGCAGCGATGGAGGCAGCCTTGGCCAACGACCCCGCTACCATCGCCGGGGTGCTGGTAGAACCCATCCAGGGAGAAGCCGGTGTCTTTGTTCCACAAGAGGGCTACCTCGCCGCCGTCCGGGACGCCTGTAAAAAACACAACGTACTCTTCATCGCCGACGAGATCCAGACGGGTATCGGCCGGACGGGAGCCCTCCTGCGCATTTGCGGAGACTGTACTTGCCAGGGGCATTGTGAGCGCCAGCCAGCCACCTACCTACGCCCAGACATCCTGATCCTGGGTAAAGCCCTTTCTGGTGGCACCTACCCAGTATCTGCGGTCCTGTCCGACGACGAGATCATGGAGGTCATCAAACCCGGTCAGCACGGTAGCACTTTTGGCGGTAACCCCGTAGCTTGTGCTGTAGCCAAAGAAGCGCTGGAGGTCATCATCGACGAAAAGTTGACGCAGAATGCCCGTGCCCTCGGCCACATCTTCCGGGCCCGGATGCAGGAGCTGATCGACACCTACCCTGCCCTTCTTACCCTCGTACGTGGTAAGGGCCTGCTCAACGCCGTCATCATCAACGACAGCCCCGACAGTAAAACTGCCTGGAACCTGTGCGTTGCTCTGTCCGAGGCCGGCCTACTTGCCAAGCCTACCCATGGTAACATCATCCGCTTTGCGCCGCCACTGGTCATTTCCGAAAAAGAACTACAGGAGGCTTGCGACATCATCGCTGGTGTAGTGAAAGACTTTGCTTAAGGTTTACTTTTCCTTCCCTCGGGACTGCGTGCAGCGCGCTCCGTTGACCGCAGTCCCGGGTTAATTTCCGTTCTCACAGACAATAAATGCAGGTACCAAAGATTCAAGCCGCCATCCAACGTTTTCCTGCCTGGTTACAAACCGAGGAAGCCCAAGCTCATCTCCCCCTTTGGGAGACGCAACAGAACTGGCAGACCCACTTCAATCCGGAGGCAAAAGACCTCGCCGCCAGCTATGACCTGGCATTGGACTCTAAGACCAACCGCCGGCACTACCGACGGGGAGGCTATGACCCGAAACGGGCAATGTTGACGCTGATGCGCTGGGAACCCGAATTTGTACGGGAAGCCTTCCGGGACCTGTACAGCGAAGACCGCCAGCTGGAAGGACGAATCCAGCGTTTCGTTTTTTACGTCAATGAGCTGTTCAATCGGTTCCGGGATCAACACCCCAAGGACAAAACGCCCAGTCATTTCCACGAGGACGACTATAACATGGTCTCTGTTTACCTGATGGGGCAGTACCCTGAGGGGTACGCGCCCTACAGCACCGAGTTGTTGCACACACTCTGCACCCGCCTGGGTGCTAAGGACGTGCCACCGGCAGCCGACTTCCCCCGCTACACTAAGCTGCTCAAAACACTGCGTAGTTTCCTAACGAAGGATGAGGACGTCATGAACGCTTACCAGGCCGCCTTGCGGGAGCAGGATTACCCAGGAGAGAGTGCCCTGTTGGTGTGGTGGTTTTTCAAAATGGTTGCGGAGGAAAAGAGTCCGATAGTCAGCTAGTCAGAGCGTCAAACAGTCAGAGAGTAGGCCACTCCTTGACTATTTGACTCGTAAAGCGCCAAACAGCAAACGCCAACCCTACGAGGAAGATCATCGCCCACGCCCAGCGGGGAAACCCACCCGCTGGCAATTTTCCTGAATCACCGTAGTAGGTTAGCCCGGCCCAGTAATAGGGGGACTTCAGGTAGGCGGGTAGATCCTCCCGGTTTAGGTAGGCCAACTGTGCCTCATGTAGCGCTTCAGGTTTACGCGCTCCTCCGGCTAGTTCATCGTAGAAGCCCGTTACTATTTCCGACGCTGCCCGATCGTTGAGCGGCCATAAACTAGCGACTACGCCGCCTGCTCCCGCAGCCGTAAAGGCACGGCCGAGACTAAACACTCCTTCGCCCTGCAATAATGGCCCGATGTTACTTTGGCAAGCACTCAGCATAACCAGATCTGCCTGCAATCGGAGGCCGTAGATGTCTGACAAATACACTGGCTCCGTTGCCGTGAGGATGCGCGGAGGTTCGCCAAGGTCGATGGCAGCAAACGCATGGGTCGACAGGTGAATAATCGACTGGTCATGGAGGCTGGCCAATAATCCGGCCCGCGAAGCGGCGGTGTCGGTCAGCCAGGTGCCGGGGTAATGATTGCGCAAGCCAGCAATCTCCGCCTCACTAAAGGGTAATATCGGAGCGGTACTTTTGGGTGATACCGAGGTAAAAGGGCTAAAGGCAAAGGCGTCACCGCTTCCATGTCGGCGCGCGCTGGCCTGTTTGCTCAATACCGTAGTCGACTGAGCGAAACTAACCTGATTACGGCGGATTAGGTAGGAAGCATTGGCCACCTCAGCATCATTCTTCTCTGTCACTAATGCCGCAAACGGCACATAGGCCAAGGCACCATCGGGGATGATCAGTAACCGCTCCCCTTCAGCGATGTTAAGTGGAACAAGCAACTTTTCATACACAGCATAACTGGCAGCCGTAAAATCTGCGGGATGACTGTCAATAATTTTGACATCGGTGTAGAAGAGCAGCAACTCGCGGGTGAGTCTCTCCAGTAACCAGGTTGGGCCAAGATCGACGACCGTTGCTTCCGTAGCGGTCAAGCTAAAAGCGACGGCCTTTTTTTCCCCCAGGAAAAAGTGAATTTGGCGGTCCCATCCAACCTGCTTCAGGATTTCCCTGGCTTCCTCGATCTCCGTCAGCGACGGGCTGGTCAACAGTATTCCGGCACCAGGATACCGATCGGTCAGTATTGTCCGCAGTTGCTGCAGGCTATCACTCAAAGCAACAACCCTGCGTGCTGTTTCCTCCTGGATGGTGGTATCCACCCCGATCGCTTTGCTACGCAGCAAACGCAGCTCATGTTCCGTGGCAGCCAGCCGGGTGGCCAGGCCCGGCGAGATATTCTCCCGCACATCGGCGTTCAGCAAAGCTTCCAGCAAAAGAATCGACCTGCTTTTCTCCAGGAAATAAAAAACGCTTTCTGCATCGTCAGCCTCCCGACTAAGTTCGATGCCTAGTTCGTACAGCGGCAAGGCTTCCTGCCGCCAGAAGAGGTTGCTTACCTGGCCATTAAAATCCATTCGGAGCAAGTCTGCCAGTTGATCGGTTAGTCGGATCACTTCCATGGCCCCAGCTACATCTCCTTCTTTATGAAGGATATTAGCCCGAATGGCAAGAAATTGAAAGATTTCGGGCTTAAATTCACTGCGTCCCATTTCCTCTAGGGATGGCAGCGTGGCTTCGTCATTATAGCTCCAACCGTCAGTCAACAATGCAATGGCTTCGGCATTACGGTTCGCTGCGGTAACGAAGCCCTCTTGGGCCAAAGCTATTTCCGCATACGTATTATAAAGCACCGCCAACAGGCGAGGGTTATTCTCTTTAAGGGCAAAGCTTTCTCCCTGTTGCTGCAATTCGCTGGCTTTGGAAAACTGCTGTTGCTCCATACTGATAAGGGCCAGCAGGTTATACATCACGCCCTTGTCGTAGTTAAGTTCATAGGGTCCCGCCAGCGCCAGGGCTTTATCGGTTACTGCACGTGCTTCCTCATACCGCTTCAGGTGAAAGTAGGCTCTCCCCTGCCCCATGTAAGACATCAGCAGGAATTCCAAGTCCCCCAACTCCTCAAACAATATTCCGGCGGCGGCAAAACTGGGTAAGCCTTCCTCATATTGCTCTTCCTGATTAGCCTGCTCACCAAGCAGCCGCAGCGTTTCAGCTTCTGCTACGGTCGCTGTCCATTCATTTTCTCCTTTGGCCCTTTCCTCCCGGGCTTCCGTTAGCATTACCCGTAGTAGTTCTTTGGCCCGCCCTACGTCACCCGTAGCGTGCCACAGCTTAACCATCTGCTGCTGATTCCTGTGTTTACGATTATAGATCTCGAGTTCTGTGAAGAGAGCGTTTGCCCGCCTCAGGTAGGGTAAACTGGTGGTGTATTGGCCCGTAATTCGGTAGAAAAGCCCCAGATTAGCAAGCGTCTTGCCCAAAGGCTCCGCCGGCGCACCTGCATATATTTCTTTCTGGACTTCCAGTGCCTTCAATGCGTAAACTATTGCCAGCTCAAAGTCCTCTTCCGAATTATAGGCGTAGACACTCCGCTTATGGAAAATGATGCTCAAGCTATCGCTGGCAAATGGGCAAGCGGCTTTAATGTCCTGTACTAGTGCTTCTCCTTCATCTTTAGCCTCGTATAGGGTTTTTAATCCATCAGCGACCGATGGACAGCTCTGGCCGATCAGGGGCATTAAGCTGCTCCCAAGAAACAATAACGTTACCGCCAGCCCTCTAACATTAATACTCATAATGTAAAAATGGCCCCACTCTTACCGTTTAACCAAACGTTGGGTATAAACCTTTCCTGCGGCCTGAACAACCACCAGGTACTGGCCATTTACTGCCGCCCGAAAATCGAAAGTTTCTTTGGTCCCCGCTGGGAACAGGTCAAGGTTCCTCCGCTCAATCAGATTACCTGCGGCATCGGTAATCGTAATTTCGGTTTCGGCAAAGCCCTGTAAGGCGATCACCTCAATCAGGTCACCTCCAGCTGCGAATTCAATGCCGATGTCCATTGCAGGTACGCCAATGGTGGGATCGTTCTTCCGGCAAAAGGCCGTAAGGTTAAGCGCGTTACCATCGAGGACCACTCCGGTGAGCCCTGCCTCCATAAAGGCATTCTCAAGGATAAACGTCCGGGCAGCAGTAACCTCCCACGGGTATTCACAATGATACATACCGGCGGCGGCAGCCACCAGGGGAGCGGCCATTGAAGTACCGGACTTTTCCCCGGTCGTTCCTTCTAATAAACTACTGGTCACCGCTACGCCGAAGGCGGCGAGTTCTACACCGGTGGCACTGTAATTCGAAAATCCGGCATAAGGCCGGCTACCAATTGGCAGCGTGTCGTGTGCTCCGACGGCCAGGATGTTGTTCAGGCTGTACAGCGCTGGAAATTGGGGATCAGCCACCATATTGAGCGAGTCGTTGCCCGCAGCGGCGACAACGAGCGCGCCATAACTGGCTACCGTGTCAATGGCCGTACGGAGGATACCATCGTCTCCACCTCCGTAGAAGCCCCAGCTGCAATTGATGACGTCCGCATCATCATAGACCCCTGCCTGAAGTATTCCACAGGCAGCAGCAAAGAGGGTTCCCACGCCGTAGCTGTCGTGTGTTTTATAGGGAAGCACCTGAATGGTGCAACCGTTGCAATGTTCCGTATTCCTGGCGATGATGCCCGCTACGTGGGTACCGTGGCCATTATCGTCATCAGGGTTGTTATTGTAATCGACATAGTTCCAACCTAACGGATTATCCACCAGGCAATCGTTGTCATCATCTGTTCCGTTCAGGCTTTCCGCATCGCGGAAAACGAATCCGTTCAAGTCAGGATGATCCAGGTCTAACCCGGTATCCAGGATGGCAATCCGTACGGCATCGGCGGGAGCAAGAGAAAAGCTGCTTACCTCAGCGTTGGTCAGGGGAGGATTGGGGCCATCAGTTATTGTTTCAAGGTCGTTGTAGAGGTAATAGTTCAAACCTACTCCATCGACCTCATTCATCCCGGAGGCTGGCAGGGTTACGCTTAGTATATCCAAAGGATCCCCCAGGGGTTCTCCCGTTACCGGGTCAAAGAAAATGCCACCGGGCATTACCCATACTTCCAGCCGGTCGCAGGCACAGGATTGCAGCACCATGGGATTGTAAATTTCCCGAAAAATTTCTTTCCTAGCTTCGGTTAGGTTTGGTAACCAGTCGACTACTAATTGAAAAGGTACGGCAGGTGCTCCTGCAGAATCAACTACGAAAGGCTTACCGAATTGTACCAACGACTCTCCTATGTAGCGAGGGAAGGTAACGGGTGCTGGTCGGGATTGGTAAAGTTGCACGTCATCTATGATCCAGAAATTGGCTGAGCCCACCAGCTCAAACTGGACCGTCACCTGACCAGGAACCTGCAGTACACTTCCAAGAGAAATCAGGTGATAACTACCAGCGGAAGTTTCTTCATCAGCCACTAAACCGATGCGTAAGATGGTATCAAGCGCAAGGCCGTTGTCTCCGCTCACCACCACCCTGAGCGCTCCTCCATTTGACCCAAAGTACTGGTGAAAACTCAAATAAAGTTCATCACTAAAGCTTCCTGGCACAGTGATAGCAGGAGAAGTAGCTCTGGCATCCGTTCCCGTTCCGGTAAACGTCAGGGACCCACCCAACGATTCCGAACGAATTCGGGAACGATTATTCCAAGCGGAGAAGGTTTCCGCCGCGCCGTTATCGTCGAATTCGAAGCCTAGCGTGCTCCAACCATTTAAGCCAGCATTAAAAGGCTCGTTGTAAAATTGCCCACTTAGGGTAAAATTCAGACACAGGGATAGTACCAATAACCGGTAAAAATGATTTTTCATAGTTGAACGTTTCAGAACTTGGGATAAGGGATAAATAGACAACAAAGGTATCAAGGCAGCGTAAGTTACCTTCATTAGCAACTTAGAGTGTGGCCTTCAGTTTCCTTACGCGATTAGCCAGATAAGTGTCTGATTCAGGGATAAGGGCAAGGAAGGAAAGGGCCTCTTCCGTATTTCCACGCTTCACGGCTGCCAAGGCAAGATACCAATTTCCGTACGGTACCAGGGTAGACTCGCCCGCAGCAATCTTTTCAAATACGGTGATCGCCAAAGAATCCTGGTTCCGTTCTAGTAAGGAAACCCCTAAAGCCAGGCGTGCCCTTTCGTCATCGTCTTGTACTCCCAGGTAGGCTCGTAACCGGTCAATCGCTTCAGCGTATCGGCCTTCGTTGAAGGCCGCTTCAGCCGCCGAGGCTCCCGTATCCGTTCCCCTTTCGGTAAGGGAAAGGTCCTGGTGTTGGGCAAATTGCTCATAAGCACTGCCTGGAGGTGTAAACAAGCGACCACCAAATATCATCGCCAGGGCAATGACCGCAGCGGCTACTAAGCCCATCAACCAACGGCGATTGTTCCGCCCAATAGGCTTCACCACCGCTTGCTGATTCTGCCGAACGAAGTGTCGGTCACCAAGTTGGCCCAGCGTGGTGCGGAGCGACGCTTCGCCCGCCTTCGCCTGCAGATGTTCATAGAGCCGGCGGCGGTTGGCCAATGCATCGGCAAACTGGGGGTCCTGGGCAGCACGTCCTTCAACGGCGCTCGCTTCCTCTGCCGGAAGGGTACCTTCCAGAAAGGCTTCAATGGTGATGTAATCTTGTTCCTTCATTTCAATCCGTTCAGGCCGTCAAATCTTTCCCGCCAACGTTGTAGGCAAGCATTCTTTCGGCGGTAAACCGTATTGGCGTTCGACATTCCTAACTGCTCCGCAGCTTCGGTACTCGAAACACCCCGCCCCAGCAGCCGTAGTAGCTTGCGACAGGTGCCGGATAACTGGGCCAGCGATTCGTCCAATCGTGTCTGCTCCAGTTGTTCCTCTTCCCATCGTTCGTAGGCCGATTCGGTAGCGGTTTCAGGAGTATATCGTTCAGCTTCGATAATTCTTACCTCCGCCTCTTTCTTTTTCCTGCGCAATTGATTGACCCACTGGTTTCTGCAGATGGTGAAGACAAGCGCGTTAATCGGGCAAGTCAACTCGAAACCTGTTTTGTGGGCACTTCCGTGCAAACTGATCAATGCTTCCTGAAATAAGTCCCGGGCATCCGCCTCGGTACCATTATTGGCTATAACCCATCGAACGATTCCAGGGCTACAATTGGCATACAGCTCTTCCAGCTTACGAGAGTCATTCTCTCGCAAGGCCACCAGGTAGGCGTGGTCCGGATGTTTTGCCATGGGTAATTAAGCAGGTCAGTTGAAACTGAAAAATAAATTTAAAAATATCCAGCCCGAAGGTAAGACAATCCGCCCGCACCCGATATACCTCCAAAGCACGCTTCGTTTAACAACTGGTGAATCCTCTTTAATCCCATGAACGTTTCCCTGTTAATGTTGTGCCGGCCTCTCCTACCCTTGAGGGGCTGGCTTTTTTGGGCGGGCTCGCAGGTGCAGGGTCCCCTGTCCGGGCCAGCGGCCCGGTCCCCGAAGTGGAAGGGATGAAAGGAGCAAAGGGAAAAGGGGATGCCCCGCGTTTTACGAAACATCCCCTTCAAGGGATCTCATCCTCAATAACCCAGCCCAAAAGTCCGAAAACAACGTATTTTCAAGCCTCCTTTTCCGTTAAAAGGGTTGGGAAGAAGTCGCTCGCCAATCGCTCTACTTCTTACCCAAATACCGTTGCTTCACTTCAGCAACACTCTCCCTGGATCGCCTAATACTTGAACTTACTCGATATGGTGATTCACGACTATGGAGTTTGTCACGAATGACGGATCTACTAGAAGTAGGGTGTTCAGTCTGATAAGTTTTCCACTCACCGCTTTCTAGCCCTCAGAATACGCCAAGCCAGTAGTTAAAACGATGCATTTACGTACCCTCCCGTCACACCTCCCTGCCGGGGGCTTTCTT
>JBLHRW010000120.1:0-12015 GCA_047626445.1 Neolewinella sp.
AAAACCTGTTTGGAAACAGTCAAGGTAATGCCCATAACAATCAGCACAATAAGCGAACTCATAAACAGAAAGGCCAAATTAGAACTCCTGATGATCGGCTCAGCAATAATCGGAGAAGAGAATTGGCCCAAAAATAAGCAGGCGGTTAACGTGCCCATACTCTTTCCCCTAACTTCAGCAGGGCTGAGTTCTAAAACCCAAAAATTGAGATTAGCGATAAACAAACCCAGGCCTAAGCCAGCTAAAAAGACGGCCATTAAAATCCCTTCAAAGGTTCCCATGTTTCCCGTCAGAAAGTACCCCGCTCCCATCATTACTAATGCCAACCGCGGAAAGGAAAGAGAACCGTTGCCTGATTTTTGAGTACAGTATGGAAGAGCAGACCATACCCAGGGCATTGATGGCCAAAGCATTTCCGGCGTAAGAAGGATCTTCTACACCAATGGACTATAGTAAGAAGGGCAGCTGCGTTGGCATGAGGTAAAAGAGCACCATAAAGAGCGTCCCGATGGGGAAAAGGACTTTCAGTAATAGTGGGGAAGCCACCACAACTTTTGATAAAATCGTGGGTGGCTTGGATTCTTCTAAGAAGAAGAAAATTATGGGGATAAGTAAAAGGGAGAACGAGTAAATCAGGAAGGGGACTCGCCAATGAAGCGTTGCTAAAAACCCACCCAAACTCAAAAAGACAATACCCGCCATGCCAATGAAGGCGGCTTGGTAGCCAATGAATTTTTGTCGCTCTTCTCCTTCAAAATAGTCGCCAACCAGGGTTATAACAATCGTCATGCTGCTGCTGATGCCCACACCCAAAAACATTCTGCTTAGAATAATTAGGTAGAGATCATTCTGTGTATTTTATTGACTAATGCACATATCAGTCAAAGGTTGTTGAATGCGCCGCTTGCGCACCCAACAACCTGCAACTGGTGACCACTAGACCATCTCCCCCGTTTTCAACCAATGGGCACATGCGGCACCCAGGTTCTCTTCGGCGACAGCTTCGTAGTTTTTTGACGCTTCATCAGACAAGGTGTCTCGCCACCTACCATTATTTCCCTTGTGAATAAAGGTTTTTGCACCTCCTTCCCAGAACATTCCACCGAGTGGGACGCTGGCACTGGCGTTTTCCTTCATATAGGCGAAGCTGCAATGTTCTAAAATCTGGTCCCATTTGGATTCGTCAATTGGAATATCCAGAAACGCCGCGACTTTGCGAATTTCACCGGGCATGTCCTTTTTCAAGTTGGCAAAATGAACGAAATGGACATTTGGCAAGTCTCGAGTTTTCCACCAGGTAGAAACATTATCCCACAGCGAATGGAAAGGGAAGCCATCTTTTTCGACCCAATTGTTGAAGTATTCTCTGACGCTACCTTCTGGCTTACCAATTGGTGGGCCAACCAAACCAGGAGAGTTGTTCAGGGCATCGTACCATTTCTCATTGGCGGTACTGTGGTGGTTGAATAGGCTCCAGAGAACGTCCCTACCATCCCGTGCCATATAGAGGTATTTTGCTTTTGGCGAAAAGACCAAAGCATCGACCGGCAAGTGTGTTTTAAGAAACCTCCGATGTGTTTGGGCTTCGACCATCTGCATTTTAACGGGCGTAGGCGGTACACGCAAATCCATCCATGGTGACATCTCTGCCACGGGCAAATCTGTCTGGCCATCAAACAATAATTGAGAAACGATTTGCTGCATCCAGGTTGTCCCTGATTTTGCATAAGTGGAGATGATGATATCATCATCGCGGAAAGGAAAGTCGTTCCAAATAGTGGAATCGAAATGATTAGAATGCATTTCCCGCGTTTTTTGCGGGATGGGTTGATTACTCATCTTTTTTGGGTTTAAAGCTTTTTTCAATTTCATTGAAATTAAGCTAAGTTATAGAAAAACGTTTTCGCTTTGAGTTTACTTGGGAATGAAGATGTCTTCTATTGGGTTCGTTCTGACTATTCGTTCTTTAGGAAACCCTGCTAGCGATTGGAGGTTTTTAGGTGCATATTTGTTGAATTCATCAGCCCCTGATTTTTTTGCGCGGGTTAAAACACTTTCATGCACTAAGGGACGCCGTATAAAGAACTTACTGGTTTTTGACCTGACGCTTTTGTTCTCACTGTACTTACAAATCCTTTGCATAGCCTCAGTTACGGAAATGATTTTTAAGTGCGGTGAGGGCAAAATAAGGCGGTCAAGAAGCATGGTTTATTTATTTCGCGTCCCTTAGTGGTTAATGCGTCCCTTACTCCTCCCCATTAATCGGCGACACCATGATGTGCGCCCGGTGCGTACCCGGGTTCATGATCCAGGGATGGTTCGGCGCAATCGGTGCTTCAGGCAAACCGGTGGAGGCCGCCGTCGCAAACGGTAGGTACACCACGTAACGGTACTTCGCGCCGTCTACTTCAGCTGTTTCGGGATTGTACATCGTTTGTTTTCCGTAGTAAATGTGCAGGGTGCTGCCGGGGTCTCCCATCGTTAGCGTACCGGCCCTTGCCTCTTCTTCCCGGATGTCGAAGATCTCCTTGAACTTCTTTCCTTCCGCCTTTAAGGCCCGGCCTCTGGCCATAAATGGTTCCAGGCTTGTGTGGTAACAGGCGGCGCTGAAGCCTTCTTTTTTAGGGTCATTCGCCAGGCAGATAAATTCGTTTGTTCCCTCCCTAAAGGTGACAAACTCACCGGCCATATTGAACCCGATGACTTTGCAATCGGCCCGGCTTGCTTCCGGGGCGGCCATCAGTGCGGTGGCGAGTAGGGCCTCGTCTGAATCGATGGCTTGCCGCGGGGCTTTTTCTTCCGCTGGCGCAGCTTCAGCGGTATCCGATTCTTCCATGGAGGCATCGGGTGTCTGCTCTGCTGGTTCGCTGGTTGTGTTACAGGACATTAGCATTCCTGCGAGGATAAAGGCGTAGAGTGATCTTTTCATGCTATGTGGTTTTTACGGGCAATTAAGCGTTTATGGGTAAAAGGTAAGCCCAAAAATACATACGCTGATTTGATGCGCTCATTTATGAAGGTTGCGGGTAGGGAATATTTCCTGGATTGGATATTGGGACGACGCTTTGCGTCGTGGCCGTAACCTGCCTGCACTCGTTACCTGGGACTGCGTCGTACCTCCTTCGTCCCAGGCAGCTCTTGTTGCGTCGCTACGCGACTTGGGGTAGTCAATTAAGCATCAATTATACCTTTTTACAGCTTACCCGTAATCAACTCCTCGACCACTTCCGGATTCACCAGAGTGCTAACATCTCCCAGCGAATCTCCTTCGCCAGCGGCGACCTTGCGCAGCACTCGGCGCATGATTTTGCCGGAGCGGGTTTTGGGCAGTTCTGAGACAAACTGAATTTTATCAGGTTTAGCAATCGGCCCAATTTCCTTGCGAACAACGGCGACAATCCCTGCTCTTAAAGCATCGTCTGCACCTGCGCCCTCGCCTAAAATGATGTATGCGTAAATGCCTTGCCCCTTAATATCGTGCGGATACCCCACCACGGCAGACTCCACCACCTGCGGATGCTCATTAATCGCATTCTCCACCTCGGCGGTGCCCATGCGATGGCCGGAGACGTTGATCACGTCGTCGACCCGGCCGATGATGCGGTACATGCCGTCCTCGTCGCGCCGCGCGCCGTCGCCGGTGAAGTACATGCCGGGGACGGTCATGAAGTAAGTGTTCTTGCAGCGCACGTGGTCGCCCCAGGTGGTGCGGAGCATGCTGGGCCACGGGAATTTGACCGCCAGCAAGCCCTGGGCGGGATTGCCTTCGATCTCCTGCACGGTGTCTTTGTCGACCAAACACGGCTGGATGCCCGGCAAGGGATAGCCGGCAAAAGTCGGTTTCTGCGGACTGTGTCCGCCCACGCCAGTAATCATCATGCCGCCGGTCTCGGTCTGCCACCAGGTGTCGACCACCGGAACGGTGCCCTTACCAATGTGCTTTTTGTACCACTCCCAGGCTTCCACATTGATGGGTTCGCCAACGGATCCGATCACCTTCAGGTTACTCAGGTCGTGACCTTCTACGTGGTGATCGCCCTTGGCCATCAGGGCGCGGATGGCCGTTGGTGCGGTGTAGAATTGGTTGACTTTGTGCTTCGCACAAACCTCCCAGAACCTTCCGGCATCGGGGTAGGTCGGTACGCCCTCGAACATCAGCGAGGTAGCGCCGCAGAGTAGCGGCCCATACAGGATGTAGCTGTGGCCGGTGATCCAGCCGATGTCGGCCGTACACCAGTACACGTCTCCGGGCTGGTACTGGAATACGTTGAGAAAGCTGTAGGCCGTATAGGTCATGTAGCCGCCGCAGGTGTGGACCACGCCCTTGGGCTTGCCCGTGCTGCCGGAGGTGTAAAGGATGAACAGCACGTCTTCTGCGTCCATTTCCTCTGCTTCGCATACGGGCGGCTGAACGCCGACCTTCTCGTGGTACCAGACGTCGTAGCTCGGGTCCCAGGCGATGTCACCACCGGTGTTTTTGTGGACCAGCACGGTTTCTACCGTCGGGCAACCCATGGCCATCGCTTCGTCGACGATCGTCTTTACGGGAATGGTTTTCGCACCTCGCTTATTATGGTCGGAGCAGATGATCATCTTACAGTCCGCGTCGTTGACCCGGTCGGCCAGCGCCTGCGCGCTGAAACCAGCGAAGACCACGGAGTGGATGGCACCAATGCGGGCACAGGCAAGGACGGAAATGGCCAATTCGGCTACCATCGGCATGTAAAAACAGACGCGATCGCCTTTGCCGATGCCGAGTTCCCGCAGGGCGTTGCCCGTTTTGCAGACCTCAGCGTACAGCTCATTGTACGTGATGTGGCGCGCCGGGTCACCGGGTTCGTTGGGCTCGTAGAGGAGGGCTGTTTGCTCGCCGCGCTCGGCGAGGTGACGGTCGAGGCAGTTTTCGGTAATGTTCATTTTACCGCCCTGGAACCACTTGATGTTGGGGCCGTCAAAATCCCATTCCAGTACCTTATCCCATGGCTTGCGCCAATTGAAGGTGGCTGCTTGTTCGGCCCAAAAGCCTTCGGGGTCGGCGACGGAGCGCGCGTATTCGGATTGGTAGTGGTCGAAGGAGGTAATCTGGGTGGGTAATTGCATGGCGACGATATATTTTCGTGGCCAAGTTAATCACAAGCCGGTAAACTCAGTGGCAGAATGGTACTGGTTTTTTGACGAATACTACTTATGTTGATTGGGGGTATTGCTAAAATAGCAACGGGGACCGGCGGAACTACGTTCCAACCCAATCCCCGTTGACCCTGAAAGCAGCTAACTGCTATCAGTATTTTCCAAGTGGAACTTACTTACCGGCCAGTTTGTCGGCAGCGGCCTGGAGCACAGTGGCCAGGGTACCCAAAAGAGGAGCACTACCTTCCAGGCTACTGGTTGAGGTGGCTAATGAAGAAAGCAGAGTGGAGACTTTAGCGCCATCGATGCTTTCTGCGGTAAGCTCGGTCTTGAGTGCCTCGAGCTCGCTGACAATAGCTTCGGTGCCGTCCATGCTTCCGAGTTTGGCGATCCAGCTGTCAATGTTGCCTACGGCAGCAGCAGCGGGCAGTGCTAGCAGGTCACCACCGACGGATGTCACGGCTTCTACAGTTCCTTGCAGTAGGGGGTTGGGGCTGGCCATTTCCGCTACCATTTCGGCTGCGGCTTCGACTTCTGGCATGGTCTCGGGTACTTCCGCTGTGCTGGTGGCAGTTTCACCACAGGAAACGAGCAGTACGGACAAAAAGAGAAGAGAAAATAAATACTTCATTCAACTATTGTTTTGGAGGTTCGACAATCATAACTGAAATTTCACCAAATTGTTCCGGAGAATGGGCAGTGAACTGCGTGTAATTTTTTTCTATCTACCTCGCTGCCGAAATCTACTAGGACTAACCCCAAATTGCTTCTTAAACATCCGGGTAAAGTAGCTGGCACTATTAAAGCCACAGCGCATGGCTACCTGCCGCATGGTGAGGTCTTTTCGCTTCAGCAGGGCGGCCGCCATCTTGAGGCGTTCGTTGTTAATGAAATCAACCGGCGAAATGCCCATCTCGTTGCGGAAGGCCCGGAAGAAACTCGACTCGCTCATGTAGGCAAGTTTGCTGAGGCATTCCACTGTCAAACGCTCATCCAGGTGGGCAAGAATGTAGGCCACTGCTGCGGTAATGGGCTGGCTGGTGGCGCGCGCTTCCAGGTCCTTGATGTGGTTCTGGCGGGATTCCATTTCCAGCAAGCGGATGATGAGCTCCCGGAGTGACATGCCCAAGAAAATATCTTTAGACGCGTGGTCCTCGGCACAGAGGTAGATCATCCGCTGGATGAGCTGGGTGATGGCGGGGTCGTTGGCGAAGTGGAGGTTTTGGTCGGCCTTTCCCCAGGTAAAGCCGTCCGAACGCGGCCGTCTTTCGTTCATGCCCTGGATCACTTTGGAGATCAGGTGGGGATCAATCTCCAGGGCCAGGCATTTGGTGGGGCGGCCTTCGCGCGCATCCGGAAAATCGATCACCATCAGTTCTTCCGGCGGCATCATGATGGATTCGCCCGGCAGGAAGTTAAAACCCTGCTGTTTGCGTAGGTGCATCACCTTGCGGCCCTTGATCATGGTGGCTAGTACCGGGGTGTCAAAACGAAGATTTACTGCTTCCGCCTGCTCGTGCGTCTCGAATAAATTAAGGGCGGCAGATTCGAGGTTGAAAGTCGTACGGTTTTCCACCAGCGTGTGCAAGTGAGTGGGGGAAAGGCGATCGGCGTTGAGCTGTAGCATGTCGTATCGGTTTTCAAAAGGTAGGTTTAATAATAGGGCTATTGACCGTAGAATATTTCGTTCTAGTGTCATTTTTCAAATTATTGAGTCAATCGTTCAATCGAATGACGGAATAGTGCAAGCTTCTTGGGGGGGTGGGGGATATCTTTGGAGTTGCTGCCAAAGATTGGGCGGAGGGCCTCCGGGCCTGCGTTGTCCGTACATCTTTATATGTACGGTGAACGCTCCGAGATTTTACACGTCGGGTGGTAAGAACTTCCTACTTGACGCTACGATTAACCCGCTCTCCCCAGCCCCAGCGACGCTAGGAGCGGGGGGAGGGGGGGCTGCACTAGTGGGCTAGCCGGTAAGTTTCGTTGCCCAAAACGACTACCTCATTATTTCTCACGATAGCCAATAGAACCTTTCCTACACTTTTCAAAAAAAGCCATTTCGATCATGAGTACCACAGCAACCACAACGGCCGACATCCTGGCCCCGCCCCGCTTCAAAGACCAGTACGAGAACTTCATCGGTGGTAAATGGGTAGCGCCCGCGAAGGGAGAATACTTCGACAACATCTCTCCGGTAGACGGCCAATCCTTCACCCGTATCCCCCGTTCCACTAAAGAGGACATCGATAAGGCCGTCGCCGCTGGCTGGGAAGCTGCGCCCCACTGGAACAATACCTCCGCCACCGAGCGGAGCAACCTGCTGCTGAAAATCGCGCAGGTTATGGAAGACAACCTCGAAGTTCTGGCCCGCGCCGAGACCTGGGACAACGGTAAGTCCATCCGCGAAACCCGCGCGGCGGACATGCCGCTGGCCGTAGACCATTTCCGTTATTTCGCCGGCGTCATCCGCGGCGAAGAAGGTGGTGTCTCCGAACTCAACAGCAGCACCGTTTCGATGAACGTCTGGGAGCCCCTCGGCGTAGTCGGCCAGATCATCCCCTGGAACTTCCCCATTCTGATGGCCACCTGGAAGATCGCCCCCGCCCTCGCTGCCGGTAACTGCATCGTACTGAAGCCCGCCGAGCAGACGCCCGTCGGCATCCTCATCCTAATGGAGATGATCCAGGACATCCTGCCTCCCGGAGTGCTTAACATCGTCAACGGTTTCGGCATCGAAGCCGGCAAGCCGCTGGCCAGCCACCCCGATATTTGCAAGGTCGCCTTTACCGGCGAAACCACCACCGGCCAGCTCATCATGCAGTACGCCAGTAAGAACATCATCCCCGTCACCCTGGAGCTCGGCGGTAAGAGCCCCAATATCTTCATGAAGAGCATCATGGACGCCGACGATGCTTTCTTCGACAAATGCCTCGAAGGCGCCGTCATGTTTGCCCTCAACCAGGGCGAGGTCTGTACCTGCCCAAGCCGTATCCTTGTAGATGAGTCCATTTACGACGCCTTCGTCGTGCGTTTCATCGAGCGCGTAGAAGCCATCAAGATGGGCCACCCGCTCGACCCCACCACCATGATGGGCGCCCAGGCCAGCAACGACCAGTACGAGAAGATCCTGAAATACATCAAGATCGGTAAAGAAGAAGGCTGTGAGGTCCTCACTGGTGGCGAAGCGGCTTACGTCGACGAGCTCTCCGGCGGCTACTACATCCAACCCACCGTACTGAAGGGCAACAATAAAATGCGCGTCTTCCAGGAGGAGATCTTCGGCCCCGTGGTGTGTATCACCACCTTTAAGGACGAAGCCGAGGCCATCGAGATCGCCAACGACACTCTCTACGGGCTAGGTGCTGGTCTCTGGACCCGCGACATGCACGAGGCTTACGGCATCGCCCGTAAGGTGCAGGCCGGTCGCGTTTGGGTCAACTGCTACCACGATTACCCCGCCCACGCGCCCTTCGGCGGCTACAAGAAGTCCGGCATCGGCCGCGAGAATCACAAGATGATGCTCGACCATTACCGCCAGACTAAGAACATGCTGATCAGCTACAGTAAGGATAAGCTAGGCTTTTTCTAGCCAATGAACTGTTCATAGTGTTTTTCACAGCCGGTCAGTACGCTTTTGGGTACTGACCGGTTTTGCGTTCGGACCCCGCGCGCTTCGAGCGCGGGTGGATAGTTCACACGCTGAGTGAGCTCGCAGCCCGGACCCCGCGATCTCCGAGCGCGAGGATGTCGCTCAAACTCCGATTGAGCGAAACAACAGTGCTCCGTGTTGGCTTCCTGGAGGCCTTCGCGCTCGCAGCGCGCTTCCTCCGCTCGCAGCCGGAGGCTATTTCGTCCGGAAATCTGTAACTTGTAACCAGTAACTTTCAACCTGTAATCATGCCTAAAGTAGACATCACCCCCGCCGCCTGCGAAGTCATCGACCGCCTCCGCGCCGAGCACGGCCCCCTCATCTTCCACCAAAGCGGCGGCTGCTGCGACGGTTCCTCCCCCATGTGCTTCCCCGACGGGGAATTCTACATCGATGACAACGACGAGTTGCTGGGGGAAGTCCACGGCTGCCCCTACTATATGTCCAAATTCCAGTACGAATACTGGAAGCATACCCATCTTACGCTCGACGTGACCGAAGGGCGGGGGTCTAGCTTTTCTGCAGAGATTCCGCTGGGGCTGCGGTTTGTGGTGGATTCTCGGCTGTTGACGGCGGCGGATGGGGTTTAGTTGGGCAACGAAACTTACTGGCTGGCCCACTAGTACAGTGTAAACTAAGTTTATATGCATTCAGGTTGCCTTGATTTCGCGTAGCGAATACACAATAGTTACCCTGGACGAAGTCCGGGGTAACGAACCCAAGGATTAACTTGACGACGCTCCGCGTCGTTAAAAAATAAGGGTCCTCTCCGTTACCTGGGACTGCGTCGTTCCTCCTTGTCCCAGGCAACTCAAGTGCAGTCGCTACGCGACAAACAGAGACATTCAAAAACTTAGTTTACACTGTACTAGTGGTCTGTCAACATTAAATGTTGGGGTTACGACATTATCTGGAGGATGGCCGCGTGGAAATCGACAATAATCAAATCGAGAATAAAATCCGTCCATTAGCGCTGGGACGGAAGAATTACCTCTTCGCCGGATCCCGTAAAGGAGCCGAGCATGCGGCGATGATGTATTCCTTTCTATCCACCTGCAAAGAGTGGGACGTCAACCCGCGCGAATGGCTGAAAGACGTGCTGCTGCGCATCAATGATCAGCTCATCAATAAGATCGCCGAGTTGTTGCCCGATGAGTGGAAAAAGAAACGGACTGGTCAGGAGGGGGAATAGGGCAAGATGGGGTTGCTCGGATGCTTACGTTTATAGAATTGCGAATTCGGAAGCTAAAAAAATGGGTAAGTTGCTTGTTCAATAGCGCATAGGTAATGCCAAAAGAGGGATTGCTGACTTCTTAATTATCTTTATGAGATAGCGGCCTACATGGCGGCCTATATGGTAGCAAAAATCCTCCATTCAGATGAAAATAACACAAATTTTACGAGCGGCAATTACCTTTCTAATGCTAGCTGGTCTGTTGTGCACATGTAAGAGTAGCGAAGAGCCAAATGCTGCAGATGTTGTAATTTATGGAGGGACTTCTGCGGGCATAAGTGCTGCCATCCAAGCCGCAAGGCTTGACAAATCGGTGTTAATAATAGAGCCAACCAGTCGTTTGGGCGGACTAACAACGGGTGGTCTTGGGCAGACGGACATTGGCAATAAGCAGGCTATTGGAGGAATCTCACGGGAGTTTTACGGGAACATCAAGCGGCATTACCTTGATGCTGCAAATTGGGGCTGGCAACTCAGGTCTGAATATAAGGACGGAGGGCAAACGCGTTCAGGGAAAAACGATGATACCATGTGGTCGTTCGAGCCCTCGGCTGCGCTGAAGGTTTATCATGAAATGCTCAATAATCTCGACATTGCCATAGTCTACAACCAGCAGCTTGACAGAGCAACGGGTGTATCGAAAGTTTCCAATACAATTAACTCAATTTCAATGAAATCGGGGAAAACTTACTTCGGAGAAGTTTTTATTGATGCAACTTATGAAGGGGACCTTATGGCAGCTGCAGGAGTTTCTTATACCGTTGGGAGAGAGGCTAATGCGCAATATGGCGAATCCTTAAACGGTGTTCAACGCGGCAAAACTGGTACAACACTGCAAGGGACAGTTTCGAATAATAGCGTGTACCATGATTTTGTCGAAGGTGTCGATCCATACATCGTAAAGGGGGATACTTCAAGTGGGCTGCTGCCTTTCATTACGGAGGTTGCTTTCGAGACGGAAGGGCAGGGGGACAAGGGAATACAAGCCTACTGCTTCCGAATGACCCTGACGGATCACCCCGAAAATCGAATACCGTTTAAGCAACCGGAAGATTATAACGAACTGGACTATGAACTCCTGTTCCGTAATTATGAAGCAGCTGACGGGGCACTAGAAGAAATGTATTCCTATGGTGACAAGCTGGTTCCCTGGATTAATTCAGCAATGCCCAACCGGAAAACCGATACCAATAACCAAAAGGGGGTTTCAACCGATTTTATCGGCCAAAACTGGGACTACCCCGAAGCTTCTTACGAAGAACGTGAGGAAATCGTAGCACGCCATCGCCGGTACCAGCAAGGGTTAATGTGGACATTGGCCTATCATCCGCGTATCCCACAAAAGGTAAAAGAGAAGGTGTCGCAATGGGGAACATGCAAAGATGAATATGAGCGCGAAGATGGGTGGCAGCAACAACTGTACATAAGGGAAGCGCGCCGCATGGTTAGCAATTATGTGATGAGCCAGAAGAACTGTGAAGGAATCGAAGTAGTCCAGGATCCCGTTGGAATGGCTGCATACGGTATGGATTCCCACCATATTAAGCGCTACGTAAATGCCAAAGGGTACGTATCCAATGAGGGGAATGTAGAAGCGCACGTTAAAGCGCCTTTTCCGATCAGTTATCGCTCAATTGTACCGAAAAAAGAAGAGTGTTCTAATTTGCTTGTTCCTATCTGTCTGAGTGCCACACATATCGCATTTGGGTCGATTCGCATGGAACCCGTGTTCATGGTTTTAGGTCAAAGTTCAGGTGTTATTGCCAGTTTGGCCATTGAAGAAAATAAAGCAGTTCAAGAGATTGAATATAATAGGCTTAGGGAAGTATTGAGGGAAACAAATCAAGTCTTAGAATAAAACTTACTGGCTAGCCCACTAGTACAGTGTAATTTAAGTTCTGCCATCTTAGGCGCTGATGAATTTTGCCGCCTGGCGAGACGCTTACACCGGAGCTTAGCCGTAGCTAAGTGAGGAGGTAAGCAACGCTGCCAAGCGGTAAAA
>JBLHRW010000121.1:0-11943 GCA_047626445.1 Neolewinella sp.
CGGCCTTGGTAGGGGGTAGACGCGCTTCGCGCTTGGTAGACGGCCTTCGGCCTTGGTAGGGGGTAGACGCGCTTCGCGCTTGGTAGACGGCCTTCGGCCTTGGTAGGGGGTAGACGCGCTTCGCGCTCGGTAGATTGATAGGCTACCGCATGGGGCTGCTCGCTTCGCTCGTAGAAGGATGTTTTTTGAGAATATATTTTGGAAATAGATAAAAAAAGCAGCGGATTCACCGATGGTGATGTTCTTATCTGCAACCTGCAACCTGCAACCTGCAACTTTTCTTACTTAGTTTTTCATTTAAGCTAACTAGCCTTTATCTTTGCCTCAACCAAAGCCAGAACCATGAACATTGCCCTTGCCCAAATCAACGTCCATGTCGGAAATTTTGCGGCCAATCTTTCCAAGATGTTGGAATATACCACGAATGCTAAAGCGCAGGGAGCGGACATTGTAGTTTTCCCGGAGCTGGCTACGGTTGGCTATCCCCCGCGGGACTTTCTGGGGTTTGATGACTTTGTCGACCAGGCGGAAGCCGTGGTCCATAAACTCGCGGAGGCAGCAGAAGGAATTGCCATCATTGTTGGCTCCATCAGCCGTAACCCGATGGTAGAAGGTAAGGACTTGTACAACAGTGTTTACTTCCTTTCCGATGGAAAGATTCAGAAAGTGCAGCACAAGACCTTACTGCCGACCTACGATATTTTCGATGAGTACCGGTACTTCGAACCGGCATCTGAATGGGGGGTGGTTCGCTACCAGGACAAAACCATCGCTATGGTGGTCTGCGAAGACAGCTGGAACGTCGGCAACGAAAACCCGTTGTACAAGATCAACCCAATGGACAAGATGATGGAGCACCAGCCGGACCTTATCATCAACGTTTCCGCTTCTCCTTTTGCTTACGACCACGCAGCCGAGCGCATCGAAGTGCTGAAGGCCAATTGCGAACGCTATAATCTGCCGATGTACTACGTTAACCACGTAGGCGCCCAGACCGAGGTGTTGTTCGATGGTGCTTCTATCGTACTTCATGCAGATGGTACGGTCATTGACGAGATGCCTTACTTCGAGGAAGGAATGCGAATCTATAATACGGAGGAAGTAAACGGTAAAGACAACGTCTCAGGCGAAGAATCCAAGGATAAAATGCGCCTGATTCACGACGGTATTGTGATGGGGATTCAGAATTACTTTGGTAAACTGGGTTTCAAAAAAGCCATCCTCGGCCTGAGTGGCGGTATTGATTCTGCTTTGGTGGCAGTACTGGCGGCCCGGGCGCTCGGCGCCGACAATGTGCGTTGTATCCTGATGCCGAGTCAGTACAGCTCGGACCACAGCGTCAACGACGCCAGGGAGCTGGCGCAAAACCTTGGTTGCCAGTACGACCTCGTTCCGATTGAAGGAATATACGATACTTATATGGAGGTGCTCAAACCGCACTTCTGGGGCAAAGAGGAAGGCCTGGCCGAAGAAAATCTCCAGGCCCGTGCCCGGGGAATGCTCCTGATGGCCTTCAGTAATAAGTTTGGCAACATCCTGCTCAATACCAGTAACAAATCCGAAATGGCCGTGGGCTACGGCACACTTTACGGAGACATGTGTGGCGGGCTGAGCGTGATTGGCGACGTGTACAAAACGGAGTGTTTCGAACTTGCCCGCTACATCAACAAAGACGGGGAGGTTATCCCCGATAACATCATCACTAAACCGCCAAGTGCCGAGCTCAAGCCGGACCAATTCGATTCCGATAGCCTGCCACCCTACGACCAGCTCGACGCAGTGCTCTACCAGTACATCGAACGGACGAAAAGCCCCCAGGACATCATCGAGATGGGCTTCGACGAAGCCCTCGTCAAACGAACCCTCCGCCTGGTCAACATCAACGAATTCAAGCGGTACCAAACTGCGCCAGTGTTGCGGGTGAGCCGGAAGAGTTTTGGAATGGGTAGGCGGATGCCTATTGTGGCTAAGTACCTTAGTTAATACAGTAATTCAGGCAATAAATAAGTACTAATATTTTAGCAATTATGCGCGTGAATACTTTTTTTTACTAAAATGTTAGTACTCAATGGGCCAATACAGTGTTAATAAATTACCTGCAGATATTTTGCTTGAGCTGGCGGAAAAGCATACTGTGTTGAGGAAACAGCAAGGTTACTCACAGGCAGGGTTAGCCAGACGTTCAGGTGTGTCTTTGGGAAGTCTACGTCGGTTTGAGCAAACTGGAAAAATCTCTCTGGAGCATCTTTTACTGCTTACTCACGTACTGCAGCGTCTGCGGGATTTTGAATCTGTTCTGGAGGCCGGGGAAGATATGAAAGAGGTGGAAAAACTGTTTACTAACAAAGCGAGAAAATGATAGACCGGCTGTCTGTGAAGGTTAATTTTTCAGCTACTGCTATTGACGTAGGAGAGCTTGCCCGAAATGAAAAAAACATCTACTTCACTTGCATTCCGCAGCCGGTCTGCTTCACGATAATTTTCGCCTGACCAATATCGATTACGGCCACGTTATGGATGCCGCTTTCCGGCTGGAAAAGGACGTACGGGCTTACGAAAGAGTATTGCGCCTCGCCGCCTTCAACGTCCTCGCCCACAACCGGGATGACCACAGTAAGAACATATCTTTCCTGATGGGCGAAACAGGAGATTGGCGGTTGGCTCCTGCCTACGACCTCACGTTCTCCCAGTCTTCTCACGGTTATCACAGCATGACAGTAGCAGGGGAGAGTAAGCATCCAGGTCGGGCCCAATTACTGGACCTGGCCAAAAGTTTCTCCATCAAAAAACCAGAAATAATTATTGATGAGGTTAGGGATGCGGTAAGTCGTTGGTCTGAATTTGCTAAAGCCTCAGGGGTTCCTCCGGGCGCTACTAGGAGCATCAACCGAACGCTCAACCCTTAAACCATCCACCCCATGAACCCCATAACCACCGCCCTACTAGGCCTCTCCATAGCCGACGCCATCGGCGTCCCCGTAGAATTTCAAACTCGAGGAGAACTCGACAAGAACCCGGTCACCGACATCCGGGGCTACGGCACGTACAACCAACCGCCGGGGTATTTTTCGGACGATAGCAGCCTGGCCTTTGGGCTGGCAGAGAGTTTGGCGATGGGGGAGTTTGATCTTAAGAATCAAGCTCAACGACTGATCAACTATAAATACGCAGGTTATTGGACACCCGATTATGAAATGTTTGATATCGGTATGACCACCAGCCGGGCCATCGATCGCCTGATGCACATGATTCGGGACGGCAAGGAAAAAGAATTCGCCCACCTTCGCTTATTGGCCAAGGAGAGCGACAACGGAAATGGCGCGCTTATGCGCATTTTTCCCTTGTTTGCCTTTCTGCGCGATCAACCCGTTGAAGCGTGGTTCGAATACATATGGTTGCATTCAGCGCTCACCCATGGCCATATTCGCTCAGCGTTTTGCTGCTTTTTATACCTGCGGGTTTGTACGCATCTGGAGGACAAAATCGACAAGGTCGAAGCGTTGAAAATGGCGCGACGGGAGCTGCTGGCACTAATGGGGAAACATAAGCCAGCGCTGGAGGAATATGACGCGCTGGAAAAACTGTTCAAGGCTGATTTTACTAATCTGGCGCGGACGCAGGTGCAAGGGAGTGGATATGTGGTGCAATGCCTGGAAGCGGCCCTCTGGTGCCTGTTCAACTCAGACAGTTACCGGGATGCCGTGCTAAAAGCAGTGAATTTAGGCCAGGATACGGATACCACCGCCTGTGTTGTCGGGGCACCCGCAGCACTCCTCTACGGCGTGGAGGCCATCCCCGCTAACTGGCTGGCGGCGCTGGCGCGCCAGGAGGAAATTATTGACTTGGGCGATCGTTTGCATGCGGCTTACCCACATTGATATTTGGTAATCGCCGTAGGCCGTCGGACCGCTCGAAATATCGGCGCAGCCGAGGTGTAGGCGGTCGGGCGGCTCGGAGGTATTGCCCCATAATCCCAAACCGTAGACCATTCTCCCCGGATGGTAGATCAAATCAAGCAACAACCGAACACTTCCCCTTTCTATCCGTTAAATCGTTGCAAACGCAACAAGTTTTCTTGAAGGACCCCCACCAAAATCTAATCTTTCTGACCAACCGTGTAGGTCGCCAGCTTTCCCGCCTGCTCTTGGAGCGGATGGAATTCGAAGAATTCCTTCCACAAAGTACGCATATGGGGCTGTTGGCCGATCTGATGACCAATGACGGCCTGCGCCAGCAGGACCTCGCCATCTCTACCATCAAAGACAAGGGCACCGTGGCGCGTGCGCTTAAGCAACTAGAGAAGGCAGAAATCATCACCAGGGAAGTAGACCCGGAGGACCGACGGCAGAAACGCATTCACCTGACCGAAAAAGCCCACCGGATGTGGACTTACGTTCTTGAGCATGCGGACCACGCCATCTGCTGCGCGCAAAAAGATATTCCTCCGGAAGAGCTGGCGGTTTGCACCAACGTTCTGAACAAGATATACCACAACCTCCACCAACAACTGAGTATTCCCCAAAGCATTAACCATGAGTAAGCGTAATGTTCCGCGTACCATCTTTTCTATCCTTATTGGTCTCCTCATCCTCTTCGTAGGTTACAAGGGGAACGAGTATTTGGCCAGCCTGAAGCCAGAATCGGTGAAAAAGGTAATCCCTAAGCGGATCAAGGAGGTCGAAGTAGCCACGATCAGTAATGGTAAGATTGCCACAACGCTCGATGTACAGGGCCGGCTGGAGGCTTACAATAAAATTGCGCTGTTCACGGAAGTCGGTGGAGCAGTGAAAACGTCAAAACCTTTTAAAAAGGGGACGTACTTTAATAAAGGAGAGGCAATGCTTCGGGTTGATGATACCGAGGCCCGCCTTAATCTCCAGGCCCAGAAGGCTACGCTGATGAACGCGGTAGCCATGATGATGCCCGACCTGAAAATAGATTACGCCGAAAGCTTTCCCGCCTGGGAAAGCTACCTGACCAGCTTCGATGTAGATGCCCCGATCAAGGCCATGCCGGAGGCCGCCACCCAACGCGAAAAACTCTTCGTAGCTGGCCGCAACCTGTACACCCAGTACTACTCCATCAAGGGTGTTGAGAACCGGCTGAGCAAATACGTCCTTTACGCGCCCTTTAGTGGTGTCCTGACTTCAGCAGCCATCAATGAAGGGGCCGTCATCCGCACTGGCCAACAGCTGGGCGAACTGATGGCAACTGGCTATTACGAAATGGTGGCCACCGTTGCGCTCAGCCAGCTCAACTTCCTCAAACCAGAAGGGGTGGTGAAGCTGTATAGTGAAGACATTGAAGGTTCCTGGACCGGTAAAGTGCGTCGGATCAGTGACCAGATAGATGCCTCCACACAAACGGTCAACGTCTTCGTAGGTGTTTCCGGCAAGGACCTGCGTGAAGGGATGTACCTCCGCGGAGAGGCCGACGCCCGCGTTCTCGACAACGTAGTGGAAATTGACCGGAATCTGCTGATCGATGAAGGCGAAGTGTATGTGGTCAAAAATGATACCCTGCTAGCGCTCATCCCCGTAGACGTGCAGAAATTTGACCGTAAAACAGTTATCGTCAGCGGCTTGCCGACGGGAACGAAATTGCTCACCAGCGATGTCGCCGGCGCTTATGACGGGATGCGGGTGAAGCTGAAAGGCACCCGAAGTACCAACAAGGAAACGGCCGTTGAAAAGGCTGCTTCCATAACGGAGACACCGGTTTCAAAATAACATCAACTTGTCAAGTTGTCTGGTTGTCAAGTTCTCCTGAGCGACAACCCGATAACGTGACAACCCGATAACTCGAAAATCAAGCGATGAAAAATTTCATAGCCTACTTCATCAAGTACCCCGTTGCCGCCAACCTGATCATGTTCGGGATCCTGATTCTTGGAGTAGTAAGCCTCTCCCAGATGAAGGCGACCTTTTTTCCGGAATTCAAGAGCCGGACGGTCAGCATCCAACTGATCTACCCCGGCGCCAGTCCGGAGGAAGTCGAAGAAGGTATCATCAATAAGATTGAGGAAAACCTTAAAGGCCTGACCGGCGTCGAGCGTTATACCAGTATCAGTTCTGAGAATAGCGGCAACGTCACGGTGGAGATTCTTAAGGGCTACGATACCGAGATCATCCTGCAGGACGTGAAAAACGAGGTAGACCGGATCAACTCCTTCCCGGTGGGCATGGAACCGCCGGTCATCTATAAAAGGGAATCCCTGGGGCGCGCCATCTCTTTCGCTTTGACCGGCGACGGCGTCAGCCTCGCCGCCCTCAAACGTTCCGCCCGCCAGGTAGAAGACGACCTGCTGGCCATCGAAGGGCTCTCTAAAGTGGAGCTTTCGGGCTTCCCCGACGAAGAAATCGAAATCGCTTTTCGCGAAGCGGACTTACAGCGGTTTGGCATCACCTTCCAGGAAGCATCCACGGCGGTGCGTCGTACCAACGTCGACATCACCGGAGGTACGGTAAAAGGCGAGCAGGAGGAATTACTCCTGCGGGCCCGTAACAAAGAATACAACGCCGATGGGCTGCGGGACATCATCGTGAAAACGACGCCCGACGGTGGAACGGTACGCCTCAACCAGGTCGCTACCGTCCGTGATCGCTGGGCCGATAAGCCCAACCGGACTTACCTCGACGGCTCCCCGTCCGTCAACGTCAATATACAGAACACGCTGGAAGAGGACATGCTTTCCATTACCGACAACGTGAAAGCGTACATCGAAGACTTCAACGCGAAAAACATCGATATCCGGGCAGAAATCGTGAGTGATGCCAGTATAACCCTGCGCCAACGGATCAATACCTTGATCACCAACGGCTGGCAGGGATTCCTCATCGTGTGTTTGTTGCTCGCCGTTTTCCTACACTGGCGGCTCGCTTTCTGGGTGGCCCTGTCTATTCCGGTCAGCTTTGCCGGTATGTTCATCTTCGCCAACGCGCTGGACATTACCCTCAATGTCATCAGTCTCTTCGGTATGATCCTGGTGATCGGAATCCTGGTTGACGACGGCATCGTGATCGGGGAAAATATTTACAGTTATCACGAGAAAGGAATGCCGCGCATCCGCGCGGCCATCGATGGGACGAACAACGTACTGGGCGCCGTTTTCGCCGCCATCGTCACTACGGTCATCGCCTTCAGTAGCTTCTTTTTTCTTGATGGCTCCCTGGGTGACTTCTTCCCCGAAATGGCGACGGTGGTGATCTTCTCGCTGATCTTTTCTCTCATCGAAGGGGCCATCATTCTGCCAACCCACGTGGCCCACAGTAAGGCCCTGGCCAAAGGGGCCAAGCCCAACGCCGTCCAACGGACCTTCGATAAGCTGATGGACTTCATGCGCGACCGGATGTACGGTCCCGTGCTTGGCTGGACGATGCGGAATAAATTCATCTCCCTGTCGCTCTGCGTCGCCATCCTCTTGATGAGCTTCGGATTGGTCTCCGGCGGATTCGTGAAAACGACCTTCTTTCCCATCATCCCCGGAGATGAAGTAAGCATCACCCTTCAGCTACCGGCCGGTACGCCAGAAAACCAAACGAAATTCCTGCTCGACCAGATCGCTAATACGGCCGCAAAAGTCGGCAAAGACATCAGTGAAGAAGCCTTCGGTGGTGACGGCAGACAGGCCATTGAGCGGATCGAAGTGAAAGTCGGCCCGACTACTTACCAGGGCAGCATCACCGTAGCGATGATTCCCGGCGAAGACCTGGAGCCAGTGACCCAGGAGCAGATGACCCGAGCCATCCGCCAGGCTGTTGGTCCCATCGACCAGGCAGAAGTACTCTCCTTCGGTGGCCGATCCTTCTTCGGCAAACCCGTCAGCGTAAGCCTGGTAGGTAGCGACATCAAAGAACTGGCAAAAGCAACCGACGACCTTAAAGCCGAACTGACCTTATTGCCCGATCTAGCTGATGTAGTGGACAACAACCAGGAAGGCCTGCGGGAAATGAACATCACCCTGAAGGAAAAGGCCCGCTACCTTGGGGTTGATCTGCAGGACATCGTGGGGCAGGTTCGCTCCGCCTTCTTCGGTACCGAAGCACAGCGTTTACAACGGGGAGAAGATGAAGTACGGGTCTGGCTTCGCTACGGAGAAAACGAACGCCGTAGCCTCTCCGACCTGAACAATATGCGCATCCGACTACCGGGTGGGGTGGAGTATCCGCTGTCGGAGATTGCTGAGTTTACGCCGCAGCGCGGCGTGATCGGCATCAACCACGTTGACGGTAAGCGGGAGGTGAAGGTGGAAGCTGACATCAGTAGTAATTCTGTTTCCGTCACCGACGTTAACGCCCAGATACAGGACGAGATCCTTCCGGCCGTTCTTGACCGCTACCCCAGCGTTAGTACCGTAGATGGTGGCCAGGTAAGAAACCAGAATAAAACCAACGCCTCTCTCGCCCTGGTAATGCCGATTGTGTTTGGCCTGATGTTTTTCGTCGTCGCCCTCACCTTCCGTTCCGTACTTCAGGCGCTGATGTTGTTCCTACTTATTCCTTTCGGGTTCATTGGCGTAATCGGCGGGCACTGGTTGATGGATAAGCCCATGTCTTTATTTTCCGGCCTGGGCATCATCGCCCTCATCGGTATCATCGTGAACGACGGCCTTGTCTTCATCGCCACCTACAATGACAACCTCCGGGCAGGGATGCCGATGATGGATGCCCTGTCGGATGCCGGACGCAGCCGCTTCCGGCCCATCTTGCTTACGTCGGTGACCACCTTCGCCGGCCTGGCACCATTGCTGCTGAACAAGAGCCGCCAGGCACAGTTCCTCATTCCAATGGCCATCTCGGTAGCCTTCGGTTTGATGGCCATTACCTTCATTCTGCTCATTCTGCTGCCAGCCCTGCTGGTACTGCTTAATCGCTTCCGCTATAACTTGGCACGGGCGCTTAACCCCGACGCTGACCTCAATTATAACGAGGTGGAACCGGCCTACAAACAGCTCCAATTTGACATCAACGAGGGAGCGGACGAAGAAACAAAACTCGAACCAGAATTAGAACCCGGAGAATAGGTTGGTCGTGTTGATGCTATTGGTCCGTTAGGTAGCACCAATACGACCAATAACTCCAACAGACCAATAAGTACCAACAGACCAACAGACCAACAGACCAACATGCGTATCATCATCGACATGGACGAAGTAATGGCCGATAACTTCCTCTCTTTTCATCGAGCGGCCGAAGAGCGGTTTGGCCGTACCGTACAGCCGGAGGAATACCGGGGAAAGAAGATATACGATCTGCCGGGGCTTGCCGAAGTGCGGAATGTACTGAACGAAAAAGGGCATTTTCGCCACTTACCCGTTATCGAAAATGCGGTGGAGGTCATCCGGGAATTGTACGATGAATACGAGGTTTATATCGTGACTACTGCAACAGAATTCCGGTACAGCTTCCTCGATAAGTACGAGTGGCTGGAGGAGCACTTTCCCTTTATTCACCACAGCAGGATCGTCTTCTGCGGCGACAAACGCATTGTACACGGTGATTTCATGATCGACGATAAGGCGAAGAACCTCGATACCTTTCAGGGCATCGGTTTACTTTTTTCTTCTAGCCCCAACCTGAACGAACGGCGGTACCATAGGGTAAATAACTGGCTGGAAGTCCGGGACTACTTCCGGCAAGAACGGGAAGGTCGCACAACACAAATGGGATGATGGAACGACTCTTTCAATTCGTGAAGGAAAAGGTTCCGTTTGCGCTGACCGGGCTGGTAGCTACGGGCATCAACTTCGGGGTTTACCTCCTGTTGGTCGACCGGTATTTGCCGCCGGGCCCCGCTACGGTGATCGCCTATTCCAGCAGCGTTATCCTTAACTTTTTCCTGCAGCGGTACTTTGTCTTTGAGCTCAACCGCTCCGTGCGGAGTGCTTTCGCACTCAGTATGCTGGTGAGTGCGGGCGGGCTGGTGCTCGACTGGCTCATTGTGACCGGATTACACAGTTTTCCTTACCTGGGCGATCAGGAATGGGTGATCAAATTGGCGGCTACGGGCATCGTCTTTTTCTATAATTTTTACGCCAAACGACGGGTGTTTGAAGGGCGGAAAGAGGTAAAAGAAGAAGGAGGAAAGGGGGCGGGGCCGCAGGTGCAGGAAGAGTTTTTGAAGAGCAATGACTCCTGACACAAGCAATCTCCAGGTAAAAATAAAAAGGGTGACTACCACCCGGGAATAAAAAACACAAGCAAAAATATCTACCAATGCAGGCTCCGACTCCTTGCTCATTCAACCTTCTCAGCACCCGCGACCGCGCCCGAAAAAAGGGCGAAAAGGTCGAAAGGATTAAAGGTCTCCAGGCGAAAAGTCTATGGCTACTCCCTTTTCTCCTTTTTTCCCTTACTCCCTTGCTGACCGCCCAAACAGCCCTGAGCCTGAGTGATGCCCTGCAGCAATCCTTGGAAAATAACTACCAGATTCGCTTAGCACAATCGGACCTGGCCGTAGCGCAAAGCAATAATAATGATGCGCTGACGGGTAAATCCCCGACCATATCCCTGGGCCTCAGTCCTGGTATTGGCTACCGGAATAACAGTAATCCGGCCAGTATCGTCGCCTTTTCATCGACTTTCTCCTACAACATCGCCCCTTCCGCCACCCTGAACTGGACGCTCTTCAACGGCGGTCGGATCGAGATGACCAAAGAACGCCTCGCCACCCAGGCCGACCTCAGTGCCGGCCAACTGCAAATTCAGGTGGAAAATACCCTGGCTGGTGTGATCGACGCCTACTACAACGCCGTGGTGCAGCAGGAACAGATTGACGTGCGGCAGCGCGTCCTCAACCTGAGCCGCGACCGGATCGAGTACCAGCAAATCCGCTCCGAATTCGGCCAGGGAGGTACCTTCGATGAACTTCAGGCCCGGGATGCCTATCTGTCCGATTCGACTAACCTGGTGGTGCAACAACTCAACTACCAACTTGCCGTGCGGAACCTCCTGCAGGTGATGGGCACCGATGAGCTGAACCAGGAAGTGACCCTGCTGACCGAACTCGACGAGGTGGCTGGAGATTATGACCGGATGGCACTGGAAAGCCGTCTGCTGGAAACTAACAGCCAGCTGCGTACCCTGCGCGTCAATCAAACCCTAGCTGATATCAACACCCGCCTGATCGAAGCAGAAAACAAGCCAACCGTAGGGTTTAATGCCGGCATCAGCTATGACTACAGCCTGGCTACCGGCACCCAGACTTTCGTATTCGGGGATGCCCCGCCGGATGCCCGTGACCTGCCAGGTGTTGGTGCCACCACGCTGAGCGGACAGCTTGGCCTATCCGTCAACTACCTCCTTTTTGACGGTGGCGCGCGCGACGTCCGCGCCCAAACCGCCAAGCTGCAGGAGATCACCTCCCGCCTCAACGTGGAATCCGTCAGCCAGCAACTGCGGGCAACCCTGCTCAATACCCTCGATCGCTACGAGAACCAGCGGCAGATCACCGAGCTGACCCGCCGGCTGATCGCCAACGCCGAGCAAAACCTCGGCATCGCCGAAGAGCGGTTCAAAGGCGGCACCATTAACAGTTTCGACTACCGCGCCATTCAGGTGAGCTACATCAACGCTGAATTTCAACTGCTGAGCGCTTTACTCAATCTTAAGAATACGGAAACGGAAATTCTGCGGTTGACTGGGCAGATTGTGGACTAGTACACTGTAAACTAAGTTTCATTGCCTAATTCGCGGTGTCTTTTACCGCCTAACTGCGTTGGAAAAATCCTCACTTAGCTACGGCTAGGCTCCGGTTTTTCCACCTTGTTAGTCGGCAAAATCCACCAGCGACTTTGTCAACAAACTTAGTTTACAGTGTACTAGTACACTGTAAACTAAGTTTTCGAACCTCCTTCGGTATGGACGGGGCTTGCCCCCGTCCGCAAGAAATTTCCCGAAACGTTTTAACGCGTTCGCTCAGCGAACGATTCGAGATTACCCCGCC
>JBLHRW010000122.1:0-11939 GCA_047626445.1 Neolewinella sp.
CCATAGCAATGCCACCATCGGTTTCAACGGTACGCCCGTCTTGGTTGGTGGCCTGAAGATGGAAGGCGTCGTCTAGGCGGTGGAGATTTACGGTCATGGGGGGGGGTACAGGTTGCAGGTTGCAGGTTGCAGGTTGCAGGTTGCAGGTTGCAGGTTGCAGGTTGCAGGTTGCAGGTTGCAAGTTGCAGGTTGCAGGTTGCAAGTTGCAGGTTGCAGGTTGCAGGTTGCAGGTTACGAGTTAAAGAAGTTACAGGTCGGTAAAAGCGTCGGCTACGGGTTGGTAAACGATTTCGCCCTTGACAACGTTGAGGCCTTTCGCCAAACCGGGGTCGGCAGCGGTGGCTTTTTCCCATCCCATGTCTGCAATTCTAAGGAGGTAAGGGAAGGTGGCATTGGTGAGCGCCAGCGTTGAGGTGTAAGGAACTCCACCAGGCATATTGGCGACGCAGTAGTGCAGTACGCCGTCAACCACGTAGGTGGGATCGGCATGCGTCGTTGGCTTACAGGTTTCGATACATCCGCCTTGGTCGACGGCTACGTCGACGACGACTGAACCATCTCTCATTTCGGAAAGCATCTCCCGGGTAATGAGGTGTGGGGCCTTAGCGCCGGGAATAAGTACGGCGCCGACGACAAGGTCAACCGTAGATAATTCTTTACGGATGTTGTATTCACTGCTGAAGACAGTACGGACGTTAGCCGGGAGTACATCAGCCAAATAGCGGAGGCGGTCGAGGTTGATGTCCATCAAGATTACCTGAGCGCCGAGGCCCGCGGCCATCTTGGCCGCCTGGATACCGACAACGCCGCCACCTAGGACAACCACTTTAGCTGGTTTAACGCCGGGAACACCGCCCAAGAGAATGCCGATGCCACCTTTTGGCTTTTCGAGGTAGTTTGCCCCTTGCTGGATAGCCATGCGGCCAGCCACTTCACTCATCGGAATTAACAGTGGAAGGCTTCTGTTGGGCCCCTCGACCGTTTCATAGGCGAGGCAGATGGCCTTGCTCTTGATCATGGCTTCGGTGAGCGGCCGTGAGCTGGCAAAGTGGAAATAGGTAAACAAGAACTGTCCTTCGCGGACCAAGCCGTATTCGCTTTCGATCGGTTCTTTCACCTTTACGATGGTGTCCGATTTAGCGTACACGTCTTCGATGGTCGGAAGAATTTCTGCGCCTGCGTCTACGTACTCCTCGTCGCTATAGCCACTGCCAATACCAGCAGTATGCTGGACGTAGACCGTGTGACCATGTTGGGTAAGTTCCAAGGCTCCGCCAGGGGTGAGGGCAACGCGGTTTTCGTTGTTTTTAATTTCTTTAGGACATCCGATGATCATGTCGGGGGGGGAAGTTGCGAATTACGGCTTACTGTTTTTAGTTGGTGGTGGCCGCAAGTCATGGTTAGGAGAAAGTTATCGAGCTGTCGAAGTCGAGTTCACTTGTTATCGAGCTGTCGAAATCGAGTTATCTTGTTGTCTTGTTGTCCAGTTGTCGGGCGTTCCAGCATTGTCCCTTGGCAATAGATTCATTGCCTCAGACCAATTTCCTGCACCTGCGTCAGCGCCTGAAAAGCACCTTAAATGCCTTAAGGGACGCCGTATAAATAAACCATGCTTCTTGACCGCCTTATTTTGCCCTCACCAAATTAAAAATCATTTTCGTAACTGAGGCTATGCAAAGGATTTGTAAATTCGGTAAGAACAAAAGCGCCAGGTCAAAAACCAGTAAGTTATTTATACGACGTCCCTTAGTTGCCGGTCACGATGGCCAACTTACCGAATCCGTTAGATTCGATCCGGGATATGTTCCGAATTCCGTAGAACCGCAGATCTACCACCTCTTTCCATTGGGGGTTGCGGATAGGGTCGAAGCGGTAAATTTTGGAGCCGCCGGCCATGAGGTAAGAGCCATCACGTAGGATGGCAAAATCTTCGCTGCCTGAAATGCAGGAAGTCACTATTCGGGGCGCATCGCTGAGGCGGTACAGGTTTTGTTCGACCAGTGTCCAGCTCGGCGTTTCTTTACTGACATAGGCCAGGTTACCATTGGGAAGTCGTTTGAAGCACCGCCCAACATTATTGGCGAGGGTTCTCGGCCGGTCGGCATCAGCCGAAGCAAGGGCCAATGTATTGGGGTTGCCCACCAGGAATAATGCCAACTGAGCGCTGTTGAGCCATTCGTAGTAGCCGATACCATTGATGTATTTGAATACCGGCCGGCCGTTGTCTTGTAGGTTAGTTGGGAATTCCCAGAGGCGAAGGACAGTATCCTGACCAAGGTATTCCTGGCGTATGGCGCTAAATTTACGGCCATCCCCCATTCCTTTAGGGCTGTACTCACCAGCAAGGGTCCTGGTCATCCGCGTCTGCGTCCGGGTGTTGAGCTCAAAGCTGAACACGTCGGGTTGCTGCATTTCCGGGCGCTGCACGGAAAGTAACAGGACGTTGCGATCCAGCCAATATGGTTGGTTGTTGTAACCGCCCTGGTTGAAGGCGGTAACGAACTTTGGCTGAGTAAAAGTGACGACACTATCGGCCGTAGCGATGTCAAAGACGTAAACCTGGGTGCTGGGTAACTGAGCATCCAGGCCCGCCAGGCAAACCAGGCAAAGGACAAAGCTGAGGATATGGCGCATATATGGAGTGTTGTTGGCTTGCGGCAAAGATATGTTTCCGCAAGTCAATGCAGTAAAAAAGTTATGTCTTGTTACAATAGACGCTTAAAATTAGTCTCTTTGACAGGCTTAAGGACCGAAATTAGATGGTGGGAGCCATCACAAGCAAAGCAGGTACCCCGTAGAACGGGGTACCTGCTTTAAATTCTTCGAATTGAGTCAAACGATTAGCCAATCGCCAATTTGCCCATCGCGCTTTGCAACTCATCCACATCATCACAGCCAATAAAGTACTGACGACCATTCTTAGTCGTCAATGAGAGGCCGCTCCGGCCAGACAAGCTGAAACGTGATTCTGCACCATAGGTAAGGTTGGCCCCGTGCCATTGGGCGATTTTGGGCGTCTTGACAATTGAGCAGTCCTTCACCTCCTTCCACTTGATCTTTTCGGATACTTCGTTGAGCGGAGTAGACATGGTATACTTGATGCTCTTTTTACTGACACTTACCTTTAAACGTAGGCTGATCAGCCAATACATCCAGCCGCCCAGCACCAAAGCAAGACCGAAATAGACCAAAGCATTAAGGTACGGTTCACCAGAAACGAACAAGGCATTTAAGGTGCCAATTACTGCCGCGGCTGTTCCCAACCCAAGTATACCCAATACGACTTTGTCGTTAAAACGTTGGCTTTCTTTGTGTAGCTTGGTTGCCATAAGGAGGTATTTTTTTATAGCAAAAAATTGCTAGGTCATTTAAAGAGGAACGCAAATATAGCTATTTTACATTGAGTTAACATTTGATTTACGATAAATTAACGTTAAAGTGATCATTTAGTTGCTTTTTGATCTTGGTGACTGTATTGTAGGGACAGGGCTGCCTTGTCTCTACAATACAGTCACCAAGACCTCTCCCTGCAACGCGCCCATTTCACCCAGGGCCGCAACCGGGTGACCGTTGGCGGCACAAACAGCTATAAAATCAGCCGCGTGTTGCGGTGCTACGGCACACAGTAGCCCCCCACTGGTTTGGGGATCTGCCAGCAGCCATTTCTGGCGATCGGTGGTCAGCGAAACGTGGTGCCCGTAGCTGGCCCAGTTCCGTTTGGTGCCTCCGGGAATGCAGCCTTCGGCCAGGTAGTGGTCCAGTATTCCGGCATCGATCAGCGGAACGTCCGCCAACCGAACCGAGGCGGTGGTATCGCTGGCCTGGCACATTTCGGTCAGGTGGCCAAGTAAGCCAAAGCCGGTGACGTCAGTCATGGCGTGCACGTAATCAAGGGTACCGAGGGTAACGCCGATCTTATTTAGCCGCACCATCTGCTCAGCGGCAAGGTGGCTGTGTTCTGGCAACAGTTTTTTCTGTTTTTGGGCGGTACTTAGTATACCTACGCCAATTGGCTTGGTCAGGAAGAGGTGATCCCCTACCCTGGCGCCGCCGTTTTTCTTCAGGTTTTTAATGTCGACGCGGCCGTTCACGGCGAGGCCGAATATTGGCTCGGGGCTGTCGATGCTGTGGCCGCCGGCTAGTGGGATACCGGCATCGGCGCAGGCTTGCCGTCCGCCTTCGACGACAAGGCCGGCAACTTCGGGTGGCAGCTGGCCGATTGGCCAGCCAAGAATGGCGATAGCCATCATGGGCGTTCCGCCCATGGCGTAAACGTCGCTGATGGCGTTGGTGGCAGCAATCCGCCCGAAGGTGAGTGGATCATCGACAATAGGCATAAAAAAGTCAGTAGTGGAAATGACTGCCGTGCCATCTCCCAGGTCGTAAACGGCGGCGTCATCGCGCTCGTTATTGCCCACCAATAGGTTAGGAAAATCCGGTCCTTTGGCGGTTTGGGCCAGGATGGTATCAAGTACGGCGGGAGCGATTTTACAGCCGCATCCGGCGCCGTGGGAGTATTCGGTAAGTTTGATGTCTTTCATTGGTCTTTTGGTCTTTTGGTACGAATCAAGGGTTAAAGCCAGGAGTTCGGACGCTCGGAGGTTACAATCGCAACGCTCCGAGGTCCTTTCATTGTTCTTTTCTGCGAGCTGAGGACCTCGGAGCGTGAATTTTCAGGTTGATGCGAAGCAATCAATTTGAAAATTGACCTCCGAGCGTCTGTACTTGGTCTTTTAATATTTAATTGGTGCTATTAGCTATAGGTGCGTTAGAGGCGCTCAAAGGTACAATTTCACGGCATCGTGCAATGACTGCTATTTGACAACCTTCCCTTGCACCCGCGTCCGCGCCACATTACCTTCGCCGTTATGCAAAATATTGTCGTCATTGGTGCCGGGAACCTTGCCTGGCACCTTGTAGTTGTGCTGCAGCGGGCAGATTATCAAGTTACGCTGGTCAGCCGCAAGCCGGAAACCGTAGCGGATTGGCCCGTCCGGGTGCTCACCTTATCCGAACTCGTCGATGTACCTGATTTGATCGTCCTCGCTGTTCCTGATGACGCCATTGAAATGGTCTCTACCAACCTTTCGTACAGCTTCCCTGATCGTATTCCGGTGGTCCATACCAGTGGTGCCACACCGATCACCCGCATCGATCCTTACTTTAAACGGCGAGGGGCACTCTGGCCAATTCGGTCCCTGCATCAGGGCGCGCCGGTGGGGGATTGGCGGGAAGTACCGCTTGTTTATCATGGCTCGGAGGAGGCGCTGACGCAGGTGCTGGGGGAGTTGAGTGGCAAGCTAAGCGACCAGGCCTACCCCCTTAACGACGAGCAACGCGCCCAACTACACCTTTCGGCCGTTTTCAGTAATAACTTTGTATCCTGGCTCTACCAAATCAGTCATGAGTTGTGTTCGGAGGCCGATATTCCTTTTGAGGCCCTGCTGCCGCTCATCCGTGAAACGGCGCTGAAACAAGACGGCAAGGCACCTAAACTGACGCAGACCGGAGCTGCCGCCAGGGGAGACACCGCCACCATCGCCCGCCACCTTGAGTTATTGGAAGGGCAACCAGCCTACAGCAGGCTTTACCATTTTATGAGTAATATGATCAGGGAGGGTATGGACGAGAAACAGTCATGACCATACAATAAGTAAACCTTAACAGCCCGAATGCATCCATATCCTTTGAATCACCGTTCCTTAGGATGTAACAAAAAAGACCAACCATGCGTATTCGCTACTCTTTTCTATTTCTTTTAACCGCTCTTCTGTTTGCAGCCCCTGCCCAGGCCCAGTTCGGTAAGCTATTAAAGCAGGCTTCCGAGAAAGCCGACGCCGTATTGAGCGGTAAAAACCCGCTTTCGGAAGAAGAAGTCGGCAAAGGATTAAAGGAAGCCCTTAACCAGGGCGTTGAAAAAGCAGTTACTTCCTTATCGGCTGAAAATGGCTACTATGCCAGTCCTTATAAGATATTCCTCCCGGAGGAAGCCCAGACCGTTATCAATAAAGTAAGCGCGTTACCAGGTTTTGGTAATGTAGAGCAGGACCTTACGGAACGCATTAATAAAGCGGCGGAGCTTGCGGCCACAAAAGCCGGTCCCATTTTCGTAGAGGCAATTAAAGGTCTCACCATCAAAGACGCGATGAACCTATTGCTGGGCGAACAGGATGCTGCCACCCGCTATCTGCAAAGCAGTACCTCGTTGCCACTGGCTGCGGAATTCCAGCCGATCATCCGTGCCAGCCTTGATGAAGTAAACGCCAATGAGTACTGGAATAAGGTGGTCACCGCCTACAATAAAATACCTTTTGTCAAAAAAACTAACCCCGAGTTGGATGTGTTCGTAACTGACCGTGCTTTAGAAGGATTATTCGGTTTAGTGGAAGTAAAAGAAAGCGAATTACGGCAAAACCCCGCCTTACGAAATACTGATTTGTTGAAGCGGGTGTTTGCACGGCAAGATCAGGGCGACAAACGGCCTTAAGTTGGAGAAGAATGGATTAGTAGCCAATACTTAACATTCTGTTAACGCTGGCTACCGGAAAGAGATGGACCTTTGCGCCGAATTCAGGGTGCTCGTGCTTCGTGCACCAAGGCTTAATCAACTAATCCAAATTTCTCCTACATGAGGATCTTTACCAAATTTTTCACCGTAATACTGCTGGTGGTCGCTACCACTTTAGCAGCAACGGCACAGGGTGTTACTACCGCCTCCATTTTCGGCAAGCTAAAGGATAATACTTCCGGCGAACCGCTGATCGGCGCAACCATCCAGGCTGTCCACACGCCTTCTGGTACTTCTTACGGCAACGTTACTGACCTTGATGGTTTTTACCGTATACCCGGAATGCGCGTCGGCGGTCCTTACACCATTACTATTTCTTACACTGGCTATGCGCCTGTGGTACAGGATGGTGTTTACCTTTCACTGGGTCAAGCTTTCCAGTTCAATCCAGAAATGGGTACTGCTGCCATTCTGCTGACCGGTATTGAAGTAGTTTCCAGTCGTTCTGACATCTTTAACGGTGAAAAGAATGGCCAGGAGACCAACGTTGGCAAGGAGGCAATCAACGCCCTTCCTACCATCAGCCGTTCCATCGGTGATTTTACACGTCTTACGCCACAGTCTACCACTAGTGAAGGCAACGACGGATTGGAGCTTAGCTTCGGCGGTATCAACAACCGCTACAACGCCATCTTTATTGACGGTGCTGTATCTAACGATGTATTCGGTCTTGCCGGATCAGGTACCAACGGTGGTCAGACTGGTGTATCCCCGATTTCTGTGGATGCCATCGAGTCTTTCCAGATCAACCTGGCGCCTTATGACGTTCGTCAGGGTGGCTTCGGTGGTGCTTCCATCTCTGCCATCACCCGCTCCGGTTCCAACAACACGGAAGCATCTGTTTACGGCTTCTTCCGTAACCAAGCGCTTACACGTGGTGTACTGGACGGTGCCGAAATTGATGATTTCTCTGCTTACACTGCTGGTTTCCGAATTGGTGGTGCCCTCAAGAAGGACAAAATCTTCTACTTCATCAACTACGAGCGTCAGGACGAGACCACTCCCCTGCCCTTCAACTCTGACAACTACACCGGTGATTCTAACCTGAGCACCGTCAATGGCCTGTCTAGCTTCCTGCAAAGTGAGTACGACTATGACCCCGGCACTTTCTCCGATAACGAGCGCTTCCTTGTTTCTGATAAATTGAACGCCAAGTTTGACTTTAACATCAACGCCAACAACAAGCTTGCCCTGCGCCTTAGCTACGTTGGTGCAGACAACCTGGAAGGTGTACAGTCTAACAACAACAACATCAACTTCCTGAACAGCTCTGAGCGTTTCAATGCTAAGACCTACGGTGCAGCCCTCGAACTGAACACGATCATCGGTTCTAACATGAGCAACAGCTTCGTATTTGGCTTCACCCGCCAGGTAGACGACCGTGACCCCAACGGACAGCCGTTCCCTTATGTATCCATAGAAGATGGTTCCGGTAACCTTACTTTCGGTTCCGAGCGCTTCTCTACGGCCAACCTGCTGAACCAGAACGTGATCACGCTGACCAACAACTTCGAAATATTCAAGGGTAAGCACACGTTCACCATCGGTGCCAACCTCGAGCTCTACAAAGCCGAGAACCTCTTCCTTGCTTACAACTACGGTCAGTACCAGTTCGACGATCTCGAAACTTTCACCTCAGGTGGTAACGCTTCCTTTTTCCAGCGCGTGTACTCTCTACGTGACAATGTTTCTGGTGACGACAGCCAGGCCATCGCCAGCTTCGGTGCCGGCCAGGCTGGTCTTTACTTCCAGGATCGCATTCAGTTTGCCGATAACTTCAGCTTCACCGCAGGTGTTCGTCTTGACCTTCCTTTCTACGACGATACTCCCGTCAACGACGATCTGAACGATAACGTTCTGCCTGCACTTGGTGCCCTCTACGACCTCCGCGGCGCAACGTCTGGTTCCTTCATCAAGCCGAATCTGCTCATCAGCCCCCGCGTTGGTTTCAATTGGGACGTCCTTAGTGACAAGACTACCCAGGTACGTGGTGGTGTTGGTGTCTTCACCAGTCGCGCTCCTCTCGTATGGGTTGGTGGTGCTTTCAACAACTACGGCCTAAACGCCGGTTACACCCGCTCTTTCAGCACGCCGTTTGTTGCTGACATCAACGGTCAGCTTCCCGGTAACATCGATCCGAACAACATAACGCCCAGTGGTGGCGTCGACCTGTTCGCCGAAGACTTCAAACTGCCCCAGTTCCTGAAGGTGTCCCTCGCCGTTGACCGCAAATTGCCTTTCGGCTTTATCGGTACCCTCGACGTACTCTACAACAAAACGCTCCAGAACGTAGCTTACCAGAACCTCAACATTGGTGGCCCAACCGACCAGCTCGACGGCCCCGACAACCGCAATTACTTCGGTAATGGTGATGATGCTCCCTCTGAAACCAGTGATGGCTACGGCCGTATCGTACTCGGTTACAACACCAGCGAAGGTTACGGTTACAACCTAACCGCCAACCTCCAGCGTCCATTCTCTAATGGTTTCTTCGTACAGGCCAGCTACTCTTACGGTGATGCTTACAGTGTTTTTGACGGTACCAGCAGCCAGAACTCCAGCCAGTGGCGTGGGCTCAGCTCTGTAAACGGTCGTAACATCGACCAGCAGCTCTACCGCTCAAACTTCTCTGGTGGCAGCCGCTTCCTCGGTGTAGTCAGCAAGCGTTTCTCTTACGGTGCTAACAAAAACCTTGCAACGACCCTTACGGTAATCAGCGAGACAGCTCAAAGCCGCCCGTACTCACTGATCTACAACGACAACGGTCGTCTAAACGGTCGTACCGACAGCCGCGAGGCCAGCTTGATTTACATTCCTGCTAACGAAGCCGAGATGAATTTTGTAGATGAGACCTTCGGTGGTGTTGACTACACTGCCGCTCAGCAGACAGCAGCTTTCGAAGCTTTCCTCAGTACCAATGACTACACCAGCACTCGCCGCGGCAAGTACGCTGAGCGTAACGGTGACCGTGGACCTTGGTCTTCTGTTGTTGACATCAGAATTGTACAAGACATCCCACTGGCCGGTAAAAACCGCCTCCAGCTGAGCTTCGATGCCCTGAACTTCACCAACCTGCTGAGTGAAAAGTGGGGACGTCGTTTCTTTGTTCCCAACACCTACCAGGTCTTGAACTTCGAAGGTTTCGAAGACGGCTCTCTGACGCCTACCTACTCTTTCAACCCAGCCCTCCTGAACGAGGATAACGAGCTTGAGCCGTTCGTAGATGACGCCGGCATACAGTCCAGCCGCTTCCAGGGCCAGGTTGGTATCCGCTACATCTTTGAATAATTGCCGCGCTGCTTTAGCAGCAACCTGAATTAAGAAGCCCCCGGTCACTTAGCGTGATCGGGGGCTTCCTATTTGGGGCATGGAACGAAGGGTATGATCAGGGCGCGGCCGCAGGTGCGAAGTAATGGACAAAAGGAGCAAGAAAAAAAGGGAGATCCCTACCCTGCTCTTTTAATTATTGTTGCCCCCATACCATTCGGAGCAGGAGCTCCTCACCCCGAGGAGTACCACCCAGGCAGCCTAAAGGCTGCTGAACCAAGCTACCATTCCCGTTCCGTCTCCAGCCCCGGCCATTCCATGTCCAGGTTTTCCAAAGCATTCAGGACGACCTCCGTCATGACGTAGTCGCGGTACCAGCGCTGGTCAACGGGAACGATGTGCCAGGGGATGTCACTGCGGTTTAAGACGTCGTTATAGGCCTTGCGGTAAGCGTCCCAGTGTTCACGTTCTTCCCAGTCGCCGTCGTTGTGCTTGTAGTGCTTATCGTGCTCGTTAACGCGTTCCATCAGCTCTTCAGCTTGCTGGTCTTTACTCAAGTGTAAGTAGCATTTGATAATCAGGGTATTGCCCTCGTTGGCAAGTAGGCTTTCGAAGGCATTGATGGAGTCAAAGCGGCGGTCGACGCCGGCCTCATCCGTCCAGCCGTGTACGCGCTGAATCAGGACTTCCTCGTAATGGCTGCGGTTAAAGATCACCAGTTCTCCTTTTCGTGGAACCTGCTTGTGGATGCGCCACAGGAAATCATGGGCAAATTCTTCTTCGGTAGGCTTTTTCCAGCTTGCCGTCCGTACCCCCAGGTGCGTACACTCGCCAAAGACATTCTTTACGGCCCCATCTTTTCCACTCGAGTCCATGCCCTGAAGGATCATCAGGACGCCATGCTTGCCTTCTGCCACCAATAATCGATGCAACTCACCAATACGCTTGGCCCGTTTTCGGGTGATTTCTTTAGCTTCGTCTTTGTCCAGATCCTTGGGAGCGGTAGTAGGAATGTTGTTGAGGTCAATTTTTGCCACGGGGGAGTTTGTTTTTTGGGAAGGTACTGTATTCTGTTGAGACGCTATTGCTCGTATGGAATGACGCGTAAATAGCAAATCGCACCAACGAAGACATGAGGGCAAGCCCCCACGCTACGCCAGACGGACCTCCGGCCCTAAGCCTCCTGGCGGACCTCAATACTTCTTCTTAGATATCTTATTGTAAGTGATCTGCTTCTGCGCCTTAGACTTAAAACGTTCCACGCCGTCTCCACGCAGTGCAACGTGCTTCGTCTTGCGGCCTTGTACCCGAGCGCGCCAGCGTTTCCAACTACCCAGTTTCAATTCCCGCTTCATGAGTTTGATCACGTCCGCCTCGGTCAGCCCAAACTGGTATTCGATGGCGCTGAAAGGGGTACGGTCTTCCCAGGCCATGGCGATGATGCGGTCGATTTCTTCTGGAGTTAACGTCTTTTCCATTTCTTTTTAATGGAGTTACGGCACTTTTGTTCCGGGAGTTGGCGTAAAAACTACATCTTAGAAATACCGACCAATCAGGGGGTGATCAACAATCACCCGGCGAAGCTTCAGAAAGTCGACCTCTGCCTGATGGCGATAGACAACTTTACCATCTGGGTCCACCATAATCGTGTAAGGAATGGCGCCGTTCCAGTCTGGGTCAATGGCCTCCACCAACTCGTAGATGTCTTCCCCGCTGAAATGGTAATTGGTAACGGAAGAGTTCGTTTTCTCCAGGAACTTCAGTGCCTGAGCACCCCGGTCGGGCTTATCGGTGCTGATGGAAACAAATTCGAAATCCCGACCGCTGTACATTCGGTGGAGGACCAGAAAATCGGGGTATTCGGCCACGCAGGGGCCGCACCAGGTGGCCCAGAGATTGATAAGGCGGAGCTTGCCGGAGTCTTCGTTTTTGAGCAATGATTTCGCGCCGGCAATATCAATGGTTTTCATATCCACCAGTTCTTCCAGCCATTTGGCTTCGTCTTTGACTTTATAGTCGGCCTTCCAGGCCCATTTGGTGGAGCAGCCGAAGGTTTTGGTTTGGGCCAATGCTACATCTCTTCCGGCCAGGACATCGTCTACTG